>NZ_JBHSBP010000098.1:0-78547 GCF_042650725.1 Micromonospora sp. GCM10011541
GTGTCTACACCGATCATCAGGGCAGCTACCCGACGTACTCACACCGTTGCGCGGAAAGGCTCATTCACACTTCTTTTCCGGATGGTGCCGAACCCCTGTCCTACGCTGCGAAGGTGACCCACTACGTGGACAGCGAGGTGGCCCGGCTCGGCACGGTGCTGCTGCACCGCCCGGGACCGGAACTCGCCCGGCTCACCCCCCGCAACAACGACTCGTTGCTCTTCGACGCTATCCCATGGGTGGGCCGGGCACAGGAGGAGCACGACGCGTTCGCCGCCGCCCTGCGCGGTCGCGGAGTCGAGGTGCTCTACCTGGCCACCCTGCTGGCCGAGACGCTCGCCGTCGCCGACGCCCGGGCCGAACTCACCGGACTGGTGCTGCGTTCGCCCCGGCTCGGCGACACCCTCCGCCGCCGGATCGCCGATCATCTCGCCTACCTCGACCCGGCCGCCCTCGCCGACGTGTTCATCGCCGGGCTCGCCCACGAGGAGCTGCGGCTGGGCCGGGACCGCCCCGGCGGCCTGGTCTGGACGCTGATGGACCGGCACGACTTCGTCATCGACCCGCTGCCCAACCTGCTGTTCACCCGGGACTCCTCGGTGTGGATCGGCGACCGGGTCGGGGTGACCAGCCTGGCGATGCCCGCCCGGCGGCGGGAGACCACGCTGACCGACGCCATCTACCGGTACCACCCGCGCTTCGTCGGCACCGAGTTCGTCTACCATCCGGAGCTGGAGCACCTGGAGGGCGGCGACGTGCTGCTGCTGGCGCCGGGGGTGCTCGCCGTCGGGGTGGGCGAGCGGACCACCCCGGCCGGCGCGGAACGGCTCGCCCGGCAGGTCTTCGCCGCCGGCCTGGCGCACACCATCCTGGTGGTGCCGATCGCGCAGGAACGGGCCACCATGCACCTGGACACCGTCTGCACGATGGTCGACGTGGACGCCGTGCTGATGTACCCGAACATCGCCAGCACCCTGTCGGCGTACACGGTGATCGCCGGCGCGGACGGCGACGAGCCGCGGGTGGGCGGGCCGGCGCCGTTCCTGCGCGCCGCCGCCGACGCGATGGACCTGGACCAGCTCCGGGTCATCGACACCGGTCTGGACCCGGTGACCGCCGAGCGGGAGCAGTGGGACGACGGGAACAACACCCTCGCCCTCGCCCCCCGGCTCTGCGTCGGCTACGAGCGGAACGTGGAGACCAACGCCCAGTTGGAGCGGGCCGGCATCGAGGTGATCGCGATCGCCGGCTCGGAGCTCGGCTCCGGCCGGGGCGGTCCGCGCTGCATGTCCTGCCCGCTGGTCCGCGAGCCGCTGCGGCGCTGACCCCGGCCGGTCGCCGAGCGACTCGGGCCCGCCCGACGCGAGGCGTCCGGCGGGCCCGTCGCGACGTTCGGGTCAGCGGAGGGTGAGCTGCCGGCCGACCAGACCGTGCCGGGCCCGCCGGCCCGCCGCGTCCAGCGGCTCGGTCTCCTTGAGCGCCTCGGCGTACCGGTCGGCGAAGGCGGCGACCGGCGCCTCCCACTCGGTCGCCGGGGTCGCCTCGGGCAGGTCCCACACCGGCACCAGCCGGCCGTGCGCCCGGAACATGCCGGCGAAGCGAGTGTGCTCCCCGAGGGTCAGCGTGCCGGCCACGCTCAGCCGGGACAGCGCGTCCAGGGCGGCGTCCTCGTCGTCCGGCAGCACCCAGCGCACGTGGGCCTTCTCCGGCACCTGGCACCAGTACGCGGCCCGGGCGGCGGCCAGCCGGACGGTCGGGTAGACCGCCGCGTTGGCGCGTTCCAGGGACGCCTGCACGGTCGGGTCGTCGGCCGCACCCGGGTCGAGCCAGAACTCGAAGCCCTCGTGCATGGTGATCTCCAGCGGACCGTCCACCAGGATGTCCTGGAGGCGGGGCCCCGGACCGGGCAGCGGGGGGACGGTGACCTCGCCGCCCGGCTCGGTCCGCAGCGCGCAGAGCAGCGCCTCGGCCAGGTCCCGGGAGACGTCGCCGGACTGCTGGTGCCGCTGGAGGCCGACGAAGACCCGCCCGTCCGGCTTGGTCATCGCCGGGGCGGCCATCGGCAGCACGGTGGCCAGGGTGACCGGTCGGTCGCCGTACTCCTCGACCAGCTCGGGGGTCAGCCGCAGCGGCGCGGAGGCGGCCGGGACCAGCTCACGCAGGGCGATCCACTCCGGCTCGTCCACCAGCCCCTCGAACGGGCGGGGCACGAAGACGTCGCGCACCTTCTCCCGCTTGGGGGTGGCTTCGGTGGCCCGCTGGCTCTTTCGACGCTTGCTCACGGCGAGACAGCCTAGATGCCGGGCGGGCGCGGGGTGGGCGCGACCCGCCCCGGGGGCCGGCTCAGCCGGCCGCGACCAGGTCCGGCCGGGCCGTCGCGACCGGGTCGAACTCGGCCCAGACGCTCTGGCCGAGGCCGTCCCGCTCAACCCCCCAGCGGCTGGCCAGACCGGAGACGATGTGCAGCCCGCGCCCGTCGGCCGCGTCCGGGCT
Organism: Micromonospora sp. GCM10011541; assembly: GCF_042650725.1. Lineage (NCBI taxonomy): Bacteria > Bacillati > Actinomycetota > Actinomycetes > Micromonosporales > Micromonosporaceae > Micromonospora > Micromonospora sp. GCM10011541. The sequence continues at coordinate 2,494 of NZ_JBHSBP010000098.1, forward strand.
GGCCGCCCGCATCAGCGGGCCCGAGGCGGAGCCGCCGTCGGTGACCCGGAGCTGGACGTGCTGCCCCTCGGTCGTCCACCGCAGCCGCCAGGCCACCCGGACCACCCCGCCGGGCAGCGGGTCGGCGTGCCGGACGGCGTTGCCGACCAACTCGGCGAGGACCGCGACCAGGTCGGCGAGGAGGATCGGCCGGACGAGGTCGGCCAGTTCGTCGGCGAGCCGGTGCCGGGCCAGGCGCGCGCCGGTCGCGTGGTGGGGCACCACCACGCACCATGATCGTTCGGCCGAACCCGTCGACACCGTCGTCCCTCTCCGCCCCCGTCGGTGCCGGGATCATCCCCGCGGCAGCCGCACCTCTGCGACGGTACCGCCACCGACCCTCGGTCGGAGGGATACCCATCCATTCTGCTGTTCAACGATCTGCCGGACGAGATAGAGACCGAGCCCGGCGCCCGGATAGCGCCGCCGGTCGCCGGACTCGCCCTGCCAGAACCGGTCGAACGCCCGCTCCACGTGCTCGGGGCGGATGCCGATGCCCCGGTCGGCGACCCGGAAGGAGACCGTTCCGTCGCAGGCCGACGCGCTCACCTCGATCGGGGTGTCGGGCAGCGAGTACTTCCCGGCGTTGGTGCTCAGCTCGGTCAGCACGGTGGCCAGGCTGCGCCGGTCACCGAGCGCCTTGGGCAGGTCGTCCGGCAGGTCGAGGACGATCCGGTGCCGGACGTCGGCCGGCAGGTCGGGCACCGCGGCGCGGAGGGTGTCGGCGAGGTCGAAGGGGGCGGCCGGCTCGCCGCCGGGCCGGCTGTCGGTGGCCGCGGAGAGCAGCCGGTCGACGAGCCGGGCCAGCTCGTTTGCCCGCTGCCCGATGATCCGGGCCGCCTGTCGCCGGTCGCCGTCGTGGAGCGACTCCCAGTGGTCGGTGAGGGTGTCCGCGTACCCCTTGATCACGGTGACCGGGGTACGCAGCTCGTGGCTGGTCACCGCGACGAAGAGGTCCCGGTCGTGGTCGCGCCGCTGCTGGTCGGTGATGTCGCGGAACGTGACCACCCGCAGCGCGCCGGGGCCGGGCAGTTCCCCGGAGGTGATCCGCAGCCAGCGGCCGTCGGGCATCCGGTGGTCGAGCACCTGCCCCGGCGGGGGCAGCGGGAAGGGCAGCGGACGGCTCAGCGCCTCCCCGGCCGGGCGGCCGGTGACCTGGGCGGCGGCCGGGTTCCAGAGCCGGATGTGGTGGTCCCGGTCCACCACCGCCAGCCCGTCGGCGAGGGCCGCCACCACCGGGCCGTCGCCGTGCACGGGCAAGCCGGTCTGGTCGCCGTACATGTGCGCGATGCAGGAGGCGATGTAGCCGACGACGGCGTGCTGGGAGGTGTCCTCCGGGTCGCCGTCCGGGTAGAGGGCGTGCAGGCTGCCCACGGTCAGGCCGCCGATCTCGGCGCGGGCCACGATCATCCGCAGCAGACCCCGGTCGGCCAGCTCGTCGGCGAGCGCGCCCGGGATCCGGTCCACCCGCACCTGGCGTAGCGGGGGGCCGGAGAGGAGGCAGACGGTGGCCGGGTCGGCGGCCGGCAGCGGGCGGCCGATGGCCCACTCGGCGTCGCCGGTCGCCGCGATCACCCGGCCGCCGGTGGGGGCGAACTCCACGAACGCCAGGCTGGCCGCGCCGATCGCCGGCTGAACCACCCGGAGCAGCCGGGTGAGGACGGGCAGCCCGGAGTCCCCGGCGTTGATCATCTTGATCACCGTGGTGTGGCCGGCGATGAGGGCGGCGTAGTCGGTTCGCTCCGGCATGTCCCGAGTGTGCCCCGGCCGACCGGTCCGGGGACACCCCCGCGTGGCCGACCCGCACCGACCGCCGGGCCGACCGGCCGTGCCCGTGGGGCGCCCGCGTCGCCTCCGGTGATGGACCGGGGCCGGGCGAGGGGTGGGGCTCAGCGGCCGAGCCGGGCCAGCGCGCGGGCCGGGCGGTCGGTGATCACCCCGTCCACCCCGGCGGCGAGGACCAGTTCCAGGTCGTCGGGCTCGTTGACCGTCCAGACGTACACCTGGTTGCCGGCCGCCCGCAGCGCGGGCACGAGCTGCGGCCGGGCCCGTACCAGGCCGATGCCCGGGCCGGCGATCCGGGTGCCGAACGGCAGCCGGCCCAGCCGCAGCCAGCGCGGCAGCACCTCCAGCAGCAGCACGGTGGGCAGGGCGGGGGCGAGGTCGCGGATCCGGCGCACGGCCAGCGGGGAGAAGGACATCACGGTGACCCGTACCGGGTCGTCCGGCTTCGGGTCGGCGAGGCCGTACCGGCGCAGCAGGGTGACCAGTCGCCGTTCCACGTCCCGGCCGAACCGCGAGGGGTGCTTCGTCTCCACCAGCAGCCGGACCGGCCGGCCGGCGGCCAGCACGGCGTCGAGCAGCCGCTCCAGGGTGAGCAGCCGGGTGTGCGACTCGTCGAGCCGCTCGTCGCCGTCGGCCGGGATCCCGCCCGGGTGCCAGGAGCCGAAGTCGAGCATCTCCAGCTCGGCCAACGTGCGCGCGCTGACCAGCCCGTGGCCGTTGCTGGTCCGGTCCAGCCGGCGGTCGTGCACGCAGACCAGGTGCCCGTCCCGGGTCAGCCGGACGTCGCACTCCAGGCCGTCGGCGCCCTCGTCGAGGGCGCGCAGGTAGGCGGCGAGGGTGTGCTCGGGCAGGTCGTACGAGGAGCCGCGGTGCGCGAAGACCAGGGGGTCGCCCATGCCGGTCGGTCCCTAGACGACCCGGCCCGGCTGCCCGTCGTCGGTGACCACCGGCCGGCCGGCGGCGGCCCAGTCACCCATCCCGCCCTCGACGTTGCGCACCTGGTCCCAGCCGTTGCGCATCAGGTACGCGACGACCTGCGCGGACCGCCCGCCGGAGCGGCAGATCACCGCGACCTCCCGGTCGTTAGGCACCTCGGCCAGCCGGGCGGGCAGCTCCATCATCGGCAGGTGGTGGGCGGCCGGCGCGTGGCCGGCGGTCCACTCGTCGTCCTCCCGGACGTCGAGCAGGTAGGTGTCGTCGGGCACGGCCGACGCGGGCACGCTGGGAACCTGGGGTCCGAACACGGCTACCAAGCCTAGTCGGGCCGGTCCGGTCACAGCCGGTTGACCCAGCGGGGATTGGCCCCAGCCCACTCGGGCAGCCGGGTGCCCCGGACCGCGTCGAAGAGCCCGTCGCCGCCGTTGTCGAGCACCACGTAGGAGATCTCGTCGATGGTCTGCGGGTACGACGGGACCTGGACCCCGTGCAGCGCGTCCGCGGGCAGCGACCGGAACGCGAGCAGCAGGTCCTCCAGCGGTACGCCGTTGGTGTCCACGGTCAGCGAGCCGCCCACCGCCCGGAGCACCTGGTCGAGCTTCACCGGGTCGCTGCGCAGGTGCGTCTCGCCGGCCTTGTCCAGCACGGCGCGGAGCATCTGCTGCTGGTGCCGCTGCCGGTCGTAGTCGCCGCCGGGCAGGTCGTAGCGCTGCCGGACGTAGTCCAGCGTCCGGGCCCCGCCCATCTGCTGGCAGCCGGGGGTGAAGAGGGTCCCGGTGTGGATCGAGCGGACCTCGGTGTCGACGCACATCCGGATGCCGCCGAGCAGGTCGATGACCTCCTTGAACCCGGAGAAGTCGATCAGCGCCGCCCCGTCGAAGTGGATCCCGGTGAGCCGGGTCAGGGTGGCCGAGAGCAGCCGGGCGCCGGCCTGACCGCCGCCGCCGTGCTCGTACGCGGCATTGATCTTGTCCTGGCCGCCGCCGTAGCCGGGTGCGGGCGGGATGGCGACCAGCAGGTCCCGGGGGATCGAGATCAGGTACGCCTGCCGCACGCCGGCCGGCACGTGCACGATGAGGATGCTGTCCGAGCGCTGGTCCTCGGCGTTGGCGCCGGCGCGGTGGTCGGAGCCGACGAGGAGGTAGTTGAGCGCGCCGGAGAGGTCGGTCCGCCGCTGTCGGGCGGCGGGGTCGAGCAACTGCTCCTTGATCACGGCGCGGTCGTACCGGTTGCTCAGCCAGTGCAGTCCGGCCACGGCGAGCGTGGCGAGCAGGACCAGGGCGAGGCCACTGCCGAGCAGGAACCGGGGGAGGCGGGCGCCTCGTCCGGCCCGCCCGCGTCTGGTCCGTGCTGGCCTGGACGTGACGCCCCTCCCGCAGCCGTGACATGAGACCTTCTCACGTCAGGCTACGGGCCGGGCTCCCGGCGGCGGCCGCTTTCGGCGCAGCTACCGCCGGGTCACCGGGTCAACTACGGGTGGAGAGGACGCTCGGGTTGGCCACCACGAACTCGGCGAGCTTGTCGTCCTTGACCGCCTGGAACATGTCCATGGTGAGCTGGTTGAGCACCTCTCTGTGGTCGGCGTTGCCATTGAAGGTGCCGCCGTTGGTGCGCAGCGTGGTGAGGTCGTTGCCGCTGACGCCCTTCATCGTGTAGATGAAGTCGTCGATCGGCACGTTGCCGGTGTCCAGGACCAACGCCTTGCCGGCCGCGTTGATCAGCTGGTTCAGCTTGATCGGGTTGGTCAGCGTGCCGCTCTGGGTCGCCTTCTTCGCCATCGCCTTGATCAGCTGCTGCTGGTTCTGCTGACGGTCGTAGTCGCCCTTCGGCAGGCCGTAGCGCTGGCGGGCGTAGTCGAGCGCCTCCCAGCCCTCCATCTCCTTGCAGCCCTTCTTGTGCACCACCGGGGTCATCGGCTTGCCGGTCTTCTTGGCGTCGGCGTTCCACATCGGCTTGCCGTCGACCATCATCATGTGGTGGGACTTGACCTCGTGGCTGACGCAGATCCGGACCGTGCCGAGGGCGTCGATGACGCTCTTGAAGCCACCAAAGTTGATGATCGCGGCGCCGTCGAAGCTGATCCCGGTCATCTTCTTGATGGTCTTGGCCATCAGCTGGGCGCCGCCCTCCCAGCCGCCGCCGTTGCGGGCGCCCGCCTGGAAGGCCGCGTTGATCTTGTCGGTGCCGCCCTGGTAACCGCTCTTCTCGAAGGGCGGGATCTGCGCCTCGGTGTCCCGGGGGATCGAGATCAGGTACGCCTGGTCGTGGGTGGCCGGGATGTGCAGGATGATGATGCTGTCCGAGCGCACGTCGTCGGCGGCCCAGCGGGCCCGGGCGTCGACGCCGAGCAGCAGCATGTCGATCGGGCCGTCCAGGCTGCTGCCGCCCTCGGCGTCGGTCTTGCCGGCCTCGCCGAGCAGGTTGCGCTGGGCGATGTTGCCGGTCGCCTGGCCGATCACGGCCTTGCTGCCGACGATGGCGAGGCCGCTGGTCATCATCAGCACCGCGCCGAAGATCACCGTGAGTCGGGCCCAGAGCGGGTCCTTCCGACGGGTGCGCTTCTTGGACCCGCCGTTGCCGCGGCCGCCGGGGCCGGGCTGGGTCGGGATGAGGGGCGGCACCCGGCCGGGTGCTCCGGGATCCAGTGACTGAGGGCGACGGCTGGTCTGAACCGGCATGCGTGCTCCAGCTCGATGATCGGGGGGCTCGACCACTGTACGTACCCGTTCCCGTTCTTGCGACCTCCTGGGGGAACTATTCCCGCCAATCCCGGCACTCGATCCACTGGTTCGGCCGAACGGCCAATTGAAAAGAACCGGTCGGCGGTTGGCTCGCCGTGGACGAGCCTTGACGCCGACCGGTCGAGTGTTTCGGAGGGGGCGTCAGCCGCCGTTCCCCGCACCGCCGCTCTGCTGGTTGGCCTGCACCCAGTCGGCCATGGTGTCCGCCGACATCGCCTGGTACATCGCGAGGGCCTTCTCCCGGTCGGAGACCACCACCGACTCGCCGTTGATCGTCTGGCTGCCCACGTTCGGGCTGGTGATGAAGGTGAGGTTCTCGCCGCGCAGGCTGCGGAACTGCATCGCCATGTCGACCAGCGAGAATCCCTGGTCGACGGTGGCCGCGTCGGTCACCGACGTGAGGAAAGCGTTCAGCTTCTTCGGGTTGGTCAATGTGCCGGTGCTCGCCGCCTTGTCCATCAGCGCCTTGAGGAATTCCTGCTGGTGGCGCATCCGGGCGAAGTCCCCCTCGGGGAACTGCTTGCGCTGCCGGATCCAGTCGAGCGCCTCCGCGCCGTCCATGTGGTTCACCCCCTTGGTGAACGTCCGGTACGGCTTGTGGATCGACGTGATCGTCCGCTCCACCTTCAGGTCCACCCCGCCGAGCGCGTCGGTGACCTCCTTGAAGCCGGCGAAGTCGATCGCCATGACGTGGTCGATCCGCACGTCGCTGAAGCACTCCACCGTCTTCACCGCGAGCGGCAGGCCACCGAACGCGAACGCCGCGTTGACCTTCGCGCGCTGGCCGGAGTCGCAGGACGCGCCCGCGTTCTCGGGGATCCGCACGTAGAGGTCGCGCGGGACGGAGACCAGGTAGGCCTGCTTGTGGTCGGCCGGGATGTGCATCACGATCAGCGTGTCCGCCCGCCACTTCCCGGCGCTCTCCACCGGCGCGTCCGGGTCCCGGGAGTCGCTGCCGACCAGCAGGATGTTCAGCGCGCCGTCGACCGTCTTGGTGGGCCGGCCGCCGGTGATCTCCGAGAAGGGGTCGGTGCGGGCCAGGTCGTTGTTGAGGTTGCGGGCGTAGAACCACGCACCCGCGCCGCCGAGCAGCGCGAGCACCAGTACCGCGACGCCGGCCACCAGGCCGATCCGGCCCCAGCGCGGGCGCGGGCCGCGCCGTCCCGGCCCGCCGGCGCCGCCGCCCGGGCCACCCGGACCGGAGGGTCCGCCCGGCCCGCCGGGACCGCCGGGAGGTGGCTGCTCGTCGTACGACGGGTACCACTGGGCCTCGGTGGCGCGGGCGCGCCCGGCGGGGGCCCGGCCGGAGCCGGGGACCTGGGCACGGCCCGCGCTCCGAAGCAGGTACGGGAGCGGGACGCCAACTGTGGTGGTCGCTGACATGTAACCGAGGGTAGGTCGGTCGAGCCAGTACCGCTCTCAGGCGAGCGCGGGTGTCAGCGTCCGCCCAGGCGGGATCAGTACCCTAACCGCTCGCGGAAGTACTCGATCGTGCGTCCGAGGCCGTCTTCGGGCGCCACAGTCGGCTCGTATCCGAGCTGTTCCCAGGCGAGGGTGAGGTCCGGCCGGCGCATCTCCGGGTCGTCCGCACTGCGTGTGATGTAGCTCACCTCGGAGCTGCTTCCGGAGAGTGACACGATCAGTTCGGCGAGTTGCCGCATCGACATCTCGTGCTCGGTGCCGCAGTTGATCGGGCCCGTCTCGGTGGAGTCGAGCAGCAGCAGGATCCCGCGCACCAGGTCGTCGACGTAGCAGATCGAGCGGGTCTGGTTGCCGGTGCCGTGCACGGTGATCGGCTCGCCGCGCAGCGCCTGCGAAATGAAGGTCGGGATCGCCCGGCCGTCGTCCGGGCGCATCCGCGGGCCGTACGTGTTGAAGATCCGGACGATCGCGGTGTCCGTGCCCCGGCTGCGGTGGTACGCCATGGTGGCCGCCTCCGAGAAGCGCTTCGCCTCGTCGTAGACGCTGCGGACGCCGATCGGGTTGACGTTGCCCCAGTACGTCTCGGGCTGCGGGTGCTCCTTCGGGTCCCCGTACGCCTCGGAGGTGGAGGCCATCAGGAACCGGGCGCCGTCGGCGGTGGCCCGCTCCAGCAGGTGCAGGGTGGCCACCGAGCCGACCCGCAGGATCTCCACCGGCAGCTTCTCGAAGTCGGTGGGGCTGGCCGGGGAGGCCATGTGCAGGATCGCGTCGAACCGCTCGGCCAGCGCCGGGTGGTCGGTCGGCAGCCCCTCGGAGATGTCCGCCTCGACCAGGGTGAAGGTCGGCTTCTCGAACAGGTGGGCGACGTTGTCCTTGGCACCCGTGACGAAGTTGTCCAGCACCACGACGGTGCAGCCGCGGGCGATGAGGGCGTCGACCAGGTGGGACGGCACGAAGCCGGCGCCGCCGGTGACGAGGATTCGGTGTCCGGGTCCGAAGCGGGGCTCTACCTTCATGCCGGCCAGCCTACTCAGCGTGCCTTTCGGGCGCGGTGCGGCATAGGGCGAGGGGCCCCGCCGGCGCGGCGGGGCCCCTCGTTCGGTCCGAGCGTCAGTGGGCGCCCGCGCCGGTGAGGGCCCGCACCTCCAGTTCCGCGTACTTGTCCTCGTCGTGCTCCTTGGAGAGCACGGTGCCGATCCAGCCGCAGAGGAAGCCGAACGGGATCGAGATGAGGCCCGGGTTGGACAGCGGGAACCAGTGCCAGTCGTGCTTGGGGAACATGGCCGTCGGCGCCCCGGAGACCACCGGGGAGAAGAAGACCAGCACCACGGCGGCGAGCAGCCCGCCGTAGATCGCCCAGACCGCGCCCGAGGTGTTGAACCGCTTCCAGAACAGGCTGTAGAGGATCGCCGGCAGGTTGCCGGAGGCGGCGACCGCGAAGGCCAGCGCCACCAGGAACGCCACGTTCAGGCTCTGCGCGTAGATCGACAGGGCGATGGCGATCGCGCCGATGACCAGGGCGGAGACCCGCGCGACGGTGACCTCCTGCCGCTCGGAGGCGTCCCCACGCTTGATCACGTTGGCGTAGAAGTCGTGCGCCAGGCTGGACGAGGAGGCCAGGGTGAGCCCGGCGACCACGGCCAGGATGGTGGCGAAGGCGACCGCCGCGATGATCGCCAGCAGGGTCGCGCCGCCCAGGCTGCCGCCGAAGAAGTCCCGGCCCAGCGCCTCGGCCAGCTGCGGCGCGGCGGTGTTGCCGGCCTTGTCCTGCGCGGTGATCGCCTGCCCGCCGACCAGCGCCGCGGCGCCGAAGCCGAGAGCCAGGGTGAGCAGGTAGAAGGTGCCGATGATGCCGATCGCCCAGAGCACGCTCTTCCGGGCCGCCTTGGCGGTCGGCACGGTGTAGAAGCGGATCAGGATGTGCGGCAGACCGGCGGTGCCGAGGACCAGCGCGATGCCGAGCGAGAGCAGGTCCATCTTGCTGTAGAAGGTCTTCAACGCGTCGCCGGGCGCCTCCACGCCGTACCGCAGCCCGGGTTCCAGGAAGGCCGAACCCTTGCCGGAGGCGGAAGCCGCGTCGCCGAGCAGCGAGGACAGGTTGAACTTGTACTTCGCCAGCACCAGCAGGGTCATCACGATCGCGCCGGTCATCAGCAGGAACGCCTTGACGATCTGGACGTACGTGGTGCCCTTCATGCCGCCCACGGTGACGTAGATGATCATCAGGGCGCCGACCATGATGATGGTCGCGACCTTGGCGGTGCCGGCGTCCATGCCGAGGAAGGTGGTGCCCGGCTTGATGCCGAGCAGCAGCGCGACCAGCGCGCCCGCGCCGACCATCTGGGCCAGCAGGTAGAAGATCGACACCGTGATGGTGGAGACCGCGGCAGCCGTGCGGACCGGGCGCTGGCGCATCCGGAACGCCAGCACGTCGGCCATCGTGTACCGGCCGGAGTTGCGCAGCAGTTCGGCGACGAGCAGCAGCGCCACCAGCCAGGCCACCAGGAAGCCGATGGAATAGAGGAAGCCGTCGTAGCCGTAGAGGGCGATGATCCCGGCGATGCCCAGGAAGGACGCGGCCGACATGTAGTCGCCGCCGATCGCCATGCCGTTCTGGAAGCCGGAGAAGGAGCGACCGCCGGCGTAGAAGTCGGTGGCCGTCTTGGTCTGTCGGCTGGCCCACACGGTGATGGCCAGCGTGATCGCCACGAAGATCAGGAAGAGCGTGATGGTGAGGTTGCGGGCGGTCGTGCTGCCCGCCTCAGCCGCGAGGACCGTGTTCATGGGTCACCTCCCCGATCTCGGCGCGGATCCGGTCGGCGACCGGGTCGATCCGCCGGTCGGCGAACCGGGAGTAGAGCCAGGCGATGACGAACGTCGAGACGAACTGGAGCAGGCCGAAGACGAGGGCGACGTTGATGTTGCCGATGAGCTTCGCGCCCATGAAGCCCCGCGCGTAGGCGGAGAGGATGACGTAGAGCGCGTACCACAGGAAGAACGCGACGGTCATCGGGAAGACGAAGCCGCGCAGGGCGCGCCGCAACCCGGCGAACTCGTCCGACCGTTGTACGGCGAGGTACCGCTCCGCGGCGGATTCGGCCGGCGCGGACGCGGGTGTGTCCGTGGACATCTGTGGATCACCACCTTCACAGGCGTGGGGAGTTTCGCGCACGGTAAGGAGCGCGCTCCCCGCCGGGGAAGGCCGAGATCGGCGTCGGTCGACGGTTGCGCCGAACGGTGGTCCGGCTGCGCCGAGTGACCCAGGTCACTCCGTTGACCGGTCGCCGCTCAGTCGGTCAGTTCGCGGTACCGGCCCCGGTAGTGCAGCAGTGGGGCGGTCTCCTCGACCAGGTCGACCGCCTCGATGACGGCCTCGACCAGCAGCCCCCAGCCGTACTCCCGGGCGCTGTCGAGCCGGCAGCCGGCCCACCCGCCGCCGTCGGCGGGGACCGGGCCGTAGGGGGTGTCGAGCCACGAGCCGGTGGCGAAGAGGCCGCCGGGGGACGGGAAGAGGCCGGCGAACCGGTCGGCGAGCTGCCGGTGCGGCGGGCCCAGCGGGCAGACCGCGAAGCGGCCGGCCTCCTCGACCGCGGCCCACAGGTCCGACTCCGCGTCGATCAACCCGAGCAGCCGGTCCGGTTCGCCCTCGGCGACCAGGGTGGACGACACCGTCAGCCCGGCCGGCCCCGGTGCCGTCCAGAGGGTGACCGGGGCGGCGAGCCGCCCGCGCAGCCGGCGTACCGGTGAACGCTGCCCGGCCGGCACGGCGAACGGGTCGGTGTGGTGGATCTCGGCACCCGGCTCATGATTCACGTGAAACATTGTGCCGCCCCGGGCCCGCGCCCAGCCGAGGAAGCGGTCGTGCAGGTCGGCGGGCCGGGCGAGCCGCGCCGGCTGGCATGGCGGTGCGCCCCGCACGCCCGGCACCGCCACAACGGCCCCTCCAGGGGCCATTTGCGTCCCAAGATCTGCTCGGCGACCACTCGCGACCGCTCCGGCGTCTCAACCGGGAATGGGGAGCATTCGGATGAGCGTGATGACGCAGAGGCATATTTGTGCCTGAGAGGCATAACGCTCGCAGGAGTGGGTGCCTCCCCGCCACGACCCGCCTGGGCCCCGATCACCAGCGGCCGCCGTTCGCCCGCCACGTCTGCGCCGGGTCAGCCCAGCCGGCCCGGGTTGACAACCCGCAACATCCGACCGGAGACAGGAGGGCGGGCCGCCCCATCCGGGACGGCCCGCCGCGTCAACGCCTGCTCAGGAGAAGTCGACCAGGAAGTAGTAGCTCGCAGTGTCCGTCCATACCCCATTGGCCGAGTCCGCGCACCCTCATGGTGTGCGAACTCGCCGAGGTCGGCGTGTAGTTGCGGTGGCAACCCCGGCCGGGTTCGCCGCCACCATCACCGCCTGGCCGTCATCGGCGGGGCGTGACAGCGGCGAGCAGCTCCGGCTGGCGGCGGTCCAGCACGTCCCCGGCCAGGTAGGAGCCGAGCAGCGCGGCCCCCAGCCCGTGGGCCACGCCGACCGGCAGGGCCAGCCAGAGCCACAGGTCGCCGAGCAGCGCCGCGGCCACCACCATCGGCACCGCCGCGGCCGCGGGGGCGACCATGGACAGCAGGGTGAGGAAGCTCTTCGCCACCCCGGCGCCGGTGTTCATCGCGAACGGGTTGCTCGTCTCCGGCAGCGCGTACGCGCCGAGCACCGAGACGAACGCGTTGATCGCCAGTCCGCTGCCGTACGCGGCGAGCAGCGCCCCGGCCATCACGCCCAGCCAGGCCGGGTGTCCGAGCAGCGTGGCGAGGACGACCGCGACCACGCCCAGGATCGGCACCACGTAGAGGGAGAACGCCGTCATCCGGGCCCGCAGCTCCAGCCGCCCCGGCACGCCGGCCACCACGTTCGCCGCGTACGCGCTGCCGTCGAAGCCGAACTGGTTGGCCAGGGTCACCGAGGCGAGCACCCCGACGAAGAGCATCGAGAGGCTGACCAGGACCGGCGAGGAGTCGGCGGTGGCCTCGCCGAACGCCTGCCCGCCGTCGGTGGCGAGCCGGGAGCCGCCGAGGTTGACCATCACCGGCACGAAGACGCCGACCACCGCGATGGTGATCAGGTTGGCCCGTCGCCGGGCGTCCCGCCACCAGTAGCGGCACTCCCGGGCGACCAGCGCGCCGAACCGGTTCCGCCGGGCCCAGCCGACGGCACGCGGGAAGAGCTGGGCGACCGCCCCGCCGGCGGGGCCCCGTCGGTCCCGGGCGGGACCGGCGCTGGCCGCGCCGACCATCGCCGACTCCAGCGACCGCGACCACCACAGCAGCAGCGCCCCGATGGTCAGCACGGTGATCAGCAGCTTCACCGGGCCGGCCCACACCCGCCCCTCGGCCACGTCGATGCCGGCGGTCCACGGCGCCCCGAACGGGGTCCAGCCGATCACCCGGGCCACCCCGGTCAGCCGGTCCCAGTCGGCCTGGCGGACCGCCGCCAGCACCGCGATCTGCAGCGGCCCGAGCAGGGCGGCGACCACCGCCAGCAGCACGGCGGCCAGGTCACGTACCCGGCGGGACCGGAGCATGGTGGCGAAGGCGCTGGTCACCGCGCGGGCCGCCGCCACGCAGAGCAGCAGCCCGGCGGCCACCCCGGCGACCGCGACCAGGCCGGCCGGCCAGCCGCCCAACGCGCCGGCGGTGACCACCAGCCCGGACACCGCCACCAGCGTGGTCAGCACCGGCACGCTGACCAGGGCGGCCGCGAACAGGCCGGTGACCAGGGTGCGGCGGGTCAGCGGCAGCAGCGCGAACCGGGCCGGGTCGAGCGTCTCGTCCACGCCGAAGAAGACCAGCGGCAGCAGCAGCCAGCCGAGCACCAGCAGGCCCCCGCCGAAGGCGGCGGTCAGCAGCGCGTACCGGGGCTCGCCGGCCAGGCCGGGTGCCGCCAGCGCGAAGAAGCCGCCGGTGGCGAACCAGAGACCGACCAGCACGCCGACCACGAAGAGGGCGATCCGCCAGCCCTGGCCGTGGAAGTTGTTGCCGAGCACCCGCAGCTTGAGCCGGACGAAGTGCGGGGCGGCGACCCGCCGGGCCGGCCCGGCCGGCGCGGCCGGCCCGGTCACCGGGACAGCCACGACAGCTCCTCGCCCGTCGCGGTCCGCCCGCCGACCACCTCGACGAAGACCTCCTCCAGGGACCGGTCCCCGCGCACCTGGCCGAGCGTGCCGACCCGCTTGATGGTCCCGTCGGCGAGGATCGCCACGTGCGAGCAGAGCCGCTCGACGACCTCCATCACGTGGCTGGAGAAGACCACCGTGCCGCCGCCGGTGACGTACCGGTGCAGGATGTCGCGGATCAGCGCGGCCGACACCGGGTCGACCGCCTCGAACGGCTCGTCCAGCACCAGCAGCCGGGGGCCGTGCAGCAGGGCGCAGGCCAGGCCGATCTTCTTCTTCATGCCGGCCGAGTAGTCCACCACCAGGGTCCGGCCGGCGTCGGTGAGCGCCAGCACGTCGAGCAGCTCCGCCGCCCGCTGCTCGACCACCGCCGGGTCCATGCCGCGCAGCAGACCGTGGTACGCCAGCAGCTCCGCCCCGCTGAGCCGGTCGAACAGCCGTACGCCGTCCGGCATCACGCCGAGCAGGCCCTTGGCCCGGACCGGGTCGGCCCAGACGTCGTACCCGAGCACCCGGGCCTGGCCGGCGTCGGGCCGCAGCAGGCCGACGGCCATGGAGAGGGTCGTCGTCTTGCCCGCGCCGTTCGGGCCGAGCAGCCCGTAGAAGGAGCCGGCCGGGACGTCCAGGTCGACCCCGGCGACCGCGACCTTCGTGTCGAACCGCTTGGCCAGGCCGCGCAACGCGAGCGCGGGGTGCTCTTGGGTCATGTCCCGACGTTAGTCCGCCGCCGCCAGTGATCTCTCCCGCCACGGGACGACCTCGATCTCCTACCCGGGCAGGGGATCGACTGCGGGTGTGTTCCTCGAACCGCTCCGTGAGCCAGTTCTGCTCGTCCGCCGTTACCTTTCCTCCCCGCCGTCGGTCAGCAGTGTGACGGACCGGAGTGGTCCGAGGTGATACCGCGAGTGGAGGAGCGACGCGTGACGTCAGGCATGAAGACGATCATCTACCCGGTCCGCGATCTGGAGCGGGCGAAGGCGCTGTACGGCCGGCTGCTGGGCGTCGAGCCGGTTGTGGACCAGCCGTACTACGTCGGGTACGCCCTGGGCGGGCAGGACGTCGGCCTGGACCCGAACGGCTACGGCCAGGGGATGACCGGGCCGGTGGCGTACTGGCACGTGGACGACATCGAGGGGAGCCTGAAGGAGCTCCTCGATGCCGGGGCGGAGAAGGTGCAGACGGTCAAGGACGTCGGCGGCGGCAAGCTGGTCGCCTCCGTACGCGACGCGGACGGCAACGTGGTCGGCCTGATCCAGGCGCCCTGACGCGGACCGGATCTCGTCGGGCGTCACCGCCCCCCGGCGCCCGACGAGATCCGGGAGGATCACGACGACCTGACGCCCGAGGTCGACGCCGTCGGGTGAGGTGTGGGCCCTGCCCGATCGGAGGCGCCCCGGCTCGGAGGCCCCCCGGCTCAGAGGCGCAGCGCTTCGGGGGCGTGCAGGCGCAGCATGGTGGCGCCGACGTCGGCGGGGAGCCGGCGCCGGGTGGCCAGCGACACCGCCACCATCACCGTGAAGGCCAGCGGCACGGTCCACGCCGCCGGCTGGGTGGTCAGCGTGGCCGGCCAGCCGCTCAGCGGTGGGCCGAGGACGGTGACCAGCACCGCCCCGATCGCCGCGCCGCCGCCCACCAGCACCCCGGCCGCCGCGCCGAGGTCGGTCAGCCCCCGCCACCAGATGCCCAGCACCAGCAGCGGGCAGAAGCTGGACGCGGCCACCGCGAAGGCCAGCCCGACCACCTGGGAGACGTCCAGCCCGGAGACGTTCAGCGCGAGCACCGCCGGCACTCCGCCGGCGATCACCGTGGCCAGCCGGAAGCCGCGTACCGAACCGCGCCCGAGCACGTCCGTGGAGATCACCCCGGCGACGCTGGTGAGCAGCCCGGACGAGGTGGAGAGGAAGGCGGCGAACGCCCCGGCGGCGACCAGCGCGGCGAGCAGCCGCCCGGTCAGGCCGTCGCCGAGCGCCGCCCCGGGCAGCAGCACCACCACCGCGTCGGTCTGGCCGGTCACCAGCAGCTGCGGCGTGTAGATCCGGCCCAGCACGCCGTAGATCGTGGGCAGCAGGTAGAAGGCGCCGACCAGGGCGAGCACCACCAGCGTGGTGCGGCGGGCCGCCGCGCCGTCCGGGTTGGTGTAGAAGCGCACCAGCACGTGCGGCAGGCCCATGGTGCCGAGGAAGGTGGCCAGGATCAGCGAGTACGTCGCGAACAGCCCCCGGTCGTCGTCCCCGGCGGTGTCCGGCAGCAGCCAGTCCGCCGCATCGGTGGCCGTGCCGGAGACCTCCGGCACCGGGTCGCCGGCCGCGAAGGCCAGCCGGTCGCCGGGGCGTACCTCCCGGATGTCGCCGTCGGCGAGGGTGAGGGTCGCGCGGTGCTCGACCACGACGGTGGTCGCGGTCCGGAACGCCGGCCCGTCGGGCGGGGCCACCGCCGGGCGGGCGTCGGCCTGCCACTGCAACGCCAGGAAGATCGCCGGTACGGCCAGCGCGGTCAACTTCAGCCAGTACTGGAACGCCTGGACGAAGGTGATCGCCCGCATCCCGCCGAGCGCCACGTTCGCGGTGACCACCACCGCGACCAGCAGCGCCCCCACCGGGTAGGGCGAGCCGGCCACCGTGGCCAGGGTCAGCCCGGCGCCCTGCAACTGCGGCACCAGGTAGAGCCAGCCGATGAAGATCACGAAGACGGTGGCCAGTTTCCGCAGCCGGCGGGACCCGAGCCGCACCTCGCAGAAGTCGGGCAGGGTGAACGCCCCGGAACGGCGCAGCGGAGCCGCCACGAAGAGCAGCAACGCCAGGTAGCCGGCGGCGAAACCCACCGGATACCAGAGCACGTCCACGCCGTACTTCAGGACCAGCCCGGCCACGCCCAGGAAACTCGCCGCCGACAGGTACTCCCCGCCGATCGCGGCGGCGTTCCAGGTCGGGCTGATCGCCCGGGAGGCGACCAGGAAGTCGGAGGTGGTCCGGGCCAGCCGCAGCCCGTAGAAGCCGATCCCGACCGTCACCAGGGTGACCGCCACGATCGCCGGGACGACGAAGCCGTTGCCCACCTCAGCGCTCCGGCCGCTGGACCAGGTCGGTGAAGTCCTGCTCGTTCCGCTCGGCCAGCCGCACGTACGCCCAGCCGACGCCGATCAGGAACGGGAACGAGGCCACCCCGAGCAGCAGCCACGGCAGGTTGACGCCGAGCACCGTGACCCGGCCGACCGAGGGCGCGATGGCGAAGAGCCAGGGCAGCCCGCCGAGGGCGATCAGCACCACCAGGCTCAGCCGCACCGCCAGCGCGAGCTGGGCCCGGACCAGGCCCCGGACCAGCGCCTCGCCGACCCGGGTCTGCTCCGCAAGCTCGGCGCGGGTCCGCCCGGACCGGTCGTCCCGGCGGGACACCTCGGCCAGCACGATCCGGGTCCGCCGGGGCGGCTCGGCGACGCGCGGGGCCGGCACCGGGACGGCCGCGGCGGGCCGCCCCGGGCCGTCGTGCTCCCCCGGACCGGTCATCCCCGGCAGTCTTGCCTGCTCAGCGGGAATGTCAAGGGCACGCAGTCGCGCCGGCCTCGGCCGGATCCGGGCCGAGCACCGCCCGGGCCTGCGCCCGGCCCACGTTCGCGGCCCGCCACCCGTCCTCGGGGAGCTGGGCGGCGATCTCCCGCAACGCGCAGGAGCGCATCGGCTCGGGCAGCCGGTCCAGCGCCGGTACGGCGTCCGCCGAGAGCCCGGACAGGTAGTCCACGTCCAGCCGGTCGATGCGCTGCCACCGGTCGACGTTCCAGTCCGCGATCAGCCGATCCGGGTTGACCACCGCGAGCCCGAGCAGGGCGACCACGGCCGCGCCCAGCGCCAGCCGGGGCAGCCACCCGCTCCGGAGCCGGACCGTGGCCACCCCGACCAGCACGAAGAGCAGCCCGAGGCAGAGCTCCGCCGTCGCCACCATCAGGCGCAGCCGGGTCGCCCCGTACGCGTCGGTGTAGACCCGCATCCGGTACAGCGCCGACGCCACGACCACCAGGCTCAGCGCGGTCAGTCCGCCGACCAGCAGCCGGATCAGCACCCGGTCCGCCCGGGTCCGCCGGGGCGCCCAGCGCATCGCGCCGGCGATCACCAGGAGGGTCAGCGCGGAGACCGCGAGCAGTTGCCAGAAGCCGCCCCGGGCGTACTCGGCGTAGGTCAGCCCGGCCGTGCGCAGCACGTGGGCGGAACCGCCGAACAGCACGGCGAGCTGCACCAGGACGAACGCGGTGAAGAGCGCGTCGAGCAGGGCCAGGGGCAGCACCCACTCCAGCTGGCGGACCGCCCGGGCCGGCCCGGTCCGCAGCTCCAGGTCGGGCGGCGCGGCCAGCAGGTACGCCCCACCGAGCAGCACCGCGCCCACCAGCAGCAGGCGGAACACCCAGCCGAACACTCCCGGGGTCGAGACGTCCGGCAGCGCCTCGGCCACCAGGTCGGCGAAGACCGCGTCGGCCGAGGAGAAGAGCAGCCCGAACAGCAGGAGCAGCGCAACGGTGATCCCGATGCTGGCCAGGCTCCGCCCGACGCCCGGGCCGCCCGGCCGGGTCCGGGGCAGCCCCCGGGCCGCCCAGGGCAGTGCCCGCAGGGTGGCGATCGGCGGCAGTATCCCGGCGGTCAGCAGGCCCAGCGGCGTACGCCCGCCCGCCACGGCGAGCGAGGCGGTGCCGAACGCGGCCAGCAGGCAGAGCGCGAAGAGCCAGCCGGCGGCGCGTACCGTGCCGACCCCGACCAGGGCGACGGTGGCGACCGCCCAGGCCAGCCGGGCCGCCCGGCCCGGCGCCCCCGTGGCGTCGGGCCGGGCGGCCGTGCCGAGGGCGGCGGCCCCGGCGACGGCGGCCACCAGCCAACCCAGGCCGGGTCGGTCCAGCGGTACCACGGACGCGCTCACCCCGGCGGCCACCGCCACCGCCCCGAGCACCACCGGCCGGACGGCTCCGGTGGCTCCCGGCCAGCGCCGTTCCCACGCGGACGGCTGGGGCGCCGGGCCGGGCAGCACCAGCCGAGGGTCCACGGGCGGGCGCGGCGGGGGTGCGGTGGTCATGCGGCCTCTTCTCGGACGGGTTCGGTACGGGGCAGGGTGACCTCGATCCGGCAGCCGGGGCGAGTGCCGGGCGCGGCGGTGGGCGGGTCGGCCACCCGGATGGAGCCGCCGTGCAGTTCGACCACCCAGCGGGCGATGGCCAGACCCAGCCCGGTGCCGCCGCCGGCGGCCCGCTCGCCCCGGGTGAACCGTTCGAACACCCGAGAGCGTTCCGCCGCCGGGATGCCCTCGCCCTCGTCGCTGACCTCGACGTGCAGCTGCCCGGCCCGCTCCTCGGCGGCGACGAGCACGGTCCCGCCGGGCGGGCTGTGCCGGGCGGCGTTGTCGAGCAGATTGGCGAAGACCTGGTGCAGCCGCCACGGGTCGGCGCGCACGGTCAGCGGGGCGGCCAGCGGCCGGAGTCGGAAATGGACGTCCTGCCCGGTGCCGGTGGCCGTCGCGGCGGCGTGCTCCACCGCCTCGTCGAGGAAGTCGGCGACATCCATCCGGACCCGGCGCAGTGGCACCACACCGGCGTCGAGCCGGGACAGGTCGAGCAGGTCGGCGACGAGGTGCCCGAGCCGTTCGGTCTGGGTGAGCGCGGTGCGCAGCGCCGCCGGCTCCGGGGTGGCGACCCCGTCGACCAGGTTCTCCAGCACGCCCTGGAGGGCGCTGATCGGCGTACGCAACTCGTGTGAGACGTTCGCGATCAGCTCGCGCCGGCGCTGGTCGGCGGCGGCCAGGTCGGCGGCCATCTTGTTGAACGCGTGGGCCAGCTCGCCCACCTCGTCCCGCGAGGTGGCCCGCACCCGGCGGGTGTAGTCGCCCCGGGCCATCGCCCCGGCGGCGGTGGTCATCTCGCGCAGCGGGGAGGTCATGCCGTGGGCGAGCACCTGGGCGGTCAGCAGGGCGATGCCGATGGCGGTCAGCGCCGTGCCCGGCGGGAGCCAGCCGACCCCGTACCAGAAGTAGCCGACGGCGACCGCCCAGGAGGCGACCAGCAGGACGCCGAGCTTCATCTTGATCGAGCGGACCGGGTCGAGCGGTCGGGGCAGCACGCTGTTCAACCGGTCCACCACCCGGCCGGTCACGCGGACACCTCCAGCGCGTACCCGACGCCGTGCACCGTCCGGATGAGGTCCGCGCCGAGCTTGCGGCGCAGCGCCTTGACGTGGCTGTCGACCGTACGGGTGCCGGCACCGTCGGCCCAACCCCACACGTCGGCGAGCAGCCGTTCCCGGGGCAGCACCGTGCGCGGCCGGCCGGCCAGGTGCACCAGCAGGTCGAACTCGGTGGGGGTCAGGTGCACCTCGGCGCCGGCCTTGACCACCCGCCGCTCCGCCGGGCTGATCTCGATGTCGCCCAGTCGCAGGGTGGTCGGCGGGGCGGTCGTCGCCCGCTCCACCCGGCGCAGCAGCACGTGCACCCGGGCCGCCAGCTCGCGCATGGAGAACGGCTTGGTCAGGTAGTCGTCCGCGCCGACCGCCAACCCGACCAGCAGGTCGGTCTCGTCGTCCCGGGCGGTGAGCATCAGCACCGGCACCGGGCGGTCGGCCTGGATCCGTCGGCACACCTCCAGCCCGTCGAAGCCGGGCAGCATCACGTCGAGGACGACGAGATCGTGCTGCCCGGCTCGGAACCGATCGACCGCGCTCGGGCCGTCCCCGGCGATGTCCACCGTGAAGCCCTCCGCACGGAGGCGGGCGGCGACCGACTCGGCGATGGTTCGTTCGTCCTCGACCACCAGTACCCGGCGTTCCTTCATGGCGTCAGACTGTAGGGACCGGCCGTGGAGATCGGTGGCTCGCCTTGTGAACAACCTGTGGAGAACGCCTCACTCCTGTGGATAACCCGGTGGATGGGCGGAGGCTCGTTGTGGACGACGGGGCGGGATGTCAGGGTGAGCCGGTAGAGAGGAGGTGTGACAGTGACCAGCCCGGCTCGGCCGAGCGGGCGCGAGCCCTGGACGGTGGACGACCTCCAGGACCTCCCCGAGGACGGCCAGGACTACGAGATCTTCGACGGGAGCCTGCTCGTGTCCCCCCACGCGGACGTCTTCCACGGTGCGGTCGCCAACCGCCTCCGCCGGCTCCTCGACCGTCAGGCCCCGTCCGGCCTGCTCGTCGGGCAGGACATCGGGGTCAGCGCGAAACGGTCGTCATACTTCGTCCCCGATCTCTTCGTGGCCCGGGAGGACGCCCTGGGCCGGGGCGGTCCGGCGCTCGCTCCGGCCGACGTGCTTCTCGTGGTCGAGGTCGTCTCGCCCGGCAACGCCGGTCGTGACCTGGTGCTCAAGCGCCACGAGTACGGCGTGGCCGGCATCCCGCGCTACTGGCTGGTCGAGCCGCGCAAGCAGACCCTGACCGTGCTGGAGCACGTGGGCACGGGCTACCGGGAGTCCCAGGTGATCTCCGCGCCGGAGGTCTACCGGACGGACGGCCCGTTCCCGCTCGTCCTGCCCGTCGCCGACATCTTCTGAACCTGCCCCGGAACCTTCCGGCCCGCCCGTGAGTGGAAGTGGTGGAGAGGGGAGGTGACGGTGTCCGACGGCGAGCTGATCTCCGAGTTGTACGCCGGCTGTTTCCGCCGGCTGGTCGTCCAGCTGTACGCGGTGACCGGAGACCTGAACGAGGCGCAGGAGGCGGTGCAGGAGGCGTTCACCCGCGCGCTGGCCGCGCCCCGGCGCTTCGCCGGCTTAGAGAACCCGGAGGCGTGGCTGCGCCGGGTGGCGGTGAACGTCGCCCGCAGCCGGCACCGGCGGGGCCGGCTGCTCCACACCCTGCTGCGGTGCATCGGTCCGCCGCCCGCCGTCGCCGACCGGTCACCCGAGCACCTCGCCCTGCTGGCCGCCCTGCGCGACCTGCCCGAAGGGCAGCGCCACGCGTTGGCCCCAGCAGGGCTGCGGCGCGGTACGGGAGCCGCTGGCGGTGGATGGGTCCACGGTGTATCGGCTCTCCGGGAAGCCGCCGTCGCCGTACCCGCCATACAGCATCTACCCGACCCCGGACGGGACGGTGTGGGTGACCTATTGGCCGGGGGAGGTCGACCAACCCATGGTTGTGGCCCGCAGCGCCGGCCGGGGGGCGAGTTGGACCACCTGGCGACCGGAGGTCCGGACGAACGTGGTGGCGGCGGTCGGGGTCGACGACCGGGAGGCGTACCTGCTGATCGAGCCGCCGCCACCGGCCGGGTCGATGGCGCCGACCGGTGTGGCGACGCTGCTCCGGACCAGGGACGGCGGGCGCACCTGGGCCGACACCGGGACGGACCTACGAGCGAGCCAGGAGAACCCGCAGATCACACTCGGCTCGGACGGATCGCTGCTGGTCGCCCGGACCGGCTCCAGCTCGCCGGACCTGATTCCGGAGCTGTTGGTGAGCCAGGACGGCGGACGGCACTTCGGAACGGTGCGCAAGGACCGCCAGCTCGAGGGGGCTGCCGGGGTGGCGCCGGGCCGGGCCTGGTTCTTCGAGCGCGACGACCTGTCGGATCCCGCCGCCGACCATGTCTTGATCACCAGCCACGGGTTGGACTGGATCCGCTTTAGTCTTCCGCGCTGAGCCCCGACGCGCCGGCGCGGCCCACCGAGGACCACGCCGGCGCCGGTGTTCATTCCAGGCCGACCCGGACCGGGTGGGCGGTGGCGGAGCCGAGCCAGGTGTGCGGGTTGCCGTACCAGCACCAGCCGAGCTTCGGCGCGCCCTGGCTGATCCAGAGCGCCGGCACCCGCTTGTCGCCGCAGCGCGACCCGACCAGCGAGAAGCACCGGTTCGAGGCGAGCGCCGCCGGGTGCTGGGTGACGAAGGCGAGGCCCTCGTCGATGGTGAGCGGCAGCCGGCCCTGGGCGGTCATCCCCTCCATGGCGGCGGCGGGCGCCAGGTTGCGGAACTCCTCGCCCCGGTCCACGTCGAAGAGCAGGTACGCCGGTCCGGCCGGCGCCTCCAGCTCCTTGATCGGGTCGAACCGGGGCAGATCGGCGGCGGGGAAGTTGCGGTCCAGGAAGCCGGCCCTGCGCTTGCCGGCCAGCGTGGTGAGCCCCAGGCGCGCCTCTACGGGCACCAGCTCGCGGGTGATCACCAGCAGGAACGGCACCCGGGCCTCCGTGGGCGGCCGGTGCTCGGCACCCCCGGGCGGGCCGGCGACGGCCGCCGCGCGCAGCGGGGTGACCAGCGCGGTGAACGCCTCCTCGGTGAGCCCGGCCAGCTCCGGGTAGCCGAGCCGGAGCAGCGTGGAGACCTGGCGGTCGAACTCGGCTCCGGCGTCGAACGGGTCGGTGGTCAGGGCGGTGGCGGACGGGGATTCGGACACGGCGACCTCCAGCTGTCGTACGGCCTACCGTACAGCGTACGCTAACTGGAGGTTATTCCCGGTTCAGCGGTTCCAGTCCTGCTTCGCCGCCCGGACCAGCTTGTCCTTCAGCTCCCGGGTGTGCCGGCGGCTCACCGGCAGCTCAGCCCCGTCGATCACCACCACGTAGCCGGAGTTGACCAGCCGCAGCTCGGCGATCAGCTTCAACTGCACCAGGTAGGACCGGTGGATTCGGACGAACCCGGCGTCGGCCCACCGCTCGGCGAGGGTCGCCAGCGACACCCGGACCAGGTGCGAGCCGTCCGCGGTGTGCAGCCGGGCGTAGTCGCCCTGCGCCTCCACCCAGCGCACCGCCGAGCGGGGCAGCATCCGGGTCGTCCCGGCCAGCTCGATCGGGATGGTCGGGTCCTCCTCCGCCCGGGCCATGGCGGCCGGGTGCGACGGCACCACCCGCGAGCCGATCACCCGGCGCAGCGACTCGGCCAGCCGGTCGGCGCGGACCGGCTTGCGCACGTAGTCGGTGGCGCCCAGGTCGAAGGCGTCCACCGCGCCGTCGTCGTACGCGGTGACGAAGACGATCGCGGGCGGCCGGGCGAACCGGCGTAGCACCCGGGCCAGCTCCATCCCGTCCAGGCCGGGCATTCGGATGTCCAGGAAGACCACGTCCACGTCGCCGTCCCGGAGCACCCGCAGCGCCTCGGTGGCGTCCCCGGCCGTGTGCAGCCGGGCCACCCGCGGGTCGGCCCGCAGGTGGTACGCCAGCTCGTCGAGCGCCGGCGGCTCGTCGTCCACGGCGAGCACCCGGAGGAAGCCCGTCGCGTTCATGAACCGGCCCGTACGCCGGGGTGGAACTTCGGCACCCGCATGCTCACCTTCGTACCCGAGCCGAGGCCGGTCTCGACGACCAGGCCGAACCGGTCCCCGAAGGCCGACCGGAGCCGCTCGTCGACGTTGGAGAGGCCGACATGCTGGCCCGCGTCGTCGGTCGGGTCGCTGCCGGCGCCGGCCAGCTCGGCGATGCCGGCGGTCAGCGTCGTCGGATCCATCCCCACTCCGTCGTCCTCCACCGTTATGTGGCATTCCGCGCCCGCGTCCCGGGCCTCGATGCTCACCATGCCGGTGCCCGGCTTGCGGGACAACCCGTGCCGGACCGCGTTCTCGACCAGCGGCTGGAGGCAGAGGAACGGCAGGGTCACCGGCAGCACCTCCGGGGCGATCTGCAACCGCACCTGGAGCCGGTCGCCGAACCGGGCCCGCTCGATGGTCAGGTAGCGGTCGATCGAGCGCAGCTCCTCGGCGAGGGTGGTGAACTCGCCGTGCGCCCGGAACGAGTAGCGGGTGAACTCGGCGAACTCCAGGATCAGCTCACGGGCCCGCTCCGGGTCGGTCCGGACGAACGAGCCGATCGCGGTCAGCGCGTTGTAGATGAAGTGCGGGCTGATCTGGGCGCGCAGCGCGCGTACCTCGGCCCGGGCCAGCCGCTCCCGGGACGAGTCCAGCTCCGCCAGGGCGAGCTGGTCGCCGGCCCAGTGCGCCGTCTCCAGGGTGGCCTGCACCAGCCCGGGCGCCGGCTGGCCGTCGGCGATCGCCACCAGCGCTCCGACCACCCGGCCGTCCGCGCTCAACGGGGCCACCACCGCGCCGCGGACCGGGCAGTCCACCAGGTCGCAGTGCAGCTCCGACTCGCGCAGCACGGTCGAGCGCCCGGCCGCCGCCGCCCGCCGGGCCGCCGCGAGCAGCTGGTCGCCGTGGTGCGCACCGCGCCCGTCGAGGGCGAGCAGCGCCTCCCGGTCCGTCAGGGCCAGCCCGGCCGCGCCCACCAGGGTCCGCAGATGACGTACGGCCTTCGCCGCGCCCGCCGCGCTCAGCCCCGCGCGCAGCGGCTCGGCGGCCAGCCCGGCGGTGTGCAGCACCTCGTACGTGGCCCGCTGGGTCGCGGTGGCGATGCCGCGCCGGGCGCGCAGCCGGAGCACCGCCCAGAGTGCCGCGGCCAGCGCGCTGACCAGTGAGACGACGCCGAACACGGCGGAGAGGTTGGCACCCACGCAGCGATCCTGACGGGTGGCGGCCGTTACGCCAAGAGGATCAGTACGCGCCCTTGCGTGCGAGCACCACGCCCACCGTGCGCCACAGGATGCTCAGGTCGTACGCCAGCGACCAGTTGTCGACGTAGTAGAGGTCCAGCCGGACCGCCTCGTCCCAGGACAGGTCGGAGCGGCCGGAGACCTGCCACAGCCCGGTCATGCCCGGCCGGACCAGCAGCCGGCGGCGCACGTCACCGAGGAAGTCGCCGTCGTCGGCGGGGAGCGGGCGCGGCCCGACCAGGGACATCTCGCCCCGGAGCACGTTGATCAGCTGCGGCAGCTCGTCCAGCGAAGAGGCACGCAGGAAGCGGCCCACCGGGAAGACCCGCGGGTCCTCCTTCATCTTGAACAGCATGCCGTCGGTCTCGTTCTGGTCGACCAGGCCGGCCAGCCGATCCTCGGCGTCGACGTACATGGTGCGGAACTTCCAGACCCGGAAGGTCCGCCCCTCGTGGCCGACCCGGGGCTGGCGGAAGAAGACCGGCCCGGGGTCGGAGATCCGGATCGCGACGGCGATGGCGAGGAAGAGCGGGGCCAGCAGCAGCAGGCCCAGCCCGGCGGCGACGCGGTCCAGCAGGTTCTTGACCAGCAGCGCCGGGCCCGACAGGGTCGGCTCCTCGACGTGCAGCAGCGGCAGGCCCTCGATCGGCCGGATGTGCACCCGGGGACCGGCGATGTCGGTGAGCTGTGGGGCGACCACCAGGTCGACTCCGGAGCCCTCCAGCTGCCAGGCGAGCCGGCGCAGCTCACCCGGCTCGGCGCTGGCCGAGCCGCAGACCGCGATCGTGTCCCCGCCGACCTCGCGGACCAGGGCGAGCACGTCCCGGCCGGCGTACACCGGCACCGGGGTCTCCATGCCCCGGGCGGCGGCGTACCCGTCGGTGATGTGGATGGCCACCGGCACCAGCCCGGCGCCCGGGTTGCGGGTGACCGCGGTGTAGACCTCCAGCGCCTCCGGCAGCGTGCCGACCAGCACCATCCGGTGCCCGGCGTGGCCCGCCCGGCGGCGCACCGCGTGCAGCACGAACCGGGCCACGAACCGGCCCAGCAGGATCAGCAGTAGGGCCCCGAGCAGGGCGAAACCGACCGTCCACCGGGACAGCAGGGTCCTCGTGGCGAAGGCGATGAACGAGACCGTCGCGGCCACCGCCACCCCGGCCCGGATCACCCGCTTGAACTCGTCCGGCCCGAGGCCGAGGTACCGCCGGTCGTAGGCCCGGTTGCCCCACAGGATGATCAACCAACCAAGCGGGAGCAGCAGGAACGCCACCGTGTGGAACCAGGATTCCTTGGCGTCCTGGAAGCCCGAGGCGGCCTGGTCGAAGGTCTGGATGGCGATCCAACTCGCCAGCGCCGCCGAACCGTAGTCGAGCAGCAGCAGCATGGCGATGTAGGGGCGGTGCCAGCGGGAGACGCGGCGGCGGGCACGGGCCCACGCCGACCGGGGTACGCCGTTGTGCGACGGCGGAGTCGGCGGCTGGATCTCGAAGCTGTCGACGTGCCGCACGCTCTTGCTCCGGCCTGTGTTGGTTACCGGGCGCTGGAGGCTTGTCGTCACCTCAACCCATGTCCTCCCGCATGACACGCGCCCTCACTCGCCGTGAGGGCCCGGGTCGCCCACCGTTCCAGTCTCCCACGCGGGCTCCGGGTCGGACGGCGACCCTAAGGACAACCCGCCCGGTGGTGCCGGCTTGGGATCCGGCCGGCTCCGCACCAGTTTCGAAGCCGGGGACCGAGCCACTATACCGATGGATGACGGTCCCGGTAGAGCCGCGGACCGGGAGGTTCGGCGCGCTCGGGCCGATTCCTCTCCGTAATCGGAAAGTGTCGTTACTCACCGTACGAGCCGGGACAACCGACGGTCAGCGAGCGGCTTGCCCCCGGTCTGACAGGTGGGGCAGTACTGGAGGCTGGAGTCGGCGAATGAGACCTCCCGCACGGTGTCCCCGCAGACCGGACACGGCAGCCCGGTCCGGGCGTGCACCTTCAGGCCGGAGCGCTTCTCGCCCTTCAGCTCGGCGGCCCGCTGGCCCATCGAGCGCCGCACCGCGTCGCCGAGCACCGTCCGGGTCGCCGCGTGCAGGCCGGCCAGCTGGTCGTCGGTCAACCGGTCGGTGATCGCGAACGGCGACAGCTTCGCCGCGTGCAGGATCTCGTCCGAGTACGCGTTGCCGACCCCGGCCAGCACCGACTGGTCGGTCAGCACCCCCTTCACCTGGCCGCGCCGGCTGCGCAGCCGTTCGGCGAAGGTGGCCAGGTCGGCCCGGAGCGCGTCCGGGCCCAGCTTCGCCACCCCGGGCACCTCGGCCGGATCGGTCACCAGGTAGGCGGCCAGCTTCTTCTGGGTGCCGGCCTCGGTCAGGTCGAAGCCGGAGCCGTCGTCGAGGCGTACCCGCAGGGCGACCGGGCCCTTGCCGGGGCGCAGCGGCGCGCTGGACGGGAACGCCTCCCGGTAGTGCAGCCAGCCGGCCCGGGCCAGGTGCACCACCAGGTGCAGGCCGCCGTCGAAGATCACGTCGAGGAACTTGCCGTGCCGGCCGGCGTCGACCACCGCCCGGCCGGCGACCGCGCTGGGCGCCGGGTCGTACGTCTTCAGGGCGCTGATCGCGGCGACCTCGAGCCGATCGACCCGCCGCCCCACCGCGCGCTCGCGCAGATATCCGGCGAGCGCTTCCACCTCCGGTAGTTCGGGCATCAGACAACGGTAGCCTTCTTTCCCGTGAGAATCGTGGTGGCGCACAACCGGTACCGGGAAGCCCAGCCCTCCGGCGAGAACACCATCGTCGACGCGGAGATCGCCCAGCTCACCGCGGCCGGGGTGGAGGTGCTGCCGTTCATCCGCAGCTCCGACGAGATCCCGACGATGCCGAAGGCGGCGAAGGCGCTGCTGCCGATCTCGCCGATCTACGCCCCGAAGGCCCAGCAGGAGCTGAGCCGCCTGCTCACCGAGCACCGGCCGGACGTGCTGCACCTGCACAACCCGTACCCGCTGCTCTCGCCCTGGGT
Source organism: Micromonospora sp. GCM10011541 (assembly GCF_042650725.1). Classification (NCBI taxonomy): domain Bacteria; kingdom Bacillati; phylum Actinomycetota; class Actinomycetes; order Micromonosporales; family Micromonosporaceae; genus Micromonospora; species Micromonospora sp. GCM10011541. Next base: position 30,006 of record NZ_JBHSBP010000098.1, read on the forward strand.
GGTGCGGACCGCGCACAAGCACGGCGTGCCGGTGGTGCAGACGGTGCACAACTACCGGCAGGTCTGCTCCTCCGGGCTGTACTTCCGGGACGGCGTGATCTGCCAGGACTGCCGGGGCCGGGCGCTGGGCGTGCCGGCGATCGTGCACCGCTGCTACCGGGGCTCGCGGGCGCAGAGCGCGCTGATGGCCACCACCCTCGCCGTGCACCGGCCGACCTGGAAGTCGGTCGACCGGTTCATCGCGCTCACCACGGCGGTCGCCGACCACCTGCGCGACTACGGCATCCCGGACGAGCGCATCGTGGTCAAGCCGAATGCCATCCCCGACCCCGGGCAGCCCGCCCCGCTCGGCGAGGGTTTCCTCTTCCTCGGTCGGCTCTCCCCGGAGAAGGGCCTCGATCTGTTGCTGGACGCGTGGCGCCGGCACCCGGAGGGGGCGCTCGGCCCGCTGCGGATCGCCGGGGACGGGGAGCTGCGTCCGCTGGTCGAGGCGGCGGCCGCCGAACGCGCCGACCTCTCCTTCCTCGGCCCGCTGGACCGCGCCGGGGTCCGCGCCGCGCTGGACGCCAGCGCGGTGGTGCTGGCCACCTCCACCTGGCACGACGTGCTGCCCACCGTGATCATCGAGGCGCTGGCCAGTGGCCGGCCGGTGCTCGGCACCGCGCTGGGCGGGATCCCGTACCTGGTCGGCGCGGACACCCCCCGCGAGCCCGCCGGCACCGGCCCGGCCGCCGTCGCCTCCGCCGTCCCCGGGGACGGCCGGGTCGCCCCGCCGGTCGGGATCGAGGCGGGCGAGGCCGGCTGGGTGGTGGCCCCGGAGCCGGCCGCGCTGGCCGCCGCCCTGCCCGTGGCCCGGGCCGGGGCCGCCGCGCTGGCGCCCGCGGCGCGCGCCCGCTACGAGCGCACCTTCCACCCCGACGTGGTCACCAAGCAGCTCATCGACATCTACGCGGGGGTGGCCCGCACCGCGCGCCCCGCCTGACCCGTCCGGGTCAGCGGAGCGAGGCGCGGGCGGAGAAGGCGATGCTGGCGAGGAGGAAGCCGCCGTTGACGATCGTGAAGGCGACGATCACCCAGACCGCCAGCGCGGGGGCGACGGTCAGCACCAGGCCGGCCAGGAGGATCACCGCGCCGTAGTCGCGGACCAGCTTCACCAGGCGTACCGGCAGCGAGGTCGAGGTGACCATGCTGGCCGCGTTCGGGCCGGCCTGCATCACCGAGGTGACCAGGTTGACCATCCAGGTGCCGGCGAAGACCGCCACCAGCCAGGTCGGCGTCGCCGGGCGCTGCGCCACGGCGGTCGCGCCGAGGGCGGTGACCAGCGCGATCTGGGCCGCCACGTCGCAGAGCACGTCCACCCGGGCGCCCGCCGCGCTGCCCTGCCCGGTCACCCGGGCGAGCTGACCGTCGGCGCAGTCCAGGGCGTACGCGACCTGCCAGCCGACCAGCGCGACCAGGCCGACGACCCAGGCCGGTACGTCCCCGGCGGCGACCGGCTCGGCGAGCGCCACCACGGTCACCGAGACGGCCAGGCCGAGCAGCAGGTTGGCGATGGACAGCGCGGTGGGGCGCAGCCCCAGCCGCTGGGCGGCCAGCGCGAAGGCAGCCCCCAGCCACTGGCTGATCGATTCGCTGAACAGGCCGCCGCCCCGGTTGACCCGGTGGAAGTCGGCGACGGAGGGGCGGGACGGCTCAGCCGAGGTGGTCGTGGAGTGCACCGGCGTAGTCTGCCAGCCGCTCCCGCGTCTCGGTAGGCGACATCGCCAGGTGTTCGAGGATGGTGTAGCGGTCCGGGCGGGTGGCCGGCGCGAACTGCACCGCCTCGACGAACTGGTCGTCGGTCAGGCCCACGGCGGCGGGGAGCCGCGGCAGGCCGTGCCGGGCCAGGCAGGCCGACATCTCCGCGAAGCGCCGCTGGTCGCCGCGGAGGAAGGTGCAGAAGAGCGCGCCCAGGCCGGCCAGCTCGCCGTGCGAGGCGGTGCCGGGGAAGAGCGCGTCGATCGCGTGCATGATCTCGTGGCAGCCGCCACTGGCCGGGCGGCTGGTGCCGCAGACCGCCATCGCCAGCCCGCTGGAGATCAGCGCCTCGGCGAGCACGGTCACGAACGCGTCGTCGGTCATGTCGCCGCGGTGGGCAAGCACCGCCTCGGCGCCCATCCGGGCCAGCGAGGCGGCCAGCCCGTCGACCGGCTCGCCGCGGACCTGCCGGGCCAACTCCCAGTCGGCCAGCGCGCTGATGTTGCTCACCGCGTCGCCGATGCCCGCCCGGTTGTGCCGCTCCGGCCCGGCTGCCACGAAGTCCAGGTCGACGATCACCGCGATCGGGATGTGCACCCCGTACGAGCCCTTGATCCCCTCGTTGACCAGGCTGGCCACCGGGGAGGCGATGCCGTCGTTGGCCAGGCTGGTCGCCACCGTCACCATCGGCAGCCCGCGCCGGGTGGCCGCGTACTTCGCCACGTCGATGGTCTTGCCGCCGCCGATGCCCACCACCGCGTCGTACGACCGGGCACGCAGCTTCGCGCCGAGGTCGTCGGCGGCGTCCAGGGTGCCACCGGCCACGGTGAACATGTCCGCCGAGCGCAGCGACGGCCGGATCAGCTCGGCGATCTGCTCGCCCTGCCCCGGCCCGACCACCACCGCCACGTCGCCCCCGGCGGAGATCCGCCCGTCGGCGAGGATCGCGGCCAGGTCGGCCACCGCGCCCCGCCGCACGTCGATGTGCAGCGGGGTGAGGATCGTCCGGGCTAGTAGCGGCATGCGATCTCCCGCGCCCGGGCCAGGTCGGCGTGGTTGTCGACCTCGACCCAGGAGACGTCGCCGATCGGCGCCGCCCGCACTTCGCCGCCCCGGTCGGCGAACTCCTGGTAGCCGTCCTCGTAGTAGAGGTTCGGGTCGCGCCGCCAGGTCGCCTCCAGCGCGTCGGCGAGCGCGTCGGCCACCTGCGGCTCGATCAGCGTCGCGCCGATGTACTCCCCGTACGCCTCGAGCGGGTCCATCACCTTGGTGATCCGGGTGAGCTGGCCGGCGGCGTCGAAGGTGGTCTTCATCTCCTCCTCCGCCAGCGCCTTGATGTTGTCGATGGCCAGCAGGATGCCCGGGCCGCGCTCGGCCAGCAGGGTCTTCTCCACACTCACCGGGTGCACGGTGTCGCCGTTGACCAGCAGCACGCCCCGGGCGAAGTGCTCCCGGGCCAGCCAGAGCGAGTAGGCGTTGTTCCACTCCTCGGCCTTGTCGTTGTGCACCAGCGTGATCGTCACGCCGTACTTCTCCGCCAGGGCGGCCTGCCGCTGGACGACCGCGTCCGCCGCGTAGCCGACCACGATCACCACCTCGGTCAGCCCGACCTCGGCGAGGTTGCGCAGCGCGATGTCCAGGATGGTGGTGTCACCGTCCACCGGCACCAACGCCTTGGGCAGGGTGTCGGTGTACGGGCGCAGTCGGCGCCCCGCACCGGCCGCGAGCACCATCCCGATCATGCCGGCATCCTCCTCCGTACGACTCCGGGTCACCGGTGGAGGATAGCGCCGGGTGACTTGGCCGCTGCCGCCAACCGTGGTTCAGCCGGGCAGGGCCGCCAGGTCGGCGAGCATCGCCAGCCGCTCCTCCGCGGTCAGCACGACGTACGGCCCGGCGGCCCGGCGGTCGGTCTCCAGCTCGATCGCCAGCCGTTCCGCCCCCGGCGGCAGCTCCGCGATGCTCGCCGCGGTGTGCCCCGCCGCCCGCCACGCCGCCGCGTGCGCGTCCGCCCGGTGGTAACGCAGGGTGCCCAGCCGGTTGAGCAGCAGCACCCCCGGCGGGGTGCCCTCCGGCTCGTACGGCGGGGCCATCGCGGCGAAGGCCGAGCCCGCGACCGCCGGCTCCGCGTCCGCCAGCACCAGCGCGTACGCGAGCAGCCGGCCGAGCGCCTCCACCAGGCGGACCACCCGGTCGTCGTGGCCGGCCCACAGCTCCTCGGTCACCTCAGCGTGCACCTGGTAGATCTCGGTGAGGAAGGCGAGCCCGCGCTCGGTGGCGCTGAAGCCCCCGTCCCCCGGTGCAGCATCCCGTGGGCGACCTGCTTGTCCAGCGCCCGCCGGCAGGAGGCCGGATCCCGGTAGCGGGTGACCGCCGCGAAGCCGGGCCCGTCCACCGGGCGCGGCCAGTCGGGTGCGGAACTCGACCAGGAAGCCGGTCGCGGCCGGCCCGCCGTACCGGGAGCTCAGCTCGGCGCCGCCGCCGTCGCGGCCGGCGAGCATGCCGGCGACGAAGGCTCGGTCGACCGCCGGGGCGACCAGCCCGGCGAACCGGTGCGGGGCCAGCTCGACGCCGTCGCTCACAGACCGATCGACCGCAGCGCGGCAAAACCGTTCTCGGCGATCCGCCGGATCAGCCCGTCGTTGACGTCCCGGTGCTCGTCGAGCAGCGCGATCTCCTCCTCGCCCAGCCAGCGGAACTCGGTGTGCTTGCCCGCCTCCAGCCGGGGCCGGCTCAGCTCGCCGTCCACCCGGACCAGGAAGTCGGACTCCAGCCGTTCCAGCCCGTCGTCGCCGGTCCAGTGGTACTCCCCGACCAGTCCGAGGACGTGCAAGACGCTCCAGCCGGTCTCCTCGGTGACCTCGCGGCGCAGCGCCTCCTCCACCCCCTCGCCCGGTTCCAGGTGGCCGCCGACGATGTCCCAGCAGTTGGGGAAGATGGCCCGGTCCGGGGACCGGCGCTGGATGAAGATGCGGCCGTCGTCGTCCACGATCAGCGCGCCGGCGCAGCGGACAGGCTCGGTGGGCACGTGACGACATTGACGTTCTCTCCGCCCTGAAGGACGGGGATTCCCTCCACGCTGCGGGTGGAACACGCGGCGTCCGAGTGGATTACCGCTTCGACGCGCGGTGCCAGCACGGGGGCTGGTCTTACCTGCGCTCCACGGTCGTTTGAGTTGTCCGCCCGTCCGGCGGCCAACACGTTCTTGGCGGCATTGACGTCCCGGTCGTGGGTGCTGCCGCACGGGCAGTCCCACGCTCGAACGCTGAGCGCCATATTGTCGTTGATGCGACCGCAGTCGGAGCACATGCGGGTGGAGGGAAAGAACCGGTCCACCCGGGCAAAGGTCCGCCCGTGTCGGGCGGCCTTGTACTCCAACATGCCGGTGAAACTGGCCCAGCCGGCGTCGTGCACGGACTTCGCGAGCCGGGTTCGGCCGAGACCGGTGACGCACAGGTCCTCGACGTACACCGCTTGGTTGTCGCGGATGATCCGGGTCGAGAGCTTGTGCTGCCAGTCCCGCCGCGTATCGGCCACCCGGGCGTGCGCCCGGGCGACCTTGACGACGGCCTTGCTGCGGTTGTTGCTGCCCGGCTGCTTGCGGGACAGGTCCTGCTGCAGCCGGCGCAGCTTGCGGGCCGCCCGGCGCAGGAACTTCGGCGCGGCGATCTTCTTGCCGTTGGACAGGACCGCGAAGTGGGTCAGGCCCAGGTCGATGCCCACCTCGGCGTCGACCGGCGGCAGCGGCTCATCGCTGGTCTGTACGACGAATGAGGCGAAGTACCGTCCGGCCGCGTCGCGGATGACCGTGACCGAGGTGGGCGGTGCCGGCAGTCGCCGGGACCAGCGCACCGCCAGGTCGCCGATCTTCGGCAGCCGGAGCCGGCTGTTGTCCAGGACCTTGAACCGGGCGTTCGCGGTGAACCGGATCGCCTGCCGGTTGTCCTTGCGGGACCGGAACCGAGGCGGCGCGACCTTGCGGCCCTTGCGCTTGCCGGACAGCGAGGTGAAGAAGTTGCGGTACGCGGTGTTCAGGTCCGCGAGGGCCTGCTGGAGCACGACCGCCGACACCTCGCCCAGCCACTCCCGCTCGGGCGTCCGCTTCGCTTGGGTGATGACCCGCTTCGACAGGTCCCCGTCCGACAGGTACGCCTCGCCCGCCTCGCGGGCCTGCTGACGTGCGCGCAGCCCGTCGTTGAACACCACCCGCGCGCACCCGAACGCCCGCCCCAGCGAAGCCTGCTGGGCAGGCGTCGGATAGACGCGGTAGTTGTACCGGAGCTGCACAGCCACCAGCGTACACAAGAGTTAACATGTCGGCATGACCGACACTCCGAACGAGATCAGCGTCCGTGAACTGCGCCAGGCCCTCGCGGGCACCCTCAATGATGTCGCCGTCCGCGGCCGGATCATCTACGTGACCAATCACGGCCGCCGAATCGCCGCGATCGTGCCCGTCCCCGTGGCCGAGCAGATCAACCAGCCGCCCGGCTAGAACACGGCTCGGGCCTTGACGGCCCTCCCCGCACGGGCCTTCACCCCCGCCTTGAAGGGCGGAGCACTGGCCCGCGTCTTGGTAGCGAGCCCGGCCCGTTTCCGGCGATGCCCGGCCTTGTCCCGGTCTGCATCGATGGCCCACCATGTCCGTACCGGGTGCCGCCGTCCCACAGGGGTGATGTGTGATGCAGGTTCGAGAAGCGATGTCCAGTGAGGTTCTCGTGGTCGGCCCGGAGCACACGCTCCGCCAGGCGGCCCGGATGATGTCGGCCCGCGGTGTCGGGTCGGCGGTGGTGATCGATCCGGACTCCGAGGGGGTCGGGATCATGACGGAACGCGACGTGCTCAACGCGATCGGCGCGGGGCTGGACTGCGACGTCGAACGCACCGCGGCCCACCTGACCTGGGACGTGGTCTACGCCGGCCCGGACTGGACGGTGGAGGAGGCGGCGGCGGCCATGGCCCGCGGCGGCTTCCGGCACCTGGTGGTGCTCGACGGCCGGGAGGTGGCCGGGGTGATCTCGGTCCGGGACCTGATGCGGGTCTGGGCCCGGGAGCACACCCCGACCCGGGTCTGAGCCGACCGCCCGGGCGCGACCCGGGCCGGGCGAAGGAGACGACAAAGGCCCGGGCGCGACGCGCCCGGGCCCGGAAAGGGCGATGGCCCGGCCGATACCGGCCGGGCCATCGCTGTTCACGCGTCAGATCACGGGCCGACGAAGACCGCCGCGCCGCGCCAGTCGACCCCGTCCATACCCGGGCCGCTGACCGTGGAGGAGAACTGCGGCTCCGACGGGTCGGTCGGCCACGCCATCCGCTCCAGGTTGCCGTTGCTCTGCCGGACCACGTAGAGCGAGTTGTCCGCGGTGAAGACCCCACCGGCCCCGGCGAAGAACGTCGAGGTCATGTAGGTGAACCGGTCGGCGCCGACGGTGCCGCTGTCCGGCGTGAACCAGCGCCAGTAGAGGCTGCTCTGCCCGGCGAGGGTGTAGTAGAGCCGCCCACCCTTGTAGAACATGCCGGTCACGTTCGGGATCTCCGCGTAGAAGCTCGACGCGGAGCCCACGTACGTCTGCGACTCACCGGGCTTGGCGGACCCGGTCTCGACGGTGTCCCAGGTGGCGTCGTGGTACGGGTCGACCTTGCTCGGCGCACCGAAGGTGTCGCCGTCGAACGAGCGCTGGTAGAGCGAGCCGTTCATGCCGTAGAAGAGCGTGCCGCCGATCCAGAACGCGCCCTTGGCGGACGCCCAGGCGGTGCCGTCGGAGTTGGCGACGGCGCTCGCCGAGCCGGCCGCGTAGCCGCCGTCGTACGACCGCTTGGTGACGCTGTTCAGCTCGGCCGCGGAGGGCAGCGCCGGCACCTTGACCAGCTCGATGGCCTGCACGAGCGGGTTCTCCACCACCCGACCGAAGTCGATGTCGACGTTGCCGTCGCTGGTGACGGTGAAGGCGCGCATCGTGCCCCGGTCGGTGCCGCCGGCCTCGACCACCGGGTCGAAGTCGTTCAGCCGGACCAGGCCGTCGATGCTGACGTCGAAGAACCGCTTGCCGGGGGTGTTGGTGCCGGTGTACCGGTTGGCCAGGTAGAGCCGCACCTGGACCTGCTGCCCGGCCGGGACCGGGAAGTCCCACTGCATGTCCGGCGCGGTGCTCGGGTCCCACCGCTCGTCGCTGTACAGCGACGCCGGGGTGCCGGCGGGAACCGTGGCGTCGAGCGCCGCCAGGGTGGCGTAGCCCTTCGTGTTGCTGCCGGCGTTGTGGTACTGGCTCGGAGCCTCGACGGTGTCGACCGCCCAGGCCGGGCCGCTCGCGGCGGCGACCGCGGGACCGCCTGCGTTGACCCGGTACAGCACGTCGTCCGCGGTGGGCGCCGGCGCGACCTGCACGATCTCGATGCCCTGGACCAGCGGGTTCTCCACGACGTGGCCGAAGTCGATGTCCACGTTGCCGTCACTGACCAGCGGGAAGGAGCGCATCGTGCCCCGGTCCGTGCCGCCGGTGGCGGCGACCGCGTCGAAGCGGTCCAGCTTCAGCGCGCCGTCGATGCTCACGTTGAACACCCGCGAGCCCACGGTGCCCGTGCCGGAGTACCGGTTGGCCAGGTAGAGCCGCACCTGGATCTGGGCGCCCGCCGGGACCGGGAAGTTCCACTGCATCTCCGGCGCGGTGTTCGGGTCCCACCGCTCGGTGCTGAACAGGTCGACCGGGGTGCTGCCCGGCACCGTGGAGTCCAGCGTCGCCGGCGTGGCGTACCCCTTGGTGTTGCTGCCGGCGTTGTGCAGGCTGCTCGGGGCGGTGTACGGGTCGGGCGCCCAGTTCGGGCCGCCGTCGATCGCGGCGAGCTGCGGGCCGCCCGCGTTGACCCGGTAGAGCACCTGGGTCGGCTTCGACTGGCCCGCCTGGTAGACGTTGCCGGGCAGGTCCTTCGTGGCGGTGGAGTGCGGGGCGTTGCCGCCGGTCAGCGGGAAGAAGGCGATCTTCGCCCGCTTGTACTGGAAGTTGCCGATCCAGTCCTCGTCGCTGCCGAGCCAGAGGCCTTCATCGGTGACCAGCAGCTCGGTGACGCCGTACCCGCGGGGGTGCCGGCCCGGGTTCCAGGCCAGCGGCAGGCCGCTCTTCGGGTCGAGCGCGGCGATGCTGGGCCGGCCGACGGCACCCGGGGCGGCCTTGTCGGTGCCCGTCGAGTTGTTCGACCAGCGGAAGTGGCCGCCGACGTAGACGGCCTGCTCGCTGATGCCGACCGAGAGGAAGGTGTCGCCGCCGCTGTAGTTGACCCAGGTGGGCTGCTGCCCGGAGCCGGTGGCGTCGGACTCCCAGCGCGCTACCGCGTCGCACAGCGTGCCCGGGTACGCCGCACCGGTGGTGCCCACGACGAAGTACTTGCCGTCCGGGGAGAACTGCACGTCCCGGACGTACGAGTCGAAGGACGCCGCCCGGCAGGCCGGGGCGTACCGGTCGGTGTTCCAGTCGGCGACGGTCGCCGAGGTGTCGCCGAGGTTGATCCGCACGATCTGGTCGTGCACCGCTGCGTCGGCCTTCTTGAAGTTGCCGATGACCACCAGCTGCTTGCCGTCCGGCGACACCGTCAGCTTCTCGGCGCCGACGCCGGCCTGGGCGCCGGTGCTGCCGGTGGTCCAGTTGTGGTGCTCGGTCAGCGGCACGTTGAGGTAGCTGTCCAGCGCACCGGTGGTGGCGTCCAGCGAGGCGAGACCGTTGCGGGCGCTCGCGTCGGCGGTGAAGAAGATGCCGCCGACCAGCAGTCGGTCACCGACCTTGGTGATGTCGTTGATGGTGCCGTTGAAGGCCGGGCCTTTGAAGGTGGTGACCAGCGAGCCGTCGGAGACGTTGACCAGCGCCAACTTGCGCCGGTTGACGCCGTTGGCGGTGGTGAACTCCCCGGCGAGGTAGACCGTGTCCGCGGTCGGGCCGGCGATCACCGCGTTCACCGGACGGTCGAGCACCGGCTTGAAGGCGGTGTCGATGTCACCGGTGGCCTTGTCGAAGGCCAGTACGTACTTCTGGGTGACGGTGGTGGGGGACGAGCCGCGGTTCTGCGCCTGGGTGAACGACCCGGCGGCGATCACCTTCGTGCCCGCGTCGTAGATCGCCACCACGTTGCCGTCGACGATGTTGGGGGTCTGGCTGGACGGCACGTCGGCGACGACGGTGTCGTGGTTCGGCGGGGCGGCCAGCGCGGGGCTGGCCGTGAAGAGGCTGGTGACGCCGAGTGCGGCGGCACCGAACAGGGACACCGTGCGGTGTCTCAGTAACGAGGAAGGCACAGGCAACTCCGGAGGCGCGTCGGAGAGCTGTGATCGGGGCCGGGAATCGGAGCGGCGTGAGGCGTCCGACCGGGATGGCCGACCACAGACGTGAAAGCAACACTTTCGCGCATGGAGGTGCGCCGCGTCCACCCGGGATCGTGATATTGGCCGAGCAATCTGCCCGGGCGGGCCGCCGAGCCAGTGCGGATCACACGAAAAGACGAGGGACGATCAGCGGGCCGATGCCGGCGGGGGCCCCGACGAGACGGTCAGGTCGGGCGGGGGCGGCGAGAAGTACGGGTCGGTGGCCATCTCGCGGAAGACCGCCGCGCTCTCCGGGTCGTTACCGAACGTGCTGTCGTACAACGGCTTGGTGGTCTGCTTCGCGGCGAAGTAGAGCGCGGCCTTGATCTGCGGGTGCTTCTTCAGGTACGGACCGACCTCGCGCAGCCACTCGGCCCGCTGCCCGGGCCGGCCCTCCTGGGTGAGGCCGTACTCGCCGATCACCACCGGCCGCGGGTGCTGCTGGGCGAAGGCCATGAAGTGGTCCATCCGGTTGCTGAAGCTGGCCCACTCCGGGCCCGGGTAGACGTCGGCGCAGAGCCAGTCCACCTGGTCGTCACCCGGGTAGTACGCCTCGGCCGCGCGTTCGTCCTCGGCGAAGCCGTCCGCGTGCGGGCACCACACCCAGCCCGCGTTGGTGACCCCGACCTCGGTGAAGATGGCCCGGATGTGCTTCCAGGCGGCCACGTAGTCCTCCGGCGAGTGGATGCTCGCGGCCAGGTTCGGCCGGTCCATCTCCCAGCGGTACCGCAGCAGCACCGGCAGCCCGAACGCCTTCACGTCCTCGGCCCGCTGCCGGATCAGCGAGTCGTAGGTGCCGCTCACCGTCGACCGGGTGTCCGTACCCTGCCAGGAGATCATCTGGAGCTTCCCCATGGCCTGGAACGCCTGTTCCGTCGCGCCCGGGAACGACTCGTTCCACTGGTGGAACATGTGCGCCATGGTGAGCTTCCCGCCGGCGGCCCGGTTGAACTCGTCGAGCGCGGCGGCCCGGCCGGTGGCGTTGTGCCATTGCGGCTTGACCCAGGCGCCGAGCCAGGCGCCCTGCTCCGGCGGCTCGGGCCCCAGCCCGGTGGTCCGCACCGGGTCGGTCCGTGGCTCCACCGTGGGTGGTGGCGCCACCACCGTCGCCCGCTCCGCCGGCCGCTCGGCGGGATTCGACTCGCAGGCCGCCAGCGCGGGCGCCAGGCAGGTCAGGGTGAGCACAGCCGCCATCGTCCGTCGTAGTCGTCGTACCACCGCAACCTCTCCCCAGGAAGGTCGCCGGCCCCACGGATTCCCCCGACGGCTCCGCCTCAGCGGAGCCCGGGATGGCCGGACGACCCCACGCACTCTACCGGCGCGGCGGAGCTCACCCGGGGTAGCCGAGTTCGGTCAGCAGCGGCTCGGCCTGGGCCCGGACGTCGGTCAGGTCGGTTTCGTCGAGCCGGGCCCGCCACCGGCCGACCGAGCCGGGGCGGGCCTGGCCGAACCGGGCGTGCAGGGCCTGCCGCCCCGCCGGGTCGCCCACCTCGAGGAAGTCGGCGACCACCTCGGCGGCCTCCGCCGGCCGGGTGACGATGTCCTCGTAGCGCAGGTGGCGTACCCGCTCGGCGGGCAGTTCGGCGAGCTGGGCCAGGGCGCTGCCGGTGAACCGGCGCCACATCCACGCCGAGCGGGCCAGGTCGGAGACCCGGCTGAACTCCTCCCGCCGCTCCGGCTCGACCCAGAAGCGCGGCGCCGCGCCCCACGGGGTGCCGCCGCGGCCGCTCTTCCCGGTGCCGGTGGAGGCGGCGTTCAGCCAGGGCTGCTCGGCGTGCGACACCGCCACGTCCCGGCCGTCCCGGTAGACGTGCAGGAAGACCGCGTCCGGGAAGACCTCGGTCAGGAACGGCACGATGAAGCAGTTCTCCGGGTCCTTCTCGGCGAACCGCAGCCCGCCGTGGCCGGAGGCGGCGAGCAGCGCGCCGTAGTAGCCGCGGAAGTAGCGGGCCGCCCGCTGCGGGGTCCAGCTGCCCTCGTACACGCAGCGGGCCACCGCCTTGGTCAGCCGCGGCTCGAAGTGGTACGACACCTCCGGCAGCGCCCCGACGCAGCTGCCCAGGAAGGTGGTGCCGGAGCGGGGCGCGCCGAGGATGAAGATCGGCCGCTCGACCTTGAGGCTCAGCTTCCGGCCGGCGGCCGGCACCGGGCGCTCCAGCTCCCGGCGTTCCTTCCGGTCTGCCACCAGACCTACGGCGGCGAGTTTCGCGGCCTGCACGGCGGAGAGGCCGGTGTGCGGGGCGAGGGGCGTGCTGCTGGTCATCGGTGTCCCATCGGTGGGCAGGGGCAGGTCACGACTGTGCGGCGGGCGCCGGACCGGAGCGGTTCCGGCCCCGGCGCAGCGCGCGGAGCGCGTCGAGGTGCAGGGTGGTCCGCCAGCGCCAGGCGCCGGCCAGGTACGCCGCCGCGCCGACCGCCGTCACCAGGGCGAGCACCGGCGCCGCCGCGCCGAGCAGGCTGGCCAGCCCGAGCGGCAGTCCGAACGTGGCCGTGGCGAGGGCCATCGCGGCGCGGGTGCCCCGACCGAACGGGTGCAGCCGCAGCGACCACCAGAGCTGCGCCAGCGGTACCAGGTTGGTGAGCAGGATGGACGCGGTCCAGGCCAGGGCGGCGCCGACGATGCCGTACACCGGGATGAGCGCGACGTTGGCGACCACGTTGACCGCGGTGCCGGCCATCGCGTTGTAGAAGGTCCAGGCGGTCCGGCCGGCCATGTTGAGCACCATGTCGACCATGCCGCAGCCGGTCGCCACCAGCATGGTCAGCGCGAGCAGCACCACCACCCGGCGACCCGCGCCGTAGCCGGCGCCGAAGAGCGCCAGCATCGGCCCGGCGAAGGCGGCGAAGACCAGGTACGCCGGCCAGGAGAGCAGCACCAGCCAGCCGGTCGCGGCCTGGTAGAGCTGTCGCGCCTCGGCCTGGTCGTCGCGGGCGAAGGCGGCGGCCATCCGGTGCTGCACCGAGCCGGCCAGCGCCACGCTGGAGAGCTGGCCCAGCGCGAGGAACCGGGTCGCGGCGGTGTAGACCGCCGCGTCGGCTGGCCCGCGCAACGCGCTGAGCAGCACGATGTCCAGCCGCTGCACGATGATGGCGGCCAGGCTGCTCAGTGCCCGGGGCCCGGTGAACCGCCAGAACGGTCCGGCCAGCTCGCGCGCCGGCACCGGCCGGGCGACCTCGCGTTCGGCGCGCCGGACCAGCCGGCCGAGCCAGGCCAGCGCGACGGCGGCGGTCAGCAGGTAGGGCACCGCCCAGGCCAGCGGCAGCGCGCTGGTGGCGGAGAGGCCGAGCCAGGCGGCCACGGCGACCGCGACGAACTGGACCAGCGTCCGGCCGAGCCGTTCCACGGTCAACAGCGGGCGCATCTGCCCGAAACCCCGGCAGGCGGCGAGCGCGTAGTCGGTGAGCGCCGCCAGCGGCACGAAGGCCAGCAGGATGCGCAGCGCGGTCACCGCGCCCGGACCGGCCTCCGGCATGGTCAGCTCGGCGAGCGCGGGGGCGGCCAGCCAGCCGGCCAGGGCGAGCAGCGCCCCGACGGCCAGCACCGGCACCAGCCCCACCAGCACCGTGCCGCGGATCCGGTCGCGCTGGCCGAGGGCGCGGTACCGGCTGACGAAGTAGACCGTCCCCACGTCGGTGCCGAGCCGGGCCGCCGACGACGCGATCATGAACGCGCTGGCGGCGGCGAAGAACATGCCGGCCTCGCGGACCGACCAGCCCCGGGTGATGACGATGTTCAACCCGAAGCCGGTCACCGCGGCGATGCCGACCCCGACCAGGTTGGCGAAGCCCTGCCGGGCCGCCCCACCCAGGCCCGCGCCGGCCGCCGCGGCCGGACCGCCGGCCTCGGCGGTCACCGCCGGGCCGGCACCGGTGTCCGCCCGGGTCACCGCCGCCACGACGGCACGCGTCCCCACCAGGTGGCCAGCCGCTCGTCGTACGGGGCGAAGTGCTCCTCGAGCCGGGCCCGCAGCTCGGCCGACATCGGAGACCGGGACCGCGAGTTGTGCTTGCCGAAGGAGATGTCCGTCCAGCGGGGCAGGCCGACGAAGTCGCAGACCGCGTCGAACGCCGGCCGCGGGTCGGCGAAGAAGTCGTCGCTGTCGATGACGTGCAGCCGCTCCCGGCCGACCAGCGACTCCAGCCGTTCCAGCTGCTCGATGTACCGCCCCCGGGCCAGGTACGCGTTGTGCTGGAGGTGGTGGCTCAGGTACGCCGGGTCGGCGGTCATCCGCTCCCGCTCGCCGGCGGTCCGCTCCTCCTCCAGCGCCAGCGCCCGCTCGAACGACGACTCGGTCTCGTAGCCCCGGGCCAGCTCGTGCGAGTGCGCCGAGTACGCCCGCTCCACCGGGTCGCGCAGCAGCACGAGCAGCCGCACCCCGGGCAGGTCCTTCGCGATCCGCGCGCCGGCCAGCGGGTGGAACATGTAGAACGGGCTCGACTCGCCGGTGATCCCACGTACGCCGAGCTGTTCCCGGACCGCCTCCGCCTTCGCGGTGGTGGGGAAGTGCCCGAGGTACCAGTTCATTCCCCGCTGGTAGTCGGTGTCGAAGTAGTGCACACCCTTGTGGTACGCCGGCGGCAGCACCCCGGGGTGCTGGGAGAGCGTCTTGAACAGCGAGGTGGTGCCGCAGCGCTGCGCCCCCACGATCAGGAACCCGGGCGTCATCCGGGATCCGGCGGTCAACCGACCGACCGTCCGACTCACCGTCCGCACCGCTCGGAGCGCCTGCTCCTTGGCCACCGTCACGTCCCCACTCCTCACTCTCACCGGGCCCGACGGGCCAGGTGCTCCTCGACGGCCGGCAGCAGCCAGGCGTCGACGTGCCCCAGTCGCGCACCCGCCTCCGCCTGCCGGTCCCGCAGATAGCGCGTTGCCAGCTCCACCAGGTAGAGCACGGCGACCAGGTCGGCGTCCCGTCCCTCCTGGTCGAACGGCGCCAGCGTCCCCGCCGCGTCCGTGATCAGTGCCCGGGCGGCGTCGGTCGGCTCCACGCCGTCGTGCCCGATGGCGGTCTGCACCGCCCGGTGCAACGCGTCGTAGCCGACCGGCACGTCGGAGGAGAACCGCTCCCAGTCCCAGACCAGCACCCGGCCGTCGGCGAGGACGGCGCTGTTGCCGCCGTTCCAGTCGCCGTGCCAGGCGCCGAAGGCCACCGTCGGGTCGGCGTCCGCGACGCTCTTCAGCACTGCGCGCAGCCGCCCGGCCTCCGCCCGCGGGCCGAGCGCGTCGATCGCGTCGGCCAGCCGGGCCGCGTGTTCACTGCCCGCGTACGACCGGCGGCGTACGCCCAGGCAGCCGGCGACCGCCACCATCGCCGCCCGCTCGCCCGCTGCGGCGGCGGCCGGCGTGGCCCGGGGCAGTCGCACCGGCAGGGCCTCCTGCACGAGCAGCGCGTGGCCGTGCCACTCGGTGTGGTGCAGCACGCCGGCCACGGTCACCGGGCCCAGCGGCAGGTCGGCGAGCCGGCGCAGCGCGGCGGCCTCCACGTCGATCAGGGTCCGGGTGAGCGGGTCGACGCCCAGCTTGGCGTACCCGAGCGCCCGCCCGTCCGGGCCGAGCAGCTGGAGCACGGGCTTGCGGTTGGCCCGCGCCGGCCCGATGTGCATGCTGACCAGCGACCGGGTGCCCAGCACCTCGGCCAGGTACGCGTCGAGCGTGCCGGCGGCGGAGCGCACCACCAGCCGGTCGCGGAACACCAGCGGCCCCAGCCCGAGCCGGAACGCGGTGGCCAGCCCCTGCCGGACCAGCTTCGCCTTCCGGCCGACCGCCTCGGTGGAGTGCCGGACGGCGCTCGCCGCGGCCCGGGGCGACCCGGTGGGCACCAGCAGCCGCGGGCGGGCCGCCGAGGGCACCACCACCCAGCCCCGGCCGCCCCGGCGCAGCGTCGGTTCGGCGGGTGCGGGCCAGATCAGTTCCGCCAGTTCGGCCAGGTACGCGGAGCGGCCGTCGCCGTCCGGGGGAACACGGAACACCATCAACGGTCACCGGCTGCTTCGATTCGGGCCCGCAGCCCACCCACGGTGCTCCTGGGCGGTGCCGGCGCGACGGCCCGGCGCAGCCGGTCGTTGCGGGCGAGCAGGGCGACCGAGGTCAGGCCGTAGGCGAGGGTGGCTTCCAGCGCACCGTAGGTGAACTGGAAGAAGAGCATCAGGATCACCACCAGGCTGCCGGCGATGCCGATCGCGCTGTGGTCGTGCCGGAACCGCCAGAGGCAGTAGAGGAAGAACGCGCTGTAGCAGAACGCCCCGACGTACCCCTGGCCGACCAGCAGGGCCCAGAGCTGGCCGTTGCTGCCCAGCTCCCGGTTGCCGCACTGCTTGCAGTCGTCGGACTTGCCGATCGCGATCGACCGGTTGCTGCCGATCAGCGCCCGGTTGCCGCCGTACCCCAGGACGGGCGAGTGGTTCGCGGCGGCGATCGCGCCCTCGGAGAGGGTGGTGCGGATGTCGTCGCTGTGCCCGTTCTGCAGGCGTTCGTCGAACGTCCGGCCGAGGGGGGTGGCGATGACCAGGATGCCGATCAGCCCGACCGCGAGGGCCAGCCCGCCGAGCACCGCCATCCGGCCGCGCAGCGCCAGCCGGATCGCGACGTAGACCGCGGAGATGCCCAGGCCGATCCAGAGGCCCCGGTTGAGCGAGTAGATGATCGGGAAGACCGCCGCCAGCGCGATCGCGATGCCGAGCAGCCGGCGCACCGGCCGGCCCAGCACCACCCACCCGACCAGCAGCCAGATCAGCAGGATCGCGGTGTTCTCGCCCCACGAGTTGGTGTACTCGAACGGTGCGGAGGGGCGCGGCGAGCTGGCCTCGCCCGCCAGCACCTGCTGGACCTGGGCGAACTCCACCTGCATCAGCGAGGCGACGAAGGGCTGGCTGGCGATGGAGTGCGGCAGCACGAAGTGCAGCGGCGCGACGAAGCTGAAGGTGGGGAAGAGAGAGCCGAGGTAACCGCCGATCACGACGACGACGGCCATGAAGCCGAAGAGCCGGACCACCCGTCGCTGGGGCAGCTCCCGTTCGCGCAGGTTGAGCACGTAGAGCATGACCACGGTCATGGCGAGGTAGTTGGCCAGCCGGATGCCCCAGCCGATGTAGCGGCCGTCGCCGGACGCGGGGAGCGTGTTGGGTGCGGTGAGGTCGAGCATCAGCGCCGACAGCAGCACCCAGAGCAGCAGCACGAGCCAGAGCCCGAACCCGGGCGGCACCAGTACCGGACCGCGGCGGCGCAGCTGCACCAGCATCGGCACGGCGAAGATGACGAAGACGAACGACGACACCCCGAGCGCCCACCAGAGCGGGTAGAGCACGAAGAGCGCACTCAGCGGCCACCCCGCCGGCAACCGCAGCGACCAGGCCCGTGGTTGGACCGGCACCGGCGCGAGCCGGGCCGCACCGGGCTGGGGGCGCTGCCCACCGGCCGGGGCCGACCCGCGGGCGGGGCGGTGCGGGGTGACCGTACTCATCTCACGGTGACCTTGGCGGTGGTCGGCGCGTAGATCACCCAGGCGTTGCCCGCCTGCGGGTGCAGCAGGTCGCCGCCCAGGTCGGCGACGTTGCAGACCAACTGCTGGCCGGGCTTGCGCCAGGCGCCCTTGGCGCTCGACGGGCCGGAGACCGCGACGACCGCGCCCTCGCCGAAGACATTGGCCGAGGGCAGCGAGCGCGGCGACGGGTGCCGGACGTCCAGCGTCCGGTACTCCATGGTCAGCACGATCACCGATGCGGCGGTGACGGTGGTGGTGCCGACCTTGCCCACCCAGAGGGACTTCTGCTCGTCGTACCGCCAGACCATCGGCGGTCCGCCGGAGACCGTGACGGTCAGCTCCCGGGCCGGGGTGAGGTCGCGGGCGGCCAGGGCGGTGCCGGCGGTCGCGTAGTCGAAGACCGGCGTGGGCGGCTGGCCGCCCTTCGGCGCGGCCTTCCGGAGCGCGGCGGTGGAGGTGTAGTCCGAGGTGAAGACCTTGTCGCCGTCGTCGGCCGGGGTGACCCCGGTGAGCCCGGACTTCTCGAACTGACTGAGGAAGCCGGTCGGCCCGCCGTCGTGGCCGACGAAGGGCCGCAGCACGCCGACGGACCGGATGTCGACCGGGCGGATCTCGGTGACCGGGCCGACCTTGGCGGCGTCCCGGGACTGGAACACCGCCGTCAGGTGCAGGGAGTCGGACTCGGCGAACTCGACGTACACCAGGTCGGCCGAGCCGAGGCCGGCCGGCGCGCTGGACGGGGTGACCCGGATCGGCACGGCGACCGCCTGCCGGGCGGCCACCGGCGCGGCGCTGACCGGCAGGCCCGTCAGCGGGGCCGGCGGCTGGCTCGGGGTCGGGCTCGGGGCGGGCGTCGCCGCCGCGCCCGGATCGACCACATCTATGCTGCCGGCGGGCTGGGGTTCGCTGCACGCCGTGCCGAAGCCGACCACGAGGGCCGGGGCGAGGGCGGCGCGGAGCATCTGCCGGCGGTTCACCCCAGGTCCTCGCCGGAGTCCAGGGCGTAGCTGCCGCGGCCCGGGCCGTCCGTTCCCGGGCCGTCACCCCGCGACCGGTAGGTGCTGCCGTGCCCGTTGCCGGTCACCGGCAGCGGACCGCCCGCATTCGTCGGCTTGGCCGACCCGGACGCGCCGCCCGACGCGCCCGACGCGGACGGCTTCATCCGGGGCAGCACCATGGTCGATTCCACCGACATCGCGCCGGCGGAGGGGCCGGGGCCCGGCCGCGGCTTGGGCCGGTTGGCCGGGATCGCCGGCTTGCCGGCCGGGCCGCCGCCGGCCGGTGCGGGCAGGCGCGGGGCGAGCACGGCGCCGATGACCGGGGCGTCGACCTGCTCGAACTGGCGCAGCGCGGCGGTCAGCTCGCCGCTGCGGGTGCGTCCCGCCTCCGCCACCATGATCACCGCGTCGACGTGCCGGCCCAACGCCTGCGCCTCGACCGCGAGGGTCGGCTGCGCGGTCTCGATCAGCACGTGGTCGAAGCGGGCCGCCAGCTCGGCCAGGATCTCCAGCAGCGCCGCCACCGGCAGCTCGACGTCCGCGTCGAGGTCGCCGGGGACCAGCACCCGCAGCTGGCCCAGCCCGGGGACCGGGGCCAGCGCCTTCAGCGCCGGGACGTCCCGGCGGAGCACCGCGGCCAGGCTGTGCCGGCCCTCGGCGACCCCGGTGATCGCGGTCAGGGCCGAGTCCGGCTTGGTGGTGATCAGGGCGACTTGCTGGCCGGTACGGGCGTACGCGGCGGCCAGGTTCGCGGCGACGAAACCGGCGGCCGTGCCGGCCGAGCCGTCGCAGAGCAGGAGCTGACGCCCCCGGCCCGCCTGGGCGGGTTCGGGCACCGCGGAGAGCAGCACGTTGCGCAGCCGGCCCAGCTCGCGGGAGATCTTGTGGGTCGCCGGCAGCACCGCCAGCGCCGAGGTGCGCGGCGGAAGCTCCAGCAGCAGCGGCAGCCCGACCCGGTCGGAGATGTCCCGGCCGCGGCGGACCCGGGTGTCGAGCCGGTCCAGCGCCAGCGCCAGCACGATGCCGAGCAGCAGCCCGGCGCCCATGCCGCTGGCCAGGTTCAGCGTCCGGTTCGGCGAGCTGGGGCTGGTCGGCAGCCGGGCGTCGGAGATGATCTCGCCTGGGTCGGTGTCGGCGGAGAGCAGCGGGCTGAGCCGGTTGTTCAGCGAGGCGAGCTGGTTGGTCAGCACGCTCCGGTCGGCCTCGGCCCGCTCCCGCTCGACCGAGTTGGCCGGCGCCGCCGCGATCCGCCCGGCGACCGTGCCGAGCTGCTTGGTGACGTCCGTGATCTGCTGCTTCAGCGAGGTGGTCTCGTTGTCGAGGCTCTTCTGGGCGGTGGCCTTGCGCAGGTCCAGGTACGCCTGCGCGAAGGCGTGCGACCCGGCCTGGGCCTGGGCTGGGCTGTCCGCCTCGTACGCCACCTGGAGGACCTGGCTGTTCGGCGGCACGGTGACCGTCGCCGACTGGAGCAGCTGGTCGGCCGGGGTCGTGCTCTTCATCAGCGTGCGCGCCCGGTCCGCGACGACGAGCGAGCGGACCACCTGCGCCTCGGTGTCGAGGTTCACCTTGGCGTTCGGGTTGCTGTCCGCGCCGGCACCCAGCGGGCGCACCAGCAGCGAGGTGGTCGACGTGTACCGCGCGTGCTGGAACTGGCTCACCGCCAGGCCGCCGGCCGTGCCGAGGACCGCCGCGAGGAGCAGGATCCACCAGCGGCGGCGGAGCCAGCCCAGGTAGGCCATCAGGACGGGCCCGTCGGAATCGCTCTCGGCCAGGTGGGGTGAGGGCATCAGAGTGTGTCGCTCCCTTTCGACCGAGCCGGGCAGTCCACGGCGCAGCTGGACCGGACCGTGGCTTTGAGTGTCCCCGATCCGAACGATGAGGGAAAGTCTGCTCGCGTCCCGGTAAGCATGCCCAGGTGTAGGTGGACCGCGTAGATGTGGCCGACCCCGCCTGACCATTCGGCGGGGTTCCGCGCTCCCCGCCGACCCGCACCGGTCACGGCGTCCACGTCGACGCCTCGCCTGGAGCGGGTGACGGAATCCTGACACACTCCCGACCGGTCGTGGTGCGGTGGCCCCGGACCACGCCTGACCTCGCCCTCGGCCGGGGTCGGCGGCGGCCCCGGCCGAGGGCGCGCCGGTCCGCCGGACGCGCGCCGGACCGGTGGTGCCGGATCGGTCCAACGGCCACTTCAGTTGTCCACCCCCGCGCCGATAGGTTGTCATGGCGCGTCCGAGGGTCAGTCACCGAAATCCGGGCGCGGTGGCACCGGACGGGGAGGAACGTTGGTAGGCGGGTCAACCGAGGGCGCGGGTCAGGTCCTGCTCGTCGGGTCCAGTGGCGGGCATCTCGCCCAGCTGCTGGCCCTGGAGCCGTGGTACCGGGACCGGCCGCGCGCCTGGGTCACCTTCGACACCCCGGACGCCCGATCGCTGCTCGACGGCGAGGACGTCGTGTGGGCCCATCACCCCACCACCCGGAACGTGCGGAACCTGGTCCGCAACGCCTTCCTGGCGCTGCGCGTGATGCGCCGTCGCCCGGTCGACGCGGTGGTCACCACCGGCGCCGGGGTGGCCCTGCCGTTCGTCGTCGCGGCCCGGCTGCGGCGCATCCCGACGGTGTACATCGAGGTCTACGACCGGATCGACAGCGCGACGCTGACCGCCCGGCTCTGCCGACCCTTCCTCTCCGCGATGCTCGTCCAGTGGGAGGAGCAGCGCCGGATGTACCCGGAGGCGACCGTCGTGGGGAACCTGCTGTGACCGCCTACATTCCCCGGCAGCGCGACGGCCGCGGTTCGGCGCCGTACGTGCTGGCCGTGGTGGGCACCGACGTGCACCGGTTCGACCGACTGGTGGACTGGCTGGAGCGCTGGCACGCCGACCACGCCGAGGTCCGGCTCGTCCTCCAGTACGGCCACAGCCGCGCCCCGCGGCTGCCCGGCGCCGCGCCGTTCCTCGGCCACGAGGAACTCCAACGGGCGATGGCCGAGGCCACGCTCGTGCTGAGTCACGGCGGCCCGGCCACCATCACCGAGGCGCGGCGCACCGGTCACCTGCCGATCGTGGTGCCCCGGGATCCGACGCACGACGAGCACGTGGACAACCACCAGCAGCTCTTCGCGCGCCGGCTCGGCGCGGCCGGCCTGGTCCGGCTCTGCGAGTCCGAGGCCGAGCTGGTCGCCGCCCTCGACGAGGGGCTCGCCGACCCGTCCCGGTTCGTCCTGGCAGCGGACCCGGACCGGCCGGATCCGCGCGCCGAGGCGGTGGCCCGGGTCGGCCGGGTCGTCGACGACCTGGTGGCGCGGCGGGTCCGCCAGCGCATCGGTGGGCGGCGCCCGTGAACGGGGACGGAACGGCGGCCGACCTGCCCCGGGTGCTCTTCGTCGGCGGCCTCGGCCGCAGCGGCTCCACCCTGCTGGAACTGCTGCTCGCGCAGAGCCCGGACGTGTGCGCGGTGGGGGAGGTGGTCCACCTCTGGGAGCGGGCGCTCGGCGCCGACGAGCGGTGCGGGTGCGGCGAACGCTTCACCGCCTGCCCGTTCTGGCGGCAGGTCGGCGAGCACGCCTTCGGCGGCTGGTCGACCGTCGACCGGGACGAGGTGCTGGCGCTCAAGGACCGGGTCGACCGGACCCGGCACATCCCCCGCCTGGCCAGGGCCTCGCTCGCCCCGGCGGAGCTCGCCGACGTCCGCCGGTACGCCGACCTCTACACCCGCATCTACCGGGCGGCGACCAAGGTGACCGGCGCCCGGGTGGTGGTGGACTCCAGCAAGCACGCCTCGCTGGCGTTCGCGCTGCGCTGGGCCGAGGGCCTCGACCTGCGGGTGCTGCACCTGGTCCGGGACAGCCGGGCGGTGGCGTACTCCTGGGGCAAGCAGGTGCGCCGCCCCGAGGTGGTCGACGGCGAGGACTTCATGCCGACGTTCTCGCCGTTCGAGGTGAGCAAGCTGTGGACCGCCCAGAACGCGGCGTTCCACCTGCTCGCATCCCGGGCGTCGGTGCTCCGGCTGCGGTACGAGGACTTCACCGCCGACCCGGCCGGCACCGTCCGCCGGCTCCGCGAGTTCGCCGGCCTGCCGGACGACCCGGCGGCGCTGCGCATCCTCACCGGCGACGACTCCCGCTCGGCGCGACCGGCGCCGGGCGGCGACCCGGAGCCGTCGCCGCCCGCATCGCCGGTCCGGGTGCACAGCGTCGCCGGCAACCCGCTGCGGTTCAGCGGCGGCCCGCTGCAGGTGCGCCGGGACGAGGCGTGGCGCAGCCGGCTGCCCCGCCGCAGCCGGGCCGTGGTCAGCCTGGCCACCCTGCCCTTCCGAGTCCGCTACGGCTATCTGGGCCAGCGGGGCTCCGATTCCGTGGAGACATCGTGAGCGCGAGGAGTGAGCCGGGCTTGCGAGCCCCGCAGTCGCGAACAGTGGAGGCACAGTGACCGGTCCGAGCATTTCCGTCGTCGTGCCGACGCGGGACCGTCCCGAGCTGCTGCGCGCGGCACTCGACGCGATCCTCAGCCAGGCGCACCCGGGCCCGATCGAGGCGGTCGTGGTCTACGACCAGTCCGAGCCGGACCGGTCGCTGGAGATGGACCGGGGCGACCGTCGGGTGCGGGTCATCACCAACACCCGTACGCCCGGGCTGGCCGGCGCGCGGAACACCGGGATCGAGGCGGCCACCGGCGACCTGGTCGCGTTCTGCGACGACGACGACGAGTGGCTGCCGGGGAAGCTCGCCGCCCAGCTCGGCGCGCTCGACGTCCACCCCGACGGGGCGCTGGTGAGCTGCGGCATCCGGGTCAGCTACGACGACCGGACGGTGGACCGGTCGCTGGACCGGCCCCGGGTGTCGCTGGAGGCGCTGCTGCGCGACCGGCTCACCGAGCTGCACCCGTCGACCTTCCTGATCCGGCGGGCCGCCCTGCTCGACGGGATCGGCCTGGTCGACGAGCAGATCCCGGGCAGCTACGCGGAGGACTACGAGTTCCTGCTCCGGGCCGCCCGGTACGCCCCGCTGGTCAACGTGGACAGTCCGTACGTGCTGGTCCGGTGGCACAAGCGGTCGTACTTCGCGCAGCGGTGGGAGACGATCTCGACGGCGTTGCAGTGGCTGCTGCAGCGCTATCCCGAGTTCGCCACCGTGCCGCACGGCGAGGCCCGGGTGGCCGGCCAGATCGCCTTCGCGCAGGCCGCGATGGGCAACCGGCGGGACGCCGTCCGGTGGGCGCGGCGCACGCTGGCCCGCAACCCGAAGGAGCCGCGCGCCTACCTGGCGCTGGCGGTGGCGACCCGGGCGGTGCACGCCGACCGGGTGCTGCGCACGCTGCACAAGCGCGGCCGGGGCATCTGAGCGGAACGCGACGGGCGGGTGACCAACCGGTCACCCGCCCGTTTTCGTCGCTGCCGGCTCAGGCCACGCAGAACGACCGCCACGCCTGGATGCTCGGCGAGTCCCGCAGGCGGAAGTCGCCCTGGCTGACCACCTGGTTGTAGTACGCCACGAACTCCGGCCGCTGGCCGTTGAGGTAGCCGGCCATGGACCGGATCCACGTGGCCCGCCCCGTGCCGGAGTCGCCGGGCACCAGGTCACTGCCGGTCTCCGCCACGCCCCAGGGCTTGCCCAGCTCCCGGGACTTGCTGATCATTCGGCCGTAGATCTCCTGCGGGGACGCGTACCGCTTCCACTTCGCGCCCCAGTTGTAACAGTCCCAGCCGAGCGTCTCGACCAGGTCGCCGCCGGGGTAGAAGGCGTCGAAGTTCCGCCCGGACTTGGGGTCGAGCGTCCAGCACATCAGGATGATCGTGTTGATCAGCTTCGGGTTGTCCGCCCGGTCGGCCAGCCCGGCGATCCGGCGCCAGGCTGCCTTGTAGGCGGCCGGCGTGAAGGCGCCCCGCTCGACGTCGTCCTCCGGCTCGTGGAAGTACGACCAGTACACGTTGTGGTCGCGGGGGATCGAGGCGAACCAGGACGCCAGCCGGGAGTCGTACTTCCCGCTGTTGACCTCCTGGGGGGCGGCCTTGAAGGAGACCACGACCGTCCGGTCGACGACGTCGGCCCGGCTGCCGTTCCAGGCCGGCGGGAGCCCGGGGTAGAAGACCCGGGCCATCCGGAGCCTGCCGAAGGTCCGGTCGGACCGGGAGAGTGCCTGGCCGAACGTCTCGCCACTCTGTACCGCGATCGACGCGCCCGGCAGGGTCAGGCGGGTGCCGGCGAAGGCCGGGCCGCGCCCGGCGGCCGAGGAGGACGGCGAGGCGCTGGCCGGTCGGCCGCCGAGCCCGGCCACCCCGCTCGGGGTGGCCGAGGGCGCGGCACTCCCGGTCGCGGGTGCCCCGGTCGGTGCGGGACTCGGTTGGTTCGGGCCCGCCTGCGGCGACCGGTCCGGCTCGCGCAACGTCGCCACGGCCACGCCGCCGCTCGCCAGGGCGAGGGTCACGGCCGCCGCGACGGCCAACCGCCAGCGACGGCGGGGGAAGCCGGGCGGGGCGGGGGGCGGCGCCGCACCGGGCGACCGCTGATCCGGACCGCCCGCCACCGGCGGGACGGACCCGGTGTCGCCCGGCCACGCGGGGTCCGCGGCGGTCTCCACCGGCGGGTATCCGGGGTCCGCCCACCGCGGCTCCGGACCGGCCTGGTCCGGGTGGTCGGTGTCCGGCCACGCCTGCTCGGGGCGGACGTCGGTGGCGACGGGGTGGCCGGCCGGTTCCCCGGCACCGGGCCAGGGCAGCGCCGACCGGGTGCCGTGCGGCCGTGCCGGGCCACCGGAGTCCGGCCACGGCAGGGCCCGGTCGCCCTGCTGGCGGGGGATGTCCTGGCCCGGCCAGAGGCCGGTCGGCTGGGACGATCCGACGACGCTGTGCTGGTCTCGCTCGGCCGGCATGACCCTCCCTGGCTGGCGGCGGCCCGTCACGGGGCGATAGGTCGGAGATGCTTCCCGCCCGACACTATCCCCCGGTCACCTGGGCCATGGGTACCGTGACACTCAGCCGAACGCCTTACCGGCACTGCCGGTGACGGTCGAAGCGGGCATCTCGACCCCGGTACGGGCGATCGCGTCGAGCAGCCGTTCGGCGAGTTCGGGCCGGCAGACCAGCAGGTCGGGCAGGCGCGGGTCGGCCCGGTTGTAGCGCAGCGGCGAGCCGTCGATCCGGGACGCGTGCATCCCGGCGCCGAGCGCCACGGCGACCGGGGCGGCGGAGTCCCACTCGTACTGGCCGCCCGCGTGGACGTACGCGTCGACCTCGCCGGTCACCACCGCGCAGACCTTGACCCCGGCGGAGCCCATCGGCACGGCGCGGGCGTCGAGCAGGTCGACGAGTTCACCGACGAAGGCCGGCGGCCGGCTCCGGCTCACCGCGATGCGCGGCGGAGCGTCCACCGCCGGCGGGGTCGGGCAGCGATTGCCGAGGACCAGCGGCCCACCGTCCAGGGTGGTCCGCGCCGGCATGCCGACCGCCCCGGCGACCAGCCCGCCGTCCGGGCCCGCCGACCGCTGCCAGAGGGCGACGTGCACCGCCCAGTCGGTCCGGCCGGCCTCGGAGAACTCCCGGGTGCCGTCCAGCGGGTCGATGATCCAGACCCGGTCGGCGCTGAGCCGGGCCGGCCCCTCCCCGGCCGTCCAGGCCCGCCGGGCGTCGGCCTCCTCCTCGGAGAGGACCGCGTCCGCGGGTCGCCACCGCGCCAGCGCGGTCGTCATCAACTCGTGCGAGGCCCGGTCACCGGCGTCCTTGAGGGCGGCCGGGTCCGCGAAGCCGCGCTGGGCCCGCAGCGGGGTCAGCGTCTCGCCCGCCCGCTCGGCCAGCCATTCCGCGAAGGCCTGGTCGTCGAGCTGACCGGTTCCGTCCTGGGTCACGCGCCCACCACCTCGTCCTGGTCCGACAGCGACCTGCAATGCTCCGGCCGCCCTGCGATCGGAGCCAGCGTACGGTCCGATGGGCGACAGCTCGCGAGCCGGTTTCGGATCTCCGTCGACCCAGGTGGACGGCTCGACTGCCCGCATACTGAACTTCGCGTGTATGGCGGTCGGACCGGCCGGACCAGGCCCTAGGCTCGTGCGCATGACCGCCGAGCAGCTGATCTCCTTCGCCCGTGGCGCTCCCTCACTGGACATCGTCGATGTCGAGGGGCTCAAGGCCGCCGCCGTCCGCGCCTTCGACGCCGACCCCGCCGGGATCACGGCGTACGGCACCTCCGTCGGTTACCCGCCCCTGCGCAAGTGGATCGCGGAGAAGCACGGCGTCGAGGCCGACCAGGTGCTGATCACCAACGGCTCGTTGCAGGCCGACGCCTTCCTCTTCGACCACCTGGTCCGGCGGGGCGACGCGGTGGTGGTCGAGCGTCCGACGTACGACCGGACGCTGCTCAACCTGCAGCAGATGGGCGGGGAGATCCACGGCGTGACGATCCAGCCGGACGGCCTGGACACCGCCGAGCTGCGCAAGCTGCTTGAGTCCGGGGTGCGGCCGCGGCTGGCGCACGTCATCCCGAACTACCAGAATCCGGCCGGCGTGACGCTGTCCCTGGAGAAGCGCCGGGAGCTGCTCGACCTGGCCGCCGAGTACGGGTTCACGATCTTCGAGGACGACCCGTACGCGGACATCCGGTTCCGGGGCGAGCCGCTGCCGTCGATGCTCTCCATGGACAGCCGCGGGGTGGTGGTGCACGCCTCCAGCTTCACGAAGACGGTCTGCCCGGGCGTCCGGGTCGGCTACCTGATCGGGCCGGCCGAGTTGATCGCCGCCATCGCGAAGAAGGCGACCAGCCTCTACATCTCGCCCGGCATGATCTCCGAGGCGATCGTGCACCAGTTCTGCGTCTCCGGGGACATCGAGCGCTCGATCGGGAAGGTGTCGACCGCGCTCGGCGAGCGGGCCCAAGTGCTCGCCGAGTCGCTGCGCCGGCACATCCCCGAGGCCCGGTTCGTCGAGCCGGACGGCGGCTACTTCCTCTGGGTGGAGCTGCCGGAGGACGTCGAGGTGGACCGGTTGGGGCCGGCCGCGGCCGAGCGGGGCGTGGCGGTGGTGAAGGGGAGCGACTTCGTGCTCGACGGTGGCCGGCACGCGCTGCGGCTGGCCTTCTCCGCGGTGACCGTGGACCGGATCGACGAGGGTGTGCGCCGGCTGGCGGAGGCGATGGAAGCCGTTCGCGCCTGATTTTCTGTCGGGTTCCCGACAGTTGGGGAATACCGGCGGGCTCGGGTCTCGCCCTGGGCCGGCCGGCGGCCCACAATGCTGCGAGCGTCGTTCACCTCTTCGGGTGGTCGGTCCGACGTCCGGGAAGCGGCACCCCCGCCCCGCCCGGGCCGCCGACGCGCGCAGCACAACTCCCGCCCCCAAAGGTGCCGGGTGGGCCGTGTCGCCCCTCACCCCCCTGACGCGGCCGGCCCACCCGGCGCCCCACCCACGCCGGTCGGTCACCGGGTCGCGCCGCGCCCCGAACCGGACGCGGCGGCCGGGTGCGCCGTGAGCCGGATCGCAGTCCGTCGGCCCCGGCCCGCCTGGGCGGCCCTTCACCGTGCGGCGGATCGCCGACGGCGGCGTAACCTGCAAGCCGCAGCAGCACCGGTGGGAGGGGGCGAGGGATGACCGACCCGATCGAGCGTGGCCGACCGACGGCGCAGAACGGCGGCCGGGTGCTCAGGCCGCGCGCCTGGGCCGCGCCGGTACGCGCGATGACCCGCATGCTCAACGCCGACGGCTCCCCCCGTACCGCCGAACCGGCCGGACCCGGCCGCAGCGGGATCGTGGACTGCGGCCTCTACGTCGACGGCGAGCGGCAGCCCGGCGAGTGGAACTACGCCGACGCCCTGGCGGCGGCCCGCCGGGAGCGGCACGGGTTCGTCTGGCTGGGGCTGCACGAGCCCGAACTGGACGAGATGACGGCCATCGCCGCCACCTTCGGGCTGCACGAGCTGGCGGTCGAGGACGCGGTCAAGGCCCAGCAGCGCCCCAAGCTGGAGCGCTTCGGCGAGGTCACCTTCCTGGTGCTGCGGACCGCCCGGTACTGCGAGCACACCGAGCTGACCGAGAACTCAGAGGTGGTCGAGACCGGTCAGGTGATGCTCTTCATCGGGCCGAACTTCCTGATCAGCGTCCGGCACGGCGACGCCTGCCGGCTCGCCCCGGTCCGGGCCGACCTGGAGGCGAAGCGGGACCTGCTGCTGCACGGGCCGTGGGCGGTCGCGTACGCGATCACCGACCGGGTGGTGGACCTCTACCTGGAGGTGGCCGACCAGCTCGAGGACGACCTGGACGTGCTGGAGGCGGACGTCTTCGACGGGCAGGGCACCGGGCGGATCCAGCGGATCTACCAGATGAAGCGGGAGCTGGTGGAGTTCAAGCGGGCGGTGATGCCGTTGCAGCGTCCGCTGCTCACCCTCACCTCCCAGGTCAACCGGGAGGTGCCGCAGGAGGTGCGGCGCTACTTCCGGGACGTGCAGGACCACCTCAGCCGCACGGTCGAGCAGGTGAACTCCTACGACGACCTGCTCAACTCGATCCTCCAGGCGCGGCTGGCCCAGGTCACCGTCGACCAGAACAACGACATGCGCAAGATCGCCGCGTGGGCCGCGATCGGCGCGGTGTGGACCGCGATCGCCGGCATCTACGGCATGAACTTCAAGTACATGCCCGAGCTGGGATGGACGTACGGCTATCCGGGGGTCTGGGCGCTGATGCTGGCGTCGTCGTTCACGCTGTACCGGTTGTTCCGCCGCAACGGCTGGCTCTGACGGCCGGCGGCCGGCAAGCGGAAGCGCCGGCCACGCGGGGTGATCCCGCGCGCCGGCGCTTTCCGTGACCCCGCGGTCAGCGGCGACCGCTGGTCTTGGCGGTGTTCTTCCCGTTGTTAATGGCCTTGGTGACGTCGTCGGCGGGCCGGCCGGAGACGTCCCGGGCGCCCTCGGCGACCGAGGGGACCTGGTCGGTCGGCTGGATCACCGGCGGGGGGCCGGGGGTGGTGGTGGAGGCGCTCTCGCCCTTCGCCACCGTCGAGCTGCCGGCGCCCGTCGCCGAGGCGTCGGTCACCTTGGCGCTGGGGTCCGGGGTCTCCACCACGATGGTGTCCACGTCCTCCCGCATCGGGTCCAGCTTGCCGGTCGGGTCGTACTCGGCCCACTCCTGCTGCTCCCGGCGGCGGCGCATGGCCATCGCGCCGGCCAGGCCGGCGACGGTGCCGGCGGCCAACAGCCCGGTCATCATGCCGCCCCGGGACTTCTTCTGCTTCTTCTTCGCGGCCTTCATGTTCTTCGCCTTCACCTTCTTGCTCACCGCGACCTGCTTGGCGGCGGCGGCCCTCCTGCCGGCGACGGCCTTCCCCGCCGTCTCGGCCTGCGCGTTGCGCACGGCCAGGACCAGCGGCGCGAGCGCCGCGACCGTCGAGGCGAGACCACTCGACGCGCGGTCCCGCACGATGACCGCGGTGGGCGCGACGGCACCCCGGGCTGCCTGGACCCGCGGGCCGACCGTGGCGCCGGCACCCTTCGCCGCGTACGTGGCAGCCTGCCTCAGGTGACCGATGCCCTGGTTCAGCTCGGCCTTGGCCAGCTGCCCCTGGGTCTTTCGTCGCCCGATTCCAAACACGGTCCCACCTCCTGGGAGTTGTTCCTCCGTCATCCTCCACCTTCGGATGCCTCCGCACTGCCAGATCGGGCACATGGGAGGATCCGCATGGAACTGACCAACGAGTGAGGAGTACCCGTGGCCGAGGCTGTCTACGCCACCTTGCACACCAACGCTGGCCCGATCCGGCTGGAGCTCTTCCCGAACCACGCGCCGAAGACCGTCCGCAACTTCGTCGACCTGGCCGAGGGCAACCGTGAGTACACCGATCCGCGTACCGGCCAGCCGGGCAGCGGGCCGTACTACGACGGCACCATCTCGCACCGCGTGATCAGCGGTTTCATGGTCCAGATGGGTGACCCGACCGGCACCGGTCGCGGTGGCCCGGGCTACACGTTCGCCGACGAGTTCCACCCGGAGCTGCGCTTCGACCGGCCGTACCTGCTCGCGATGGCGAACGCCGGGCCGGGCACCAACGGCTCGCAGTTCTTCCTCACGGTCTCGCCGACGCCGCACCTGAACAACCGGCACACCATCTTCGGTCAGGTGGCGGACGAGCAGTCGGCGAAGGTCGTGGACTCGATCGCGAACACCCCGACCGGCCCGAGCGACCGGCCGCTGCAGGACGTGGTCATCGAGCGCGTCGAGATCGAGCGCAAGCCGTCCTGAGCACCACCCGGGTACCTTTGCCTGCATGACTCAGCGCTCCGGGCAGGCGGGTGACGGGACCGGCGGGCCGGTGCCGACCACCCCGGTCTGCTACCGCCACCCCGACCGGGAGACGTACGTCCGGTGCAGCCGGTGCGACCGGCCGATCTGTCCGGAGTGCATGCGGGAGGCGTCGGTCGGGCACCAGTGCCCGGAGTGCGTCAGCGAGGGACGTCGCAGCGTGCGGCCGGCGCGTACCGCCTTCGGTGGCGGTGCCGCCGGCCGTCACGGCTACGTGACGAAGACACTGATCGCGCTGAACGTGCTGGTCATGCTGCTCTCCATCGCCTCGGACCGGGGCGGGGACGCGGCGGCCGGCGGCTCCGGCTTCGGCGGCCTGATGGGCGGCGGCACCCCGCTGACCGACTGGGGGGCGGTGCTGGGGCAGGCGATCCTCCCCGATGGCACGATCGGCGGCATCGCCGAGGGGCAGTGGTACCGGCTGGTCACCGCGATGTTCCTGCACTACGGCGTGGTGCACCTGCTGCTCAACATGTGGGCGCTCTGGGTGCTCGGCCGGACGCTGGAGGCGGCGCTCGGTCCGCTGCGCTTCCTGGCGCTCTACCTGATCGCCGGGCTCGGCGGAAACGTGGCGGTCTATCTCTTCAGCGCGCCCAACAGCACCGCGGTCGGCGCGTCGACGGCCATCTTCGGCCTCTTCGCCGCGATCTTCGTGATCATGCGGCGGCTGGGCCGGGACACCTCGGCGATCCTGCCGATCCTGGTGATCAACCTGGTCTTCACGTTCACCGTGCCGGGCATCTCCATCGCCGGCCACCTGGGCGGGCTGGTCACCGGCGCGCTGATGGCGCTGGTCCTGGCGTACGCCCCGCGGATGCGGCGGACCGTCTTCCAGGTCGCGGGCGGCGCGATCATCCTGGTGGCGCTGCTCGGCCTGGCCCTGGTCCGCACCGGGATGCTGCCCGGCGGCTGACCCGCCGCTCAGCCGCGCCGGCCGGCGGCCCGCGCCGCCCGGAGCGCCTCGGCCACCTCGGCCGGCGGCGCGTCGAGGTCGTACCGGCCGAAGAGGTGCAGCGACTCGCCCGCGTCGATCTCCAGCGTCTCGGCGGTGAGCCCGCGGCGGGTACGCCGATCCACCCTGATCGCCTCGACCTCCGGCCAGGACAGTCGACGGTGCCCGGCGAAGCCCTGAGCGACGGTGATCCCGTCGGAGTCCGCGGCCAGCCGGACCGGTGCCACCAGGTCGCGCAGCCCCCAGCCGGCCAGCCCGGCGGCGGCCAGTCCGGCCAGCACCGGCTGGACCCGGTCGTCACCGGCGAAGAGCAGCCCGAGCCCGAGCACGACGACCGCGCCGACCAGCTTGGCCACCGGCAGGACCACCGGCACCCGCCACTGGTGGACGGGGAAGGACTGTGACCGCACGGCCCCAGCATGCCAGCCGCCCGGGATGTCGGCCCGCTGCCGCCACGGAACCGGGGGCGGACGGCCGGCCGGTGACGACGTAGGATCGGGAGCAGCCAGGTTACCGGGGAGTAAACATGAGTGACGCAGTCATCGTCGGCGCGGTACGGACCCCGGTCGGCCGGCGCAAGGGCAGCCTCGCCGGTGTCCACCCGGTCGACCTCTCGGCGCACGTGCTGCGCGCCCTCGCCGAGCGGACCGGCATCGAGCCCGGCCAGGTCGACGACGTGGTGTGGGGCTGTGTCTCGCAGGTCGGCGAGCAGTCGTGGAACGTCGCCCGCAACGCGGTGCTCGCCGCGGGCTGGCCGGAGTCGGTGCCCGGCACCACGGTCGACCGGCAGTGCGGGTCGAGCCAGCAGGCGCTGCACTTCGCCGCCGCCACCGTCCTGTCCGGTCAGGCCGACCTGGTGGTCGCCGGTGGTGTGGAGTCGATGACCCGGGTGCCGATGGGTTCCAGCGTGGCCGGCGGGGTGCCGTTCAGCGGCCAGATCCTGGAGCGCTACCGGGGCGTCGAGGGCGTCGCCCAGGACTCCCCGCTCCCGTTCAACCAGGGCGTCGGCGCCGAGTTGATCGCCGAGCGCTGGCGCTTCTCCCGCACCCAGCTCGACGAGTTCGCGCTGGCCAGCCACGAGAAGGCGGCCGCCGCGCAGGACGCGGGCGCGTTCGACCCGGAGTTGGCCCCGGTGGCGCTCGCCGACGGCGGGAAGTTCGCCGCCGACGAGGGCATCCGCCGGGAGACCTCGCTGGCCAAGCTCGGCGAGCTGACCACCCCGTTCCGGGCCGACGGCGTGGTCACCGCCGGGTCCGCGTCCCAGATCTCCGACGGTGCCGCGGCGCTCGCCGTCACCACCAGCGAGTGGGCCAGCCGGCACGGGCTGCGCCCGCTGGCCCGGGTGCACACCGCCGTGGTCGCCGCCGACGACCCGGTCGCCATGCTCACCGCCCCCATCCCGGCCACCGCGAAGGCGCTGCGCCGCGCGGGGCTGGGCATCGAGGAGATCGGGGTGTACGAGGTGAACGAGGCGTTCGCCCCGGTGCCGCTGGCCTGGCTGGCGGAGACCGAGGCGGACCCGGAGCGGCTCAACCCGCGGGGCGGGGCGATCGCCCTCGGTCACCCGCTCGGCGCGTCCGGCGCCCGGATCATGACGACCATGCTCCAGCACATGCGGGACAACGGCATCCGCTACGGCCTGCAGACCATGTGCGAGGGTGGCGGCATGGCCAACGCCACCATCGTCGAGCTCCTCTGACCGGTCCCCACCCGGGCCCGGGTTGACCGGCCCGGAAATGGCCTCGCCGCAGGGCCGGTCGACCCCTACTCTGCGGGACGTGACGATGACCCGCACCGATGCCAGCGACTGGTCGACCGACCCGTGGCGCGCCGACGCGCTCGCCTGGGTCGGTGACGCGGTGGCCGCCCACGGTCACCGGGTGACCGGCCCGGTCGAGTCCCGGGTCCGGCCCTGGTCGCTGGTGTGGCAGGTGCCCACCGACGCCGGTCTGTTCTGGTTCAAGGCCAACAACCCCGGCACCCGGTACGAGGCCGCGCTGCTGGCCGAGCTGCCCCGGCTCTGCCCCGGTGCGGTGCTCGACCCGATCGCCGTGGACGTCGAGCGGGGCTGGTCGCTGCTGCCCGACGGGGGCCCGAGCCTGCGCGACACGCTGGCCGGGAAGCAGGACGTCACGCACTGGGCACGGGTGTTGCCCGCGTACGCGGAACTCCAGGTCGCGGTCGCCCCGCACGCGCGGCGACTGCTGGACCGGGGCGTGCCGGACCAGCGGCCGGAGCTGATGCCCGAGCTGTTCGACCGGCTGCTGGACGACGAGGAGGCGCTGCTCCTCGGCGAGCCGGACGGCCTCATCCCGGAGCTGCACCAGCGGCTGCGCGCGTACCGGCCGGAGTTCGCGGCGGTGTGCCGTCGACTGGCCGAGGTGGACGTGCCGGCCACCGTCCAGCACGACGACCTGCACGACGGGAACGTCTTCGTCGGCGACGACGGGTACCGCTTCTTCGACTGGGGGGACGCCTCGGTCGCCCACCCCTTCGGCACCCTGCTGGTCACCCTGCGCTCGGTGGCGTACGCCGGCGAACTGGCCCCGGGTGATCCGGCGCTGATCCGGCTTCGGGACGCGTACCTGGAGGCGTGGACCGACCGGCACGACCGGGCGACGCTGCGCGAGGTGGCGGGCCTGGCGATGCGGGTGGCCACGGTGAGCCGGTCGCTCTCCTGGCGGCGCGCGTTGCGGTCCACCGACCCGGCCCGCGCCGAGTACGCGTCGGCCGTCCCCGGCTGGCTCGGCGAGCTCTTCGCCGACCTGCCGGTCTGACCCTGGCCGGTGCCGCCCCGGCCGGCGGCGGTCCCGATGTCGGACACCACGTGCGATTTGCACGGATGGAAGTTCCAGAAATTTGCTGTGACCCATGTCACGCTTGGTCAGCCGTCGTTGCACATTGCATGGACGTCTTCTCCCGAACGTTCCTTCCGGCCGCCGCCGAGACCGGTCTGGCGACCCAGACGGTCAGCCGGCACATGCCGATCTTCCGCCGGTGCGTGGGCTCCGGCGACGCCACCATCCTGGTCACCCGGTGCAGCCGCCCCGACCACCCGGTCGGCGGCGACTACCTGATGCTCCTCACCCACCGCCGCCTGGTGGTCACCCAGCAGACCCGGGTGCTGCACCGGCTGCGGCTCCACCTCAACACCGAGCTGCGCGAGCTGAGCAACGTCACCTGGAGCCCGGACCCGCGCCTGCACAGCGTCGAGCTGGCCGCCACGGCGATCGACGGGGCCCGCGAGCGGTTCCTCATCCGGACCCATCACCCGAAGCAGGTCTGGCAGCTCGACGCGCTGCTCAACCACGCCTTCCGTACCCGCCTGCGGACGCCCGCGGAGCGACTGGTCGCCACCATCGGCGAGCCGCCGCTCGCCGCCCGGCCGGCCGCGTTCCGCCCGGCGCCGGTGCGCTGACCGGGTCCTTACCGAACCCGAACGTTCCCCGGACGTCCCGGACGCCCGCCGGTCGGTAATCATGGGCCGGTGACCGCCGACACCGCGCAGCGTGGGCTCGTCCTCGTGGTGGAGGACGAGCCGGCCATCGCCGACCTGGTCCGGCTCTACCTGACCCGGGACGGGTTCGGCGTACATCTGGAACGGGACGGCGTCGGGGGCCTCGCCGCCGCGCGGCGGCTGCGCCCGGTGGCGTGCGTGCTGGACATCGCGCTGCCCGGCCTGGCCGGGACGGAGGTCTGCCGGCGGCTCCGCGAGGCCGGCGACTGGACCCCGGTCATCTTCCTCACCGCCCGGGACGACGAGGTCGACCGGATCGTCGGCCTGGAACTGGGCGCGGACGACTACGTGACCAAGCCGTTCAGCCCGCGCGAGCTGGTCGCCCGGGTCCGGGCGGTGCTGCGCCGATCGGCGGGGGCGCCGGCCGGGGCGGAGCAGCCCCGGGTGGTCGGCCCGGTCGTCCTCGACCCGGCCCGCCGGACGGTCACCGCCGCCGGCACCCCGGTCCAGCTCACCTCCACCGAGTTCGACCTGCTCGCCCACCTGATGGCCCGGCCGGGCCGGGTGTTCACCCGGGAGGAACTGCTCGCCGGTGTCTGGGGGTACGCCGCGCACGCCGGCACCCGGACCGTGGACGTGCACGTGGCGCAGGTCCGCGCCAAGCTCGGCCCGGCCAGCGTGATCCGCACCCACCGCGGCGTCGGGTACGCGGCCGATGCCTGATCCCGCCGGCCCGCCACCGACCCACCCGCAGCGACCGGTCGGCCCGCAGCCTGCCCCGGGGCCGGGCCGACCGCACCAGCCGACCGTCGCCCTGCCGGTGATCGGGCCGGGTACCGCGCCGACGCCCCCGCGCCCGCGGTTCGCCGGCACCCTGACCACCCGCGCGGTGCTGGTCACCTGCGCGGTCGCGCTGGTGTCGGTGCTGGTGACCGCGCTGGTCGCGGTCCCCCTCGCGGTACGCGGCGCGGAGCGGCGCGACCAGGCGGCCCTCGCCGCCCAGGCCCGCCTCGCCGCCGACGTGCTGCGGGTCCGCCCCGCCCGGCAGCGGGACAACGCCGGGGACCGGCTGATCCGCCAGCTCCGCCAGCAGGACATCGACGTGTACGTCGTCCGCGCCGGTCAGGTGGACCGCCCCGGCCTGCCCCGGCAGGTGGTGACCCGGGTGGCGACCGGCAAGGACCTCTCCGGGCGGCGGCTGGTGAACGGCGAGCGGGCCCTGGTCGAGGGGCGGGCGCTGCCCGGCGGCGACGGCGTCGTGCTGACCCGGGCCACCAGCAGCGGGCCGTGGCGGCAGGTGCTGCGCAGCCTCTGGCTCCCGCTGCTGGCCGGGCTCGCCGCCGGGGTGGCGGCCGGGCTGCTGCTCGCCCGCCGACTGGCCCGGCCGATCCGGACCGCGGCCACCCCCGCCGCCCGGCTGCGCGCCGGGGACCGGGCGGTACGCGTACCGGTCGAGCCGCCGGACGAGGTGGCCGACCTGGCGTACGCGCTGAACGGCCTGGCCGCCGCGCTGGCCACCAGCGAGGGGCGGCAACGCGAGTTCCTGCTCTCGGTCTCGCACGAGCTGCGCACCCCGTTGACCGCGATCCGCGGTTACGCCGAGGCGCTCGCCGACGGGGTGATCGACGCGGACGGGGTGCCCGACACCGGCCGGACCATGCTCGCCGAGGCCGAGCACCTGGACCGGCTGGTCAGCGACCTGCTGTCGCTGGCCCGGCTGGAGGCCGCCGACTTCCCGCTCGAACCGGTCCCGGTCGACCTGGCCCGGTTGGCCGCCGAGGCGGAACGGACCTGGTCCGACCGGTGCGCCGCGCTCGGGGTGACGTTCCGGCTGGAGGTGCCGCCCGGGCCGGTGCCGGCGTACACCGATCCGGGGCGGATCCGGCAGGTGCTCGACGGCCTGCTGGAGAACGCGCTGCGGGTCGTACCGCCGGGGGCGCCGGTGGTGCTCGCGGCCCGGCCGGCCGGCGCGGACCCGGCCGCCGGCGGGATCGTCGAGGTCCGCGACGGCGGACCCGGCTTCACCGACGACGACCTGGCGGTGGCCTTCGAGCGCGGCGCGCTGCACCAGCGGTACCGGGGGGTGCGCAAGGTGGGCAGCGGGCTCGGGCTGGCGCTCGCCGCCGGGCTGGTCCGCCGGCTCGGCGGCGACATCGCCGCCGGCCACGCGCCGGAGGGCGGGGCGGCCTTCACCGTCCGGCTGCCCGGAGATCCTTACCTGACCCGTACACCGGGCTGACGGTCCGCTCGCCGGAACGCGGGACGCTGATGCTCCACGGACGAGAGGAACACTGATGGCACGTCAGGGAATCGTCACCGGCGTCACCGCCCTGCTCGCGGCGGCCGCGCTCGGCCTCGCCGGCTGTGGCCCGGCCCAGCTGGCCCAGGATTCGGCCAAGGAGACGGCGGTCGAGGTCGCCGCCGCCATGGGCGCGGACGGTCAGGCGCTCGCCGCGATGGGCTTCGACGCCGCCGACCTGGACGTGGACCCGGTCGCCGCGCCCGCGTCGTCCTCCGCCGAGCCGGAGCCGTCCACCTCGGCCGGTCCGAAGGACAAGCGCGGTGATCGCGGCCAGGAGTGGCGCAAGCGGCACCGGGCCCGGGTGCTGCTGCGCAAGAACACCCTGCACGGCGAGGTCGTGGTCCAGACCAGGGACGGCGGTACGAAGACCGTCGCCGTCCAGCGCGGCCAGGTGACCGCGATCGACGCGAAGTCCATGACCGTCAAGTCGATCGACGGCTTCACCATGACCTGGACCTTCGGCGACGACCTCCGGGTGGTCGAGCGGCGTACCACGATCCGGTCCACGGACGTCAAGGTCGGCACCACGGTCGGCGTGGCCGGCGTCAAGGACGGCGACGGCGGCGTGGCCCGGCTGGTCGTGGTCCCGGTCAAGCAGAACTGACGGCGGACCGGGTCCCCTCCGCGCAAGGGGACCCGGTTGTCGGTCAGTAGACCCGGGAGCCGATGAAGTCGTCGTGGCCGTAACCCACCGGGTTGGCGAACGACTGCGATTCGAAGGACCACTGCTGGCGGGTGCTGGTGGAGCAGCTGGCCAGCCGCAGCCGTGGGGTGCCCAGCCACGGGTTGTCGAACGCCACGCAGAGGTTGGTCGCGCCGGCCGGCTTGAGCTGGCGGCCGGCGAAGACGAACTGCTGGTTGGGCCCGCCGTGGCAGTCGTAGATGTTGACCGCCGTGCCGGAGGTCAGCGACCCGCCGGAGACGTCCAGGCAGCGGTCGTGGGAGAGCTCCGAGTGCAGCGACTGCCGGGTCGGGTCGTACCAGAAGCCCTGGTTACGGCCGCCGTGGCAGGCATGCGACTGCTGGACGGTGCCGTTGCGCGAGTCGTAGCCCTTGCCGTCCACGCAGGTGCCGGTGGCCGCGTTGCGGAGCTGCTTGAACTCCAGCAGCCCCGGGTGGAGCACGCCCTGGCCGGTGCTGGCCGGGTCGACGCAGGTCGCCTTCTCCTGCCCGGAGTTCCAGAACCGGGTGATGCACTGGGCGAACATGCCGTGCCCGCGGTAGTTGGGGTGGAACGACTGCCGGGCGGCATTCTCGTCCCAGATGTCGACCTCGATGTAGAGGCCGCGGACCGAGGTGTTGTCGGTGCACACCTCGTGGCCGTGGAAGAGCCGGCTGGCGTCGAGGTAGCGGGTGCCGGTGTTCGCCGCCGCCGCGCGCAGGGCCGACTCGAAGAGCGGCACCGCCTTGTTCCGGGCGAACGCGGCGTCGGGCAGGTAGAGCAGGCAGCCGCCGGCGTACCAGCCGGGGAAGTCCGGGTTGTCCTCCACGTCCGGGCTGCCCGGGCTCGGGTACGACATCAGCACCAGTTCGTAGTCCGAGCGCAGGTAGCCGGCCCCGGTCATGGTCCGCCGGATCGAGGTGATCGCCTCCTCGACCGCACGCCGGCTGCCGTCGGTGCGGATCGTCCACTGGTCGGTGTACGTCGGGTAGCACGCGCCCTGGAAGAAGACGCGACGGATCGCACAGTCGGTGGCGACGGGTCCGAACTGGATGGTGCCGTCGCCGTTGGCCCCGGCGACCACCCAGATCAGCTTGACGTGCGTGTTGCGGGCCTTGATCGCCAGGTAGTCACCCTGGTTCAGCTCGTTGTGCTGGGTCGGCCTGCCGGCGACAGGTTCCACGGGGTGGCGCCGGAGCAGCCCAGGTTGTACCTCTCGTCGGCCGGGATGCCGGTACGGAACACGGCCTGGTCGTACGAGCGGTCGCACCAGTTGCCGTCCTGGTGGGTGCCGGGAACGTAGTCGCCCACCCCCTCACCGGAGATCTCGCTGTCGCCCATGGTCACCAGGGCGGTGCGGCGTTGCTCCAGCGGGCGGATGTCGGGGGAGCCGTAGAGCGCGGTGGACTCGGCGGCGCGGACGGTCTCGAGGGCGGTCGGGAGCGGCTGGACGGCGGGACGGTCGGCGGCGGCCGCGGGGGAGGCCGGTCCGACGAGCATCGGCAGGGCGAGGGCGGCGGCGGACAGGACGGCCAGGGCATGCCGTCGAGTCGTCCGTACGCGCCTGGCCGGGGTACCAAGCATCGACGCACTCCTTTCGGCTCAATCGTGGGATGTCGATTGAGTTACCGGAAGGTAACCGGCCGATGGAGAGATGTGAATGCGTCTCGGAGAGCTTGCGCCCCGGTGCGGAAGGGAACTCTTCCGACAGATCGGGCGGGCGGCGGTCCGGGTCGATACCCGGGGCCGGTCGCGGCTGACCGGACGGCCGGCACCGCAGGGCCGAGTGGTGCGCTTCGGGCCGGCGGCGCCGCTCGACGGGCACCGCCGACCGCTTCCACGCTTCACCGCGTCGCGCCCTGAGCAGGGCGGTTCCGAACGCTCCACCGGAAATCATCGAGGTCGGACCGCCCGGCGCCCCCGGCCCGATGGGGAGGTGGCGGGCTGCACCGCGACGAAGAGCCAGGCTACGCTAGGGCCGATTTGCTGTCCCCACCGTGGAGATCTCCCGTGAAGCTCTCGATCCTCATGCCGGTCTACAACGAGGAAGAACGAATCGCGGATGCCCTCAAGCAGGCATTGGCGGTCGACTACCCGTGTGAGATCGAGCTCGTCGTCGTCGATGACGGCAGCCGAGACGGCACCTCGGAGGTCCTCGGTCGAGTGGACGACGCGCGGCTGCGGGTGATCACCCACCAGCGCAACGCCG
The DNA here is from genome assembly GCF_042650725.1 of Micromonospora sp. GCM10011541. NCBI lineage: Bacteria > Bacillati > Actinomycetota > Actinomycetes > Micromonosporales > Micromonosporaceae > Micromonospora > Micromonospora sp. GCM10011541. The sequence goes on from NZ_JBHSBP010000098.1 coordinate 70,429, forward strand.
GCAAGGGCGCGGCCATCAAGACGGCCGTCGACAACGCCGAGGGTGAGTACATGGTCATCCTCGACGCCGACCTCGAGTACGACCCGCAGGACATTCCGCGTCTGCTGGAGCCGGTCCTCGACGGCCGGGCCACCGTCGTCTACGGCAATCGGACGTTCGGCAGCCACAGCTCCTACAGCTTCTGGTACGTGGTGGGCAACAAGGGCGTCACCCTGGCCGCCAACGTGCTCTACAACTCCTACATCGGTGACCTGGAGACCTGCTTCAAGCTGATGCCGGTCGAGCTCTACCGCTCGCTCCAGATCCGCTCCCGCGGCTTCGGCATGGAGGCGGAGGTCACCGGCAAGCTGCTGCGTCAGCGGATCCGCCCGTACGAGGTGCCGATCAGCTACCGCGCCCGCGGCCGCGAGGAGGGCAAGAAGATCACCTGGAAGGACGGCGTCGAGGCGATCTGGATCCTGGCCCGGGAGCGCGCCCGCCGCCGCCCGGCCGGGACGGCCCGGCGCTGACCTCGGGCCCCCGCCCGCACGAACCACCGCAGGACCCCGTCGCCCCGGCTCGACCCAGGCGCGGGGTCCCTCTGTTTCCGCCACCCTCCGCCGGCCCGCTCCGGCCGATCAGGCCGGCGCCGGCACCGCGGCGAGGAATTCGCCGACCGACCGGCGCAGGCCGGCGGCGTCCAGGCCGTGCCAGCGACTGTGGTCCTCGGCCGAGCCGTAGCGGCGCAGGTCCTCGCGGCCCACGCCGAGGGTGAGCAGCCGGTGCGGCCGGTCGGCCAGCGCGGCGCCGACCACCCGGGCGGACGTGCCGGCCAGGTAGGGCTCGACCAGGATCACCTCGGCGCCGGCCAGCGCCCGCAGACCCGCGGTGTCGAACGGTCGCGGCCGGTGCGTGTACGCCACGGTGACCGGCAGCCCTTCCACGGCGGCCAGCGCCGCGTCGAGCAGCGGCCCGACCGCGACCAGCAGCGGGGCGCCCGGACCGGCGTCGCGCAGCACCCGAAGGTCACCCGCGTCCGGGTACGCGCGGGCGTTGCTCTGGGTGGAGAGCCGCAGATACGCCGAGTCCTGCCCGCACACCACGTCCCGGAGCAGCCCGGGCACCTCGTCCCGGTGGCCGGGGACGTGCACCGTCCAGTCGCGCAGCGTGTCGATCAGGGCCACGTCCGCCGAGCCCAGATGGGTACGGCCGGCCGCCGCGCGGTCGTAGGACGCGCCGACGCTGACCAGCACCGCCCCGACGCCCTGGTGGTCGAGGTCGAGCTTGATCTGCTCGTACGCCCGCTCGACGAGGAAGGGGGCGTAGCTGTGCACGATTGGGCGCTGCCCGGTCAGCGCCAGCCCGCCCGCCACACCCACCATCAGCTGCTCCCGGATCCCGACGTTGAGCACCCGATCGGGGTGGCGCAGGGCGGCCGGGGCGAACGCGGCGGCCGAGATGTCGGCCAGCACGATCGTGGTCCGGGGGTCGTCCAGCAGTGCGGTGGCGCTGGTCACGAAGGTGTCGCGCACGATCTCACTCCTCTTCTGCGACGACCGCGACGACGACGTGCGGCCGGTGGTTGTCGTGCCCGGTGAGGGCGGTGTGCAGGGCCTCGTGGTCGCGCCCGTCGACGGTCGCGGCGGTCCACCCGTTGACGGTGAACCGGCTCGCCGCGCCGCCCGGCCAGCCGTGGCTCGCCGAGCGGTTGTCGACGACGATCGCGGTCAGCCCCGCCAGCCCGGTCGCCCCGGCGTACGCGATCGCCTCGTGGTTGGAGCCCTCGTCCAGCTCGGCGTCGCCCAGCAGCACGTACACCCGGGGGTCGAGCCGGCCCTGCGCCCGCAGGCCCAGCGCGGTGCCCACGCCGAGGCCCAGCCCGTGGCCGAGCGACCCGGAGCCGATCTCCACCCCGGGCACCAGCAGCCGGTCCGGGTGGTCGCCGAGCCGGCTCTCCGGGCCGCCCTGGTCGTCCAGCCACTCCACCGGGATGAACCCCTTCGCGGCGAGCAGCGCGTAGTAGCCGGCCACCGCGTGTCCCTTGGAGAGCAGGAAGCGGTCCCGGTCCGGGTCGTCGATCGTCGCCGGGGTGATCCGCAGCACCCGGTCGTAGAGCACCTGGAGCACGTCCAGCGTCGAGTACACGTTGGCACCGAACTCGCGGCCGGCCCGGATCCGGTCCAGCAGCGCCCCGAGCGTGACGGGGTCGGTGGCGGTCGTCGTCGTCATGCGGCTAGCCTGCGACCTGAAGCTCACTTCAACTCAAGGTCGTGTGATGCACGAATCACTCACCATCGGGCAACTCTCCGCCCGCAGCGGGGTCGCCCCTTCGGCGCTGCGCTACTACGAGCGGCTCGGCCTGATCCGGGCCGAGCGCACCGGCGGCAACCAGCGCCGGTACGCCCGCACCGAGCTGCGCCGGGTGGCGTTCGTCCGGATCTCCCAGCAGGTGGGCGTCTCGCTGGAGGAGATCCGGGAGGCGCTGGACTCGCTGCCGTCGTCGCGTACCCCGACGCCGGACGACTGGGCCGCCCTCTCCCGGGCCTGGCGGGACCGGCTGGACGAGAAGATCCGGCTGCTCGGCAAGCTCCGCGACGACCTGGACGGCTGCATCGGCTGCGGCTGCCTGTCGCTGCAGCGCTGCACGCTCTACAACCCGGAGGACGCGCTGGCCGCGGAGGGCCCGGGTGCCCGGCTGATGCTGGCCCGCCCCGGCGCCGACGCCGCGTCCGAGTGAGCGGTCAGCCGACGAGCAGCACCTTGCCCAGGTGGTCGCTGGTCTCCACCAGGCGGTGCGCCTCGGCCGCGTCGGCCATCGGCAGCCGGCGGTCCACGATCGCGCGGATCGCCCCGGACTCCACCAGCGGCCACACCTGCTCGCGGACCCCCCGGACGATCTCCGCCTTCTCGGCCAGCGGGCGGGAGCGCAGCGCCGTCGCTGCCACCGAGGCCCGCTTGGCCAGCAGCGCGCCCAGGTCCAGCTCGCCCTTGCGGCCACCCTGCATGCCGATCACCACCAGACGACCGCCGGTCGCCAGCGCCGCCACGTTCCGCGGCAGGTAGGCGGCGCCGATGATGTCGAGGATCACGTCCGCGCCCCGGCCGTCGGTCACCCGACGGACCTCCTCGACGAAGTCCTGCTCGCGGTAGTCGATCGTGTGCGCGGCGCCCAGCTCGCGCAGCCGTTCGTGCTTGGCCGCCCGCGCGGTCACCACCACGATCGCCCCGAGGGCCGCGCCGAGCTGGATGGCGAAGGTGCCGATCCCGCTGCCGCCGCCGTGCACGAGCAGCGTCTCACCCTTCGTGAGCCGGGCCAGCGCGACGACGTTCGACCAGACCGTGCAGGCCACCTCGGGCAGGGCCGCCGCGTCGACCAGGTCGACGCCGGCCGGCACCGGCAGCAGCTGCCCGGCCGGCACGGCCACCCGCTGGGCGTACCCGCCGCCGGCCAGCAGCGCGCAGACTTCCTGGCCCACCGTCCAGCCGGTCACCTCGGGACCGATCGCGCCGATCACCCCGGAACACTCCAAGCCGGGGTACGCGGGCGCCCCCGGCGGTGGCGGATAGTGCCCCTGCCGCTGCAACAGGTCCGCCCGGTTCACCGCGCTCGCCCGCACGTCGACGATCACCTCGCCCGGGCCGGGCTCCGGATCCGGCACCTCCGCCCAGACGAGTGCCTCGGGTCCGCCGGGTTCCGGAATCGTGATCGCGCGCATGGCCCAGTCTTACCCGATCCGGCCGTCCGTCCACGCCCGGGCCAGAATCTCCGCCACCGTCCGCTCCGGCGTCTGGTCCGAGGTGTCCAGCCAGAGCCCGATCCGCGGGGTGTCGGACCGGAACCCGGCATCCAGGTCCGCCACCGGCCAGTCGCCGTACCGTTGCGAGTCAGTGAGCATGAGTAAGCTCACGGCTCGCAGAGCACCACGTCCTGGAGCACGACGGTGAAGCCCGCCCCGGCGTAGCGGTCGGCCACCGTCGCGGCGAGCTCGTACCGGAGCCTGAGCTGCCGCCACGCCTCCTCGGACGGCTGCGCGGTCATCTCCGCCCGTCCGTTCACCACCATCCGGCGGAACACGTCGCCGCGCAGGTGCACCGAGCGGGGCACCCGGCGGGCCAGCAGCTCGGCCACAGTGGACTTGCCGGCCGCCATGATCCCGGTGATCGGCACCACCGCCGGGGTCTCCCACATCCGGCCATCGTGCCAGTGATGGTGGGACGGCGGCTCGCCCGACGGAGCGCCCGTGGCAGACTAGGCACGGTCGCGTACCCTGCGGGGGGCGTGGCCCGGGAGGGTTCGCCTAGTGGCCGATGGCGCTGGTCTTGAAAACCGGTAAGGGCAGCGATGTCCTTCGTGGGTTCGAATCCCACACCCTCCGCGTCAACCGCCGAGACGGACCATCACCAGCGTGCCGTTCAGGCCCGCCTCGGTGTATGCCCCGCCGTCCCGCCCGACGACCAGCAGGCGGGAGCCGTCCTGGCCGGCCGGCACGCTGAACCAGAACCGGCACGTCCCGTCGGTGAGGACCCGTCCGTCGGTCAGCCGGGCGGCGGCGACGCTCCGCCCGCTACCCGCGATGGTTTCACGCCGTGGGGCCGGACACGACACGCTTTCGGTTCGAAGCGGCGCGTCGACGGGGTATGAAGGGGCGCAGGAAAAACGCGCACCCGGAAGGACCCGTTTCGATGACCCTGGAACGACCGATCGCCCCGGACCCGTACGAGCTGCTGCCCACGGTGCCGTCGTTCAGCCTCACCAGCGACGACGTGCACAACGGCGAGCCGATGGAGGCGCGGTACGCGCACGGCAGCGCCGGCGGCGAGAACGTCTCCCCGCAGCTCGCCTGGTCGGGCTTCCCCGACGGGACGAAGAGTTTCGTGGTGACCTGCTTCGACCCGGACGCCCCGACCGGCAGCGGCTTCTGGCACTGGGTGCTGGTGGACGTACCCGCCTCGGTGACCGAGCTGCCCACCGGGGTGAAGGAGAGCGACCTCGGCGGCGCCTTCAGCATCCGCAACGACTACGGCGACACCGGCTACGGCGGCGCCGCCCCGCCGCCCGGTGACCGCCCGCACCGGTATGTCTTCGCCGTGCACGCCGTAGACGTCGAGCGCCTGGACGTCGGCAAGAACGCCAGCCCCGCCTTCGTCGGCTTCAACCTCGCCTTCCACACCCTCGCCCGCGCCGTAATCCGCCCCACGTACCAGCTCAAGGACTAACCCGCGCCCCCAAGTCCCGCGATCTTGCACTGGTGGCCCCGGCAAAGCGGACATGAGCCGCGAATCCGGGGCCCAAAGTGCAAGATCGCGGGAGTGGGCGGGGGCGGGGGCGGGTTAGGCGGGGGCGGGGGCGGGTTAGGCGGGGACGCGGGCTACGGCGAAGACGGACTGGCCGAACGGGGGGCGGATGCGCTGCTCGGCGGCCTTGGTCGCCGGGAGGACCAGGGTGTCGTAGACCTTGACCATGGGGCCCTCCTTCGGCATCAGCCGGAAGACCTTGGTGGCCATGAAGTAGCCGATCAGGCCGAGCGCGTTCGCGTAGTGGATCTTCTCCACCGTCAGGCCCGCCTCGGTCATGGCCGCGGTCAGGGTCTTCTTCGTGTAGCGCCGGACGTGGCCGGTGGCGATGTCCGCCGGGCTCATCGCGAACTGGAACGCCGGCACGATGATCACCACGGCGCCGCCGGGCCGGACCAGGTCGCGCATGCTGCGCAGCGCGCCCACGTGGTCCTCGATGTGCTCCAGCACGTTGTACGACACGGCGGCGCTGTAGTCGCCGCGCTCCGAGTGCGGCAGCAGCATCTGCCGGACCTCGATGCTCGGGCGCTCGGCGAGCCGCTCCTTGAGCTGGACGAGCCGGTCCGGGTCCGCCTCGGTGGCGGTGATCCGGGGCAGGTGCTCGGACCACTCCAGGGCGTAGTCGCCCAGCCCGCTGCCGATCTCGATGGGGTTGTCACCGAGGTAGGGCACCGCCAGTTCGACGAACCACCTGCGGTGGTTGACCGCCGTCGCCAGTCCTTCGAGCACCTCCGACTGGACGCGCTGATCCCCAGTGATCTCTGCCATGCGTCGATTCCTCACGATATGACTGACCCGCGCCTGGACCGACAGAGTCAACCATCCGCATGGACGGTGTGCGAATCGGGGCACCGGGGGTGGCCGAAATGTGGTCGGGAGTGGGCACGTGATCGGCGGTCGGCGAACTCGGCACATAGTACGCCAGTACCCCGAAACATGTCACGGCCCTGCCATACCCTGACTACGCTCCGAATTGTTATGACTACTCCTGAATCGGACGGCGGCACCGTTGCGGGTGAGGCCGGCCGGGGCGTACGGGACGGGCGGGGCCGGTGGATCGACGCTGCCGCCGTGCTCAGCTTCGCGCTGCTCGCCTTCTGGGTGACCGCCCGGTTCTGGCTGAATCCCGGCGACGGGGTGCGGGACAACCGCTCCGATCAGGCGCAGTTCGAGTGGATGATGGCGCACGGAGCGCGGGTGGTGACCGATTTCGCCTATCCGTTCGTCTCGGACCGGATGAATTTCCCGGACGGCGTCAATCTGATGGCTAATACGTCCGTATTATCCATTTCACTCCCAATGACGCCCGTCACCGTTCTCCTCGGCCCGCGTGCGGCTTTCCTGGTCTTTCTCACCGCGGGAATGATCGCCACCGCTGTGGCCTGGTACTTCGTCCTTTCCCGGGTGCTGATCGGGGCCCGGGGACCGGCCTGGCTCGGGGCCGGCTTCTGCGCCTTCGCGCCGGCGATGGTGTCGCACGCCAACGCCCACCCCAACATCGTCTCCCAGTTCGTGGTGCCGTTGATCGTCTGGCGGACCCTGCGGCTGGCCGAACCCGGGCGCTGGCTGCGCAACGGCGTGCTGCTCGGACTGGTGATCGTCTGGCAGGCCTTCCTCAACCTGGAGATCCTGCTGATGACCGCGATCGGCCTCGCCGTCGTCGTCGGCGCGCTCGCGCTCGGCCGTCCGGAGCTGCGGCGGGGCATCCGGCCGTTCGCCGCCGGGCTCGGCGTGGCCGCCGCCGTCGCCGGGGCGCTGCTCGCGTACCCGCTGTACGTGCAGTTCTTCGGGCCGGGGGCGTACCAGGGACTGTCCCGGCTGATCCGCGGCTACCGCACCGATCTCGCCTCGTTCGTGGCCTGGTCGGGCGAGTCGGTCGCGGGCGACCCCCGCGGCAGCGCCCGGTTGGCCAAGAACGCCACCGAGGAGAACGCCTTCTTCGGGTGGCCGCTGGCCGTACTGGTGATCGCGCTGGTCTGGTGGCTGCGACGCAACGCCGTCGTGCTCGGCCTGGCCGGGGCCGGCCTGCTCTTCGCCGTCTTCTCGCTGGGCCGGGAGATCCGCTTCGACGGGCGGGACACCGGCGTGCCCGGGCCGTGGGCGCCGCTGGAGAACCTGGCGATCCTGCACTCGGTGGTGCCGACCCGCTGGTCGCTCGCGCTGACCCCGATCGTCGGGGTGCTGCTCGCGCTCGGCGCGGAGCAGGCGCGGCGGCTGGCCCGACGGAACCCCGCAGCCCGGCCGCAGATCCGGTTCGTCACGGTCACCGTGCTGGCGATGGCCCTGCTGCCGATCCTGCCGACGCCGCTCCCCTCGGTACGCCTCGACCCGACGCCGGAGTTCGTCCGCTCGGGGGCCTGGCGCCCGTACGTGGCCGGCGGGCACAGCATCGTCACCCTGCCGCTGCCCGACACCAACTACGCCGACCCGCTGCGCTGGTCCGCCGAGACCCGGCTGGAGATGCCGCTCGCCCGGGGCTACTTCCTCGCGCCCGACACCCGGCCCGGGGCCGGCCGGGTCGCCCTCTTCACCGCCCCGCCCCGCCCCACCAGCACCTTCTTCACCGAGATCCGGAACACCGACGCGGTGCCGCCGATCACGCCGCAGGACCGGGTGGCCGCCGTGGACGACCTGCGGTACTGGCGGGCCGGGGCGGTGCTGCTCGATCCCCGGCAGAAGCAGGCGGGCGCGTTGCACCGGGGGATGACCGAGCTGACCGGGATCGATCCGGTGCTGACCGGCGGGGTGTGGCTCTGGGACGTCCGCCCGCTGGTCGACTGAGTGAGCCTTTCCGCGCAACGGTGTGAGTACGTCGGGTAGCTGCCCTGATGATCGGTGTAGACAC
>NZ_JBHSBP010000099.1:0-340488 GCF_042650725.1 Micromonospora sp. GCM10011541
CAACCTGCCGCAACCCGGGACGACATCGACGGGACACGCGAACCGCCCGGCCGGGGACGCACGGGCGGACCGGGACCACGTCAGGGGTGTGGCCCGCCGTGACCGGCGCAGGGATCAAGCCTGACCGCCCGGAGCCGGTCACGGCGGGCCACACCCCCCACCGCAACCAGCAAAGGACCACAAGGGACGGCAGCGAAACCCAGCAAAAGGAAACCGGCCGGCCCCCAGCGAAGGGAACCGGCCGGCCAAAAACGCAAAGCGTCACCAGAGCTGCTGGACGACGTCTGCCGCCTGCTCCTCCCACTGCGCGTAGGCGTACGGGAAGGCGGACACCTGAACGGTCTGCGCCGCCGCGGTCAGCGGCAGCTGCTGCCACCCACCGACGTTCTTCAGCGCGTTGAAGAACGCCTTGGCGGAGTAGTCCGGGTCGGTGATCTGCTCGGGCGAACCCCAACCCGACGACGGGCGCTGCTGGAACAGGCCCTGCGAGTCGTGGTCGTTGTACGCACCGAGGTGACCGAGGTTGTACAGCTTCGACTCCTGCAGCGAGGTCGCCACGCCGATGACGGCGCCGCGCTCGCCCACGCCGGTCTCCTTGGCCGCCTTGACGATGGCCTTGGCGTTGGCGATCTGCGCGTCGTCGAGCGGGATCCGCGACTGGGCGCCCTCGACGCCGTGCGGGATGAGCTTGTCCCGGCTCGGCTTCTCGGAGGCCGGCTGGTTCACCTTGTCGGCGCCGGTGGTCTGCGCGGGCACGACGGTTTCGGTCTTCTTGCCCGTTGCCAGGTCGATGGCGGCCACGGCGCCCGCATGGGGTCCGCCGGTCACCGGCGCGGCGATGGCGGTGGGGCCGAACGCCAGGGCGCCGATGGCGGCCACGCCCGCGACGCTCAGCGCGGCCTTGTTCTGCGGGATGTTCGCGATCTTGCTCCGCGTTGCCTCCGCGATCGCGGGCAGCCGTCGAGAGAAGTCCTGCCTGGTCTTGGCGATGGCGGGGAGCCATCGAGTGAAGTGCTGCTTCACGATGGTTGCCCTTTCGATCGTTACGACGCGCTCCGGGGTGAGCGCCCCTCGGGGAACTACCGGCCGGTAAGGGTTTACGGTCCGGCGGTACGGGGAACACAACCAGCTACCCGTGTCGGTCATTCCGGAAATGCCAGGTGCCGGCGAAGCTGCGGCCCAGGTCACGAGGGGTGTCGGACGAGCTCGTCGGCGGCGGCCGCGATGGGCATGAAGCGGCCTTTCCGGACAGCGAGGACGAACCTGCCGACGGCCCGGAGCGGGCGGCTTTCTCCGGTCAGCGGGCGGCGGGCGTACCGAACCGGACGAGGACGTGCCAGAGCTGCTTGAGGTGCTGGAGGGTGACCTCCGTTGGGCCCCGGTCGGCCCAGCGCCCGGGCTCCGTGACCACCGAGGCGGCCGCCCGGCCGATCAGCGCGGCGTGCACCGGCTCCCCCGGCCCGGCGAACTCCGCGTGCACGCGGGCGGCCAGCGGTGGGATGACCGGTCCCCGGAACTCCGGGTCGATCCCGTCCACGGCAGTTCGAAGCCGGTGTGCCAGAGCAACGGGAATCCGTGCCGCCGGGCGATCCCGGCCAGCGTCCGCCCCGTCTCGGTGTCCCGGAACGACGGGTCGGCGACCAGCGCCGCGACGTCCCTCGCCAGGCTCAGCTCGCCGTGGATCTGCGCCTCGACGTAGTCGTCGAGCGCCCGACCGGGGGCACCGGGCCGCGCGGACTCCCGCTCCCGGCGGCCCACCAGCGTACGGAGGAGGGTCGGGGTGTCCATGCCCGCCACCCCGAGGCTGACGCCGGTGCCGGCGGTGGCCTCCAGCAGCGCCGCCAGCACCGGCTCGACGACGTCGACGGTGCCCAGGTCCTTCGGGCCGAGGTGGCTGTCCCCGAAGCAGAGGGTCGTCCGGCCGAGGACCTCGGGACGCAGCCGCAGGTGACAGGAGCCGAACCGCGGGCAGGCACCGTCCGGGTGGTCCAGCAGGTTCAGGCCGCCGTACTTGGGACGGTCGGCGGGGCGTACGTCGCCGCTCTGGTACGCCCCGCCGAACAACGTCTCCTCCCAGCGGTCCCGGTCCCCGCCCGGGAAGGCGGTCAGGCCGCCGTTGGAGATGCCCGTCTCGAACTGGCTGCGGTACACGCCCTCCTCGTCCAAGGCGGTCGCCACCGTGCGGCCGTCGCGCAGCAGGCGGTCCGGGTGAAAGTTGAGCGTCAGCCGGCCGTACGCGGCGACCGCGGCGATCACGTCCTCCGGCCGGTACGCGGCGCCCGACCCGGCGAGGTGCCGGGCGATGACCGCGAGCGCGGCCGGCCGGTCCCGCAGGGCGACCTGCCGGACGTGCCGCAGGGCGGCGGACTGCGCCGGCGTGAGCGCGGGTGCGTCGGCGGGGGCGGTTCGGGGGACGGACACGGCCCGAGTATCGGCAGGCTCCCCGCCGGGCGCACCTGCATTTCCGCAGCCGAGTGGGGTCAGCCGTCGCGGTCGGTGCCGAAGCCGTCGAGGGTGGTCCGCTCGTCCAGCGAGCGCAACTCCTGGAAGACGGTGATGTGCAGGCCCGCCGGCACGTCGAGCCGGGAGTTGAGCGACTGCCACGGGGTGACCGTCGGCGGGGCCACCTGGGACGCGCCTGCCGCGACCAGCCGGTCGGTGACGGCCTGACCGTCGTCCACTTCGAACGCCACCCGGATTCGCGGGGCGACCTGCCGGCCGACCTCCACCTCGTCGATCATCCGCTTCTGCGCCGGGTTGGCGATCTCCAGCGTGGCTCGGCCCGCCTCGAGGATCACCACCCGGGCACCGTCCCCGCCGGAGAACGCGGCCTGTTCGGGCAGCCCGAGCGCGTCGCGGAAGAAGGCGACCGCGGCGTCGTAGTCGTCGGCCTCCACGACCAGACGCAGCTGCCGGACGGCGGGCGGACGGCTGGCGGGATCATCGGTCATGGCAACTGATGCTATGCGCAGTGCGGGCAGGACAGGGTTCGCCCGCGGGGTTTCGGTACCCGCCGCCAACACCAGCCCTACGGCATTTCCCCAACCACGGGCCAACCCGGCCAACGTTTGTGGACAGAGCACTAGCCCCGGGATGACGGGTCCAGCCGGGCGAGGAAGCGGTGGTTGTCCGGCGTGCCGGCGAGCTGACGGAGGAGCTGGTCGAGGGCCTGGTGCCGGTCCAGTGCGGACAGCGCGGAACGCAGGGCGCGCACGCGGTGCAGCTCGGCGCCGCTGGTAAGCAGCTCGTCCCGCCGCGTGCCGGAGGGTCGGATGTCGACGGCTGGGAACGTACGCCGGTCGGCCAGCGACCGGTCCAGCCGCAGCTCGGCGTTGCCGGTGCTCTTGAACTCCTCGTAGATCAGCGTGTCGGCCGCGGACCCGGTCTCCACCAGGGCCGAGGCGATGACGGTCAGTGAGCCGCCCTCCTCGACGTTGCGGGCCGCGGCGAGCAGCCGCTTCGGCGGGTTGAGCGCGGCCACGTCGACGCCGCCGGAGAGCGTACGCCCGCCGGAGCGGACGGCGAGGTTGTAGGCGCGGCCCAGCCGGGTGAGCGAGTCGAGCAGCACGACAACGTCGTGCCCCCGCTCGACCAGGCGCTTCGCCCGCTCGATCGCCAGCTCCGCCACCGTGGTGTGGTCCTGCGGCGGACGGTCGAACGTGGCCGCGATGACCTCACCCTTCACCGACCGAGACATGTCGGTGACCTCTTCCGGCCGCTCGTCGACCAGCACCACCATCAGGTGGCACTCCGGGTTGTTGCGGGTGATCGCGTCCGCGATCGCCTGCAGCACCATCGTCTTACCCGCCTTCGGCGGCGAGACGATCAGCGCCCGCTGGCCCTTGCCGATCGGCATGACCAGGTCGATCACCCGGGTGGTCAGGATGTGCGGCTCGGTCTCCAGCCGCAGCCGCTCCTGCGGGTACAGCGGAGTCAGCTTGTAGAACTCCGGCCGCCGCCGCGCCTCCTCCGGCTCCATCCCGTTGACGCTGTCCAGCCGCGCCAGCGGGGCGTGCCGGCCTCGGCGCGGCTCACCGGTGCGAACCGCCCCGGTGACCAGGTCGCCGCGGCGAAGGCCGTACCTGGTGAGTTGGGACGTGGAGACGTGGACGTCGTCCGGGGTGGACAGGTAGCCGTGGACCCGGACGTACCCCCGGTCGTCGTCGACGTCGAGGATGCCGCTGATCGGGGTCAGGGCGGTGGATTCGATGGTCATGGGGTGCCTTTCGGATCAGGTGGCCGCCCGCGGGCGACCGGCGTCCGCCTCGAGCGGGGAGGTCGGCGCCGGCAGGGCGGGCGGTACCGGGGAGGGAAGGTCGGCCGTACCGGGAAGGGATGGCCTCGCGGGCCGGCCGGGCAGCGCCGTGCCGGGTCCGCACGTGCGGCGCACGGGCGACCGGCCGGCGGCGAAAGCGCTCACCGGGTGCGGAATGGCCTGGCCGGGAGACCGGCAGCGAGGTCACCGCAGCGCGGGACTCGCGGAATGGACACCCCGGGACGGTGATGGGCCGTGCGGAGTGGGTGAGGAAGACTCCGGGCGGCGTCGTCCGCCGGCATCCGGGTCCCTTCGCAGAGTAACCGGGCACGCCTCGACCGGCAAGCAAGTGACCCGACAGCGTCCCGTTGGCGTCGGCGTTACAGTGGGCGCGCGGGAACCGGGAAGTCGAGGACAGTGACTGCCACTACCGTGGTCGGCCGGGGCCCGGTCATCGGGCACGCCCGCCGCGACCTGGTCCCGGTGCACACCACCGCCGCCGGCACAACCGTCCGGCTGCACACGCTGCGGGAGGCCCTCGGGTGAACGACGACCGGTACACGCTGCGCCCGGTGGGTCGGGTGGAGTCGCCGCTGACCGACCCGGGCGTGGCCCCGAAGCAGGGCGACGAGGGGGCGCCGGAGGCCTGGCTGGTCTTCGAGGAGGGGATCGCCCCGGCGGTGCGCGACCTGCGTCCCGGCGCCGACCTGCTGGTGCTGACCTGGCTGGACCGGGCCCGGCGGGACGTGCTGGCGGTGCATCCGCGCGGGGACCGGTCCCGCCCGGAGACCGGCGTGTTCAGCACCCGCTCCCCGCACCGGCCGAACCCGATCGGTCTGCACCGGGTCCGGGTCCTCGATGTGGACGGGGTGCGGGTCCGGGTGGCGGACCTGGAGGCGGTGCACGGGACGCCGGTGCTGGACGTCAAGCCGGTGCTCGACGGCGAACGCTGACCCTCCCTCCCCGCTCCAGCGGCCGGCGGCACCGCGGGCCGCCCGCCGACCATGTCCTCCCTGGACCGGCGGGGCGGCGGGCGCGGTCGGCGGTCAGTGGCCCCGGGCGAGCCATTCGTCCAGGTGGGGCGCCTCGGCGGCGATCGTGGTGCTGTCGCCGTGGCCGGTGTGCACGACGGTCTCCGGCGGCAGGGTGAGCAGCCGGGTCCGGATCGACTCGATGATGGTGCCGAAGTCGCGGTGGGAGCGGCCGGTGGCGCCCGGCCCGCCGGCGAAGAGGGTGTCGCCGGTGAAGACCACGCCGAGGGCCGGGGCGTGGAAGGTGCACGCGCCGGGGCTGTGACCGGGGGTGTGCAGCACCCGCAGGGCGATGCCGGCCACCTCGACGGTCGCGCCGTCGGCCAGCTCGCCGTCCGGCGGCGTGCCCGGATGGACCAGGTCCCAGAGCACCCGGTCAGCCGGATGCAGCAGCACCGGCGCGCCGGTGGCCCGGGCCAGCTCCGGCGCCACGCGTACGTGGTCGTCGTGGGCGTGGGTGGCCAGCACGGCGACCACCCGGCGGGCGCCGACGACGCGCAGGATGGCCGCCACGTCGTGCGGCGCGTCGACGACGACGCACTCGGCGTCGTCGCCGACCACCCAGACGTTGTTGTCGACGTCGAAGGTCTGCCCGTCCAGGGAGAAGGTGCCGGAGGTGACGGTGTGGTCGACGCGGGCGGTCATGGGAAGACCACCACCGAACGGAGCACGTCGCCGTGGTGCATCCGGGTGAACGCCTCCTCGACCTGGTCCAGGGCGATCTCCTCGGTGACGAAGGCGTCCAGGTCCAGTCGACCCTGCAGGTAGAGCGCGGTGAGCGCCGGGAAGTCCCGGCTGGGCAGGCAGTCGCCGTACCAGCTGGACTTGAGGGCGCCGCCGCGGCCGAAAATGTCGAGCAGCGGCAGCTCCACCTTCATCTCCGGGGTGGGCACGCCGACCAGCACCACCGTGCCGGCCAGGTCGCGGGCGTAGAAGGCCTGCTTCCAGGTCTCCGGGCGGCCGACCGCCTCGATCACCACGTCGGCGCCGAACCCGCCGGTGGCGGCGCGGATCGCCTCGACCGGGTCGTCCTCGGAGGCGTTGACCGTGTGCGTCGCCCCGAACTTGCGCGCCCAGTCGAGCTTGCGGGAGTCGGTGTCCACCGCGATGATCGTCGTCGCTCCGGCGAGGGCGGCGCCGGCGATCGCGGCGTCGCCGACGCCGCCGCAGCCGATCACCGCGACCGAGTCGCCCCGGCTGACCTGGCCGGTGTTCATCGCCGCGCCGAGCCCGGCCATCACCCCGCAGCCGAGCAGGCCCACCGCTGCGGGCCGGGCCGCCGGATCGACCTTGGTGCACTGCCCGGCGTGGACCAGGGTCTTCTCGGCGAAGGCGCCGATGCCCAGCGCGGGCGACAGTTCGGTGCCGTCGGTGAGGGTCATCTTCCGGGCGGCGTTGTGGGTGTTGAAGCAGTACCAGGGGCGGCCCCGGCGGCAGGCCCGGCACACTCCGCAGACCGCGCGCCAGTTGAGCACCACGAAGTCGCCCGGGGCCACCCCGGTGACCCCCTCCCCCACCTGCTCGACGATGCCGGCCGCCTCGTGACCGAGCAGGAACGGGTACTCGTCGTTGATGCCGCCCTCCCGGTAGTGCAGGTCGGTGTGGCAGACCCCGCAGGACTGGACGCGGACGACCGCCTCGCCCGGCCCCGGGTCCGGCACCACGATGGTGGTGACCTCCACCGGCGCGCCCTTGCGCCGCGACACGACTCCCCGGACTTCCTGGCTCACGGTGTCTCCTTCGTTCGCGACTGTGATCACGCTCCCCCGCGAACCTACCGCCGGGCGCCGCCGGCGGCCCAGCGCCAGTCGGCGGGTTAGCACCGCCCGTACCGGGTAGGCCGGGGCACGATTCTCCAGCACCGACGGGAGTGGTCATGAAGCTGACGCATGCGCCGCTGCGGGTCAGCATCGGCGCGTTCTTCCTGAATTCCGGGCTCAGCAAGCGCAGCCTGGAGGGCGAGGCCGCCGAGGCGATGCACGGCATGGCCGTGGGGGCGGTCCCGCAGCTCCGGCAGCTGGACGCTGCCCAGTTCGCCAAGCTGCTGTCCCGGAGCGAGATCGCCCTGGGCGCCGCGCTGCTCACCCCGTTCGCGCCGTCGTTCCTGGTCGGGCTGGGGCTGGCCGCGTTCGGCGCCGGGCTGATGCAGCTCTACCTGAAGACGCCGGGGCTGCGGGAACCGCACAGCCTGAAGCCCACGCAGGCCGGCACGCCCATCGCCAAGGACTTCTGGCTGGTCGGCGCGGGGCTGACCCTGGTGCTGGACTCGCTCACCCACCGACGCCTCCGCAGCTGACCGGGCCGCCGGCCCGGTGGGACCGCGGTCAGGCGGCCGCCGGGACCGGGACAGCGGCCCGGTCCGCCGCGTACCGACGGCGGGCGGCGTTGCGGTAGCGCAGCACCTGCACCGCGCCGAGGCCCCAGAGCAGGTACTGCACGGCGAAGGCCCAGCGGAACGCGTCCAGCGGCGGGGTGGACCGCCCCGCGGGAGTGGCCAGGTCGAGGACCACGCCGACGGCCAGGATCAGCAGGATCGAGGCGACGAAGCCCCCCACGTTGACGATCCCGGTGGCGCTGCCGATGCGGTGCACCGGGTTGAACGTGCGCGCGTAGTCGAAGCCGATGACCGAGCCGGGCCCGTTCATTGCGAGGACGACCACCAGGGTCACCAGCAGCCAGTGCGGCGCCCGCCCCGGCCAGGCGAGCACCACGGCCCAGACGGCGGCGGTGGCCGCGGTGATGGCGAAGACCACCACCGAGCGGCGGAACGGGTGCCGGGCGCACAGGTGCGCGATGACCGGACCGCAGACCAGGGTCGCCACGGTCATCAGGGTGAGCAGGAAGGCGGCGGCGGTGGGTGAGAGGCCCTGGCCCTGCACCAGGAACGGGTAGCCCCAGAGCAGCGCGAAGACCGAGCCGGAGAACTGGGTGACGAAGTGGGTCCAGAGACCGAGGCGGGTGCCCGGCTGGGCCCAGGCCGCGGCGAGCTGCCGGCGTACGGTGGCCAGGTCCGGGGCGACAGCGGCGGCGTGCTCGGCGTGCGGGGTGTCGCGTACCGCCACGAGCACCAGCAGCAGCACGGTCGCGCCGAGCGCGGCCGCGGTGAGGAAGGCGGGGGTCCAGCCGGCGTGGTGCAGCAGCGCCACCAGGGGTACGGCGCCGAGGACCGCGCCGAGTTGCCCGACGGTGCCGGTGAGCTGCACCAACAGCGGGTTGCGCCGCCCGGCGAACCAGAACGCCACGATCCGCAGCACGCTGATGAAGGTCATCGCGTCGCCGAGGCCGACCAGGACCCGGCCGGCGACGGCGAGCCGGACGTCGGTGGCGACGGCGAAGCAGAGCTGCCCGGCCACCATCAGCGCCCCGCCGGTGAGCAGCAGCCGGCGGGAGCCGAACCGGTCGAGGAGCACGCCGACGGGCACCTGCATCGCCGCGTACACGGCGAGCTGGGCGACGGAGAAGGTGGCCAGCGCCGAGGCGTTGATGTGGAAGCGGTCGGCCGCGTCCACCCCGGTCACGCCGAGCGAGCTGCGGTGGAACACGGCGGCCACGTACGCGGTGAGCGCGACCGCGTAGACCCGGAGGGCGGGGCGGCGCACGGCGGCGACGCTCACCGCAGCCGCCGCAGCACGGTCGCGGCCTTGTCGACGTGGGCGCCGACGGCGTCGAGCCAGGCCCGCAGGTCGTCGCCGTCGAGGGCGGCGAGCTGGCCGGCGTGCTCGGCGAGGACCACGTCCGCCCAGCCCGGTGAGAGCCGGAAGCTCGCCTCGCCCATCCGCAGCTGCCGGTCGCGCAGCCGGTGGTACAGCTCGGCGAGGATCTCGTTGCCGGCGGCCTCGACCACGGTGGCGTGGAAGGCCCGGTCGGCGGCCATCAGCGCGGTCACGTCGCCGGCGGCGTGCGCCTGACGCATCTCGGTGAGCCAGCGGGCCAGGTCGCCCTTCAGCTCGGCGCGGCGCGGCCACACCCGCTCCGCGGCGTGCAGCTCGACCAGCCGGCGGGCCTCGATCACGTCGGCGATCTCGCGGGCGGAGACCGGCCGGATCAGCGCCCCGCGCTTGGGGTAGAGCGCGACCAGCCCCTCGGCCTCCAGGCGGAGCAGCGCCTCCCGGACCGGGGTGCGGGACACGCCGGCGGCCTCGGCGATCTCGCCCTCGCTGATCAGCGAGCCACCGGGGTAGACCTGCTCCAGGATCGCGCGCTTGAGGTGCCGGTAGGCCCGCTCGGCGGCGGACGGCGCGGTCGCGCGCGGCGAGGCCGTGGGATGCGTCATGTATCTATGGTGCCTCCCAAGACCGGATGACCGTGGCGCCCGGCGCGCGAAGGTGGCGCAGGCCACGCGCCGCCGGGTGAGCCGGGTCAGCCGGGTCGCAGCGTGACGAGGCCGTCGTCGCCGAGGACGAACCGGGTCCGGTACGGCGCGCCCAGCCCGTCCAGCAGATCGGCCAGCCAGCGGGCCTCCTCCGGCCCCGCCGACTCCAGTCGCATGCGGCGCATCCGCACCGGGACGAGTCGCAACCGGCGCAGCTCGCCGCTGTCGGCGTCCAGGCTCGCCAGGTGCAGCAGCCGCAGCTCCGGCCGGTACGACTCCTGCCCGCCGATCCCCTCGTAGTCGTCGATCAGGTCTCCGCAGCCGTACAGGATGAGCCGTCCCCGGTACCGCTCGACCGGGCGCGGGTGGTGCGACGAATGACCGTGCAGCAGGTGCACGCCGGACTCCACCAGCCGGTGCGCGAACCGGACGTGCTCGTCCGGCACCTGGTAGCCCCAGTTCGACCCCCAGTGCACGGAGACCACCACCAGGTCCGTCGGCCCCGCCTCCCGGCCGATCCGGTCGGCGAGCATCCCCGCCGTGGCCTCGGACACCTCTGGCAGGTACGCCACGCCGGGTCGCCCGGCGGTCGCCGCCCACGGCGGGGGGACGCCGCTGGAGGGGGCGCCAACCGACCAGACCAGCAGCCGGCGGCCGCCGGCGAGGGGCACCCGCGCCGGCTGCCACGCCTCGTCCTCGTCCCGGCCCGCGCCGGCCGGCGTGATCCCGGCCCGCCGCAGGGCGTCCAGGGTGTCGCCGAGCCCCTCCGCGCCGAAGTCGAGGACGTGGTTGTTGGCCAGCGCGCAGACGTCGAGCCGGGCCGCGGTGAGGCAGGCGAGGTTGTCCGGGTGCATCCGGTAGTGGATGCCCTTGCCCGGGGCGTACTCGCCGCGGCCGGTCACCGCCGTTTCCAGGTTGACGATCCGCACGTCCGGGCGCAGCTCGTCGAGGAGGCGCAGCGCCGCACCCCACGGCCACTGCGGCGGGGCCGGGCGGGGTACCGGTCCGGCGACGGACTCAACCAGCTCGACGTAGCGACGGGCGTCGGTGACCGCCGCTTCCCGCAGCCCTGGCGGCCCCGGCCGGGGCAGGATCTGGTCGACGCCGCGACCGGTCATCACGTCGCCGGCGAGCAGCAGCGTCACCTCGGCCACGGGATCATCTTCCCCGCCCGGCCGCTCCCGCACCTGCCCGGACCGGGGAATCGCGCCCGCTGCGGTCGAATGCGGGCCGGCGTCCCCGGGTACCTGGGCGGTCATGACTCCGGACCTGACGACCGTGGTGGCCACCCGCAACCGGCGGGACCAGCTCCTGGCACTGCTGCCCCGGCACACCGCCCCGGTGATCGTGGTGGACAACGGCTCGGACGACGGCACGCCGGCCGCGGTCGCGCGGGCCCTTCCCCACGTACGGGTGGTCGAGCTGGGCCGCAACGCCGGGGCCGGGGCGGCCCGCAACGTCGGCGTGGCGCTGGCCGACACCCCGTTCGTCGCGTTCGCCGACGACGACTCGTACTGGGCGCCCGGGTCGCTGGAGCGGGCCGGGGAGCTGCTGCGCACCCACCCCCGGACCGCGCTGCTGACCGGGCGGGTGCTGGTCGGCCGGGCGGGCCGGCTCGACCCGATCTCGGCGGGGATGGCGCGGGCCCCGCTCGGCACCGCACCGGACGCGCCCGGCCCGACCGTGCTCGGCTTCCTGGCCTGCGCGGTGGTGCTGCGTCGCGCCGCATACCGGCAGGTCGGCGGCTTCGCCGAGCGGCTCGGGACGTACGGCGAGGAGGCGCTGCTGGCGATGGACCTGGCCGCCGCCGGGTGGCACCTGGCGTACGTCGCGGAGCTGGTGGCCCACCACCTGCCGGCGCCGACGGGTCGGGACCCCCGCGCCCGGCGGCGGATCGAGGCGCGCAACCGGGTGCTCACCGCCGCCCTGCGCCGGCCCGGCCGGGTGGTGCGCGCGGTGGTCGCCGAGGTCTGGCGCGACCCGGCGGGCCGGGCCGGGCTGGCCGATGCGGCCCGGGAGCTGGGCTGGGTGCTGCGGCACCGACGCCCGCTGCCGGCGCGGGTGGAGGCGGACCTGCTCGCGCTGGCCCGCACCCGGCCGGCGGCCGACGCGCCGGCCGACGTCGCGGCACCCGCCCCGCCGGCGGCAGGCTGACCGGATCCGGCCCGGTCGGTGCCGCCGGTACGGATATCGTTTGGGCGCAACCGGCACGCCCCCGGCGAGGAGCAGTCTCGTGACGACCAGCACCACGCGCTTCCGCTCCTGGTACCGGCCGATGCGGGCCCGCCGGCCCGACGAGCCGCACCGGACCGCCACCCCGCTGGAGCTCTTCTTCGACCTCTGCTTCGTGGTGGCCGTGGCGCAGGCGTCCGGCAGCCTCCACCACGACCTGGCGGAGAACCACCTCGGGCACGCGGTGCTCAGCTACCTGACGGTCTTCTTCGCGATCTGGTGGGCCTGGATGAACTTCACCTGGTTCGCCTCGGCCTACGACACCGACGACGACGTGTACCGGGCTACCGGCCTGGTGCAGATCGCCGGGGCGCTGATCCTCGCCGCCGGCGTGCCGCGCGCGTTCACCGAGGCTGACTTCACCACCATCACCTACGGGTACGTGGTGATGCGGCTCGGCACGATCGTCAACTGGCTGCGCGCGGCGGCCGGCAATCCGGACCGCCGGGCCACCGCGATCGCCTACGCGGTGGGAGTCTTCGTCGTGCAGCTCGGCTGGCTGCTGCGGCTCGCCCTGCCGGACGGCTGGCGCCTGCCGGCGTTCCTGGTGCTGGCCCTCGCCGACGTGCTGGTGCCGCTGGTGGCCGAGCGGCGCGGGAAGACCAGCTGGCACCCACACCACATCGCCGAGCGGTACCAGCTGTTCACCCTGATCGTGCTGGGCGAGGCGATCCTGTCCATCTCGGTGGCGATCCAGACCGGGGTGGACGCCGGGAACCCGGGGCTGTGGGGACTCGCCGCCGCCGGCGCGGTGATCGTCTTCGCTCTCTGGTGGCTCTACTTCGACCGGCCCGGTCGGCTGCCACCGTCCTCCCTGCGCGGCTCGCTGTTCTGGGGGTACGGCCACTACCTGATCTTCGCGGCGGTCGCCGCGGTCGGCGCGGGCCTGGCCGTCGCGGTCGACCACGACCTGCACACCGCCCACGTCTCCAGCCAGACCGCCGGGTACGCCGTGGCGGTGCCCGTCGCCGTCTACCTGATCACCCTCTGGGCCCTGCACCTGCGCTGGAAGCGCGGTCTCGGGCTGGTGCTGTTCCCGATCGCCGCCGTACTGGTGCTGGCCGCGCCCTGGCTGCCGGCGCCGGTGCCGGCGCTCGCCGGCCTGCTCTTCGTCCTGGTGGCGGTGACCCTGCTGATGCGGCACCGCCAGAGCACCGGCGTCCCCGCCTGATCCGCGGCTGCCGCCGGACGGGTGGCTTGGCCGCCGGTCCCGACCCGGAGCGTCGGGACCACGCGCGACGACGCCCTCGGCCAGCCGGGCGCCGCGCTGCTCGCCAAGGAGGTGAAGCTCGGCAGCACCTCGCCGTGAGCCGGTCAGGGCCGGTCGGCGTCGGCCCAGAAGTCGCGGAGCAGCGCGTGGAACTCCTCGGCCCGCTCGATCTGCGGCATGTGCCCGGTGTCGGCGAACAGATGCGTCCGTGCCCGGGGCAGCCGGGACCGGGCGGCGGTCAGGTGGGTGGCGGGGAGGATCAGGTCCCGGTCGCCCCAGACCACCAGCGTGGGGACGTCCAGCGCGGCGACCGCGTCGAGCAGCTCGGCGCGCCACTGTAGTCGTACGCCCCGCCAGGTGCCGAGGCTGCGGACCAGTTCCAGCATCACCCGGGCGGCGTGCGGCTGCCCGGCCACCGCGAGCGCGGTCGCGATCCGCTCCTCGGTGGCGTACGCCGGGTCGCGGAAGATCGCCAGCTCGGTGCGGCGGGCGATGGCCGGGTGGGGACGCAGCAGCAGCCGGCCGAGCGGGCGCAGCGCGAGCAGTCGCAGCGCGACGGTCACCTCACGGCCGAACCCGGCGCTGTTGACCAGCGCCAGGCTGGCCGCCCGGGACGGCTCGTCGGCGGCCAGCCGCATCGCCACCGCCCCGCCCAGGGAGTTGCCGACCAGGTGCGCCGGCCGGTCGACGCCGGCCGCGTCGAGGAACTCCGCGACGGCCGCGGCGAGCGCCGGCAGGGTGTGCGGGGCGTCCAGCGGCGCGGAGCCGCCGTGGCCGGGCAGGTCGACGCTGACCACCCGGTGGTCGGCGGCCAGCAGCTCGTGCTGGGCGGTGAAGTCGTCGAGGGTGCGCCCGATGCCGTGCAGCAGCACCACGGCCGGCCCGGCGCCGGAGATCCGGCAGCGCACCCGCCGCCCGGCCACCGTCAGCTCGGCGGCGCGCGGCAGGGAGACGGTCACGCCGGGCGTCCGGGGGCGGTCTCGGGGGTCACCGGGTCGACCGCCGGCCGGGGCGTGGGCACCGCGTCCGCCGTCGCTGTGGGCGTGGGCACCGGGTCCGTCGTCGCTGCCGGCCCGGGCGCCGGAACGGGTTCCAGCCGGGACGTCGAGCGGGTCGCGGGGCCGCCGGCGCTCCGGTTGAGACCGGCGGCCAGGACCCGGTGGTACGAGGCGGGGGCGAGCCGGGCCAGCAGGTCGGGCAGCTTCGCCGACCAGCCGATCAGCACCCGCCCACGGCGACGTTCCACCCCGCGCAGGATCACCTCGGCGGCCTTCGCCGGGTCGATGGAGAGCAGCTTCTCGAACTGTCTGCGGCCGGCCTCGTACTCCTCCGGGGAGACTCCGCTGCCCACCCGGGCGCTCTGCGCGATCCGGGTCCGGATGCCGCCGGGGTGCACCGAGGTGACCCCGACGCCGTCGTCGGCCAGCTCGTGCCGCAGCGCCTCGGTGAAGCCGCGGACGGCGAACTTGCTCGCCGAGTAGGCGGCCTGCCCGGCGGGCGCGATCAGCCCGAAGAGGCTGGAGACGTTGACCAGGTGGGCGCCCGGCTCGGCCTTGAGCGCGGGCAGCAACGTGTGGGTCAGTCGGACCACGGCCCGGAAGTTGATGTCGACGACCCAGAGGAACTCGTCGAGGGTGACCTGGTCGAACCGGCCGCCCAGCGCGACGCCGGCGTTGTTGACCAGCAGCCGGATCCGCGGGTGCGCCGCGCGGATCGCCGCGGCCACCCGGTCGGTCGCGTCGGCGTCCGCGAGGTCGACCAGGTGGGTGTCGATCCGCCGCTCGGGGTGGGCGGCGCGGATCGCGGCGACCACCGCGTCGAGCCGTTCGGCGTCCCGGTCGAGCAGGACCAGGTCGGCTCCGCGCCGGGCGAGGGCGTGCGCGAGGGCCTCGCCGATGCCGCTGGCCGCGCCGGTGACGACGGCGGTGCCGCCGGGGAAGACGAAGTCACGCATCCGGTGCTCCTCTCTCCTCAGGCGACGGGGGTGTCGGCGGGCATGTCCACGGTGGGGTCGGCGACCGACCCGGCCGGGGAGTCGGTCGGCGCGCCGGCGCGGGAGAAGCGGACGCCCTCGTCGGTGAGCCGGCCGTGCCGCATCAGCAGCACGTCGCGGGGGTAGTTCTGGTGCAGTCGCCAGGGCGCCACCGGCCCCTGCTTGGGCAGCTGGTCGACCGCGCGCAGCACGTACCCGGACTTCAGGTCGATGATCGGCGCCAGCTCGCCGGAGGTCGGGGCGACCGGGGTGACGATCTGCTGGCCGGTGGCGTCGAGGTGGCGCAGCAGCCGGCAGACGTACGTGGCGACGAGGTCGGCCTTGAGCGTCCAGGAGGCGTTGGTGTAGCCGATCGTCATGGCGAAGTTCGGCACGCCGGAGAGCATCATGCCCTTGTACGCGACGGTCCCCGCGAGGTCGACCTCCTGCCCGTCCACCGCCAGGGTCATCCCGCCGAGGGCGAGGAGGTTGAGGCCGGTGGCGGTGACCACGACGTCGGCGGGCAATTGCGCGCCGGAGGTGAGCCGGATGCCGTGCTCGGTGAAGGTGTCGATGGTGTCCGTCACCACCGCCGCCCGCCCGGCCGTGACCGAGTCGAACAGGTCGCCGTCGGGGACGACGCAGAGCCGCTGGTCCCACGGGTTGTAGCGGGGTGAGAAGTGCCGGTCGATGTCGTAGCCCACCGGCAGCCGACCCTTGGCGGCGCGGCGCAGGAGCTTCTTGACCACGCCGGGGGCCCGCCGGCTGAGCTGGAAGTTGGCCACCCCGAGCAGCACGTTCTTCCACCGCACCACCGAATACGCGGCCTTCGCGGGGAGCCAGCGCCGCAGCGCGTCGGCCAGCACGTCACGGGAGGGCAGCGCGATGACGTACGTCGGTGAGCGCTGCAGCATGGTGACGTGGGCGGCCCGTTCGGCCATCGCCGGCACCAGGGTGACCGCGGTCGCGCCGCTGCCGATCACCACCACCCGCCTGCCGGTGTAGTCCAGGTCCTCGGGCCAGTGCTGCGGGTGCACGAGCCGGCCGGCGTACCGGTCGACGCCGGGAAGGTCCGGGGTGTAGCCGGCGTCGTAGCGGTAGTAGCCGGAGCAGGTGAAGAGGAAGGTGCAGGTGAGCACGACCTCCTCGCCGGTGTCGTCGCGGCGGGCGTGCACGGTCCAGCGGGCGCGGGCGCTGTCCCACTCGGCGCGGAGGACCCGGTGGTGGAAGCGGATGTGCTGCTCGACGCCGTACTCGCGGGCGGTGTCCCGGACGTACGCGCGGATGGAGTCGCCGTCGGCGATCGCCTTCGGGTCGGTCCACGGTTTGAAGGAGTAGCCGAGGGTGTACATGTCGGAGTCCGAGCGGATGCCCGGGTAGCGGAACAGGTCCCAGGTCCCGCCGATGGCCCCGCGGGCCTCGAGCACCGCGTAGGTCTTCTCGGGACAGTTGCGCCGCAGGTGCACGGCGGCGCCGATGCCGGAGAGCCCGGCACCGACGATGAGCACGTCGACGTGGTCGGAGGCCATGAAATCTCCCATTCGCCGGGGCAGTGGACCGGACACTATCCACCGCCGTCGACGCCAGTCAACACCCTGTCGAGTCGACTCGACACGGTGTCGAGCGGGTGTAACATCAGCCGTCATGACCACCGCCCGTACGCCCGCCCAGGCCGCGCCGACGCGCGGGCGGCGACCGGGCCGCTCGACGGGCGACGACCGGGAGCTGGCCATCCTCGCCACCGCCGAACGGCTGCTGACGCAGCGCGCCTTCGGCGACATCTCCATCGACGACCTGGCGAAGGGGGCCGGGATCTCCCGGCCCACGTTCTACTTCTACTTCCGGTCCAAGGACGCGGTGCTGCTCACCCTGCTCGACCGGGTCATCGAGGAGGCGGACGCGGCCGCGGGCGATGTGCTGGACCGGCTCGCCGAGGACCCGCAGGCCCGCTGGCGGGAGCTGATCGGCCGGTTCCACGCCACCTTCGGCGGCCATCGCGCGGTGGTGCTCGCCTGCGCCCAGGTGCGCGGCACCAACGCCGAGGTGCGCCAGCTCTGGGCCGCCGTGCTGGAGCGCTGGGTGCACGCGGTCGAGACCGCCATCGAGGGGGAACGCCGGCGCGGCGCGGCCCCGGACGGGCTGCCCGCCCGGGACCTCGCCATCGCGCTGAACTCCATGAACGAACGGGTCTGGTACGCCACCTTCGCCGGCGACGGCCCGGCCGTGGCCGAGCGGGACGTGGTGGACGTCCTGCTCGAGGTCTGGCTGACCGCGATCTACCGAACGACCTGCCCGCCGCCGGCCTGATCCGGCTCGCCGCCGGCTCGGGTGAAGTCCATGATCCAGTTCGTCTCCCAGGTGCGCTCGCCGTCGGTGGAGAACGCCTGCTCCCAACGGCAGGAGGTCGGCGTGATCCCCGACCAGATGAACCGGCACCGGACCGGCCGCCCCTCGTCGCTGTCGTCGGCGAAGAATGTGCCCACCCCGTCGACGAACCGGCCGACCACCGGCGGCAGCTCCAGGATCCCGCGCCGGCTGTGCATCCAGTAGATCGACCAGAGCCCGGTCGCCGGGTCGAGGATGCGCACGGTCGAGCCGGAGAAACCCCGGCTGGGGCAGCGCATCTCGTCGAAGCTGCCGGCGCCGTCGAAGAACCGGTGCGCCACCGAGGTCGCCGGGAACTCGTCCCACTCGTCGCTGCCGACGTGTCGCTGCCTCAGCCGCCGATTGGTCACGTCCCACGTGCCCGCCAGGAAGTCGAAGTCGCCCATCAGAATCCCACCGGCCCCTCGGTGCGGCTGTCGGCCAGGTAGCCGGCCAGGTCGGGCCGGTCGGGGGCGAGGATGTGGCGGACCCAGGCGCTCCGCTCGTGCTCCAGCACGCCCAGCTCCCAGACGCAGCCCACGCCGGGGCGGGGCATCGGCACGAAGTGCGCCGGGTCGTCGTCCGGGCAGTCCAGGGCGGGCTGGCCGGCGACCGCGATGCGGCATTCCACCACGTTGTCCCAGAACCAGCTGTACGCCAGCAGGTAGGCGCCGCTGTCCGCGCCCCGGTGCAGCACCACCCAGCTCGCGGGCGGGGTGCCGCCGTCGGGCCCGGGCAGCAGCCGGGGCAGGTAGGCGTACGCGGCCGTCACCACCTCGGGTTCGAGCCGGTGGTCGGGCTGGTCGATGTGGTAGCGCTTGACGTGCCGGCCGGCGACCTCGACGGTCCCGGGCACGGTCAACTCCTTGTCGCGAAATGCCATGCCGGGACGGTACAACCACTCCCCTGACAGCTACTGTCAGTGGATGCGGGCCAGTCGTCTCCTGTCGATCCTGCTGCTGCTCCAGACCCACGGCCGGCTCACCGCCGCCGAGCTGGCGCAGCGGCTGAAGGTCTCCGTCCGGACCGTCTACCGGGACGTCGAGTCGCTGCACGCCGCCGGGATCCCGCTGTACGGCGAGGCCGGGCACGCCGGCGGCTACCGGCTGGTCGACGGCTGGCGGACCCGGCTGACCGGGCTCACCGCCGAGGAGGCGGACCGGCTGCTCTTCGCGGGACTGCCCGGGCCGGCCGCCGAGCTGGGCTACGAGTCGGTCGTCGCCACCCTCCAGCTCAAGCTGCGGGCCGCGCTGCCGGCGCCGCTGGCCGACCGGGCCGCCGAGCTCCAGCAGCGGTTCCACCTGGACACCCCCGGTTGGTACTCCGACGGCGACCCGTCCCCGCACCTGTCCCCCACCGCCGACGCGGTCTGGCGGCAGCACCGGATCCGGGTCCGCTACCGGAGCTGGCGGGGCGAGGTGACCCGGACCCTGGAGCCGTACGGCCTGGTGCTCAAGGGCGGCCGCTGGTACGTGGTAGCCGCCCGACCCGAGCGCGCCGAGCCGGCCACGTACCGGGTGAACCAGATCCTGGACCTGACCACCCTGGACGAGAGCTTCGGCCGGCCCGCCGACTTCGACCTGCCGGCCTGGTGGCGGGCGCACGTGGTGGAGTTCCGGGCCCGGCTGCACCGCGACGAGGCGACCATCCGGCTCTCCCCGCGGGGCCGGGACCGGTTGCGGGAGATCGGCAGCGACGCGGTGGTCGCCGCCGTCGACCGCAGCGCCGGCCCGCCGGACCACGCCGGCTGGGTGCGGGCGGTGGTGCCGATCGAGTCGCTCACCCACGCCCACGGCGACTTCCTCCGGCTCGGCGCCGAGGTGGAGGTGGTCTCCCCCGCCGAACTGCGCGCCCGCCTCGCCGACACGGCCGCCGCGCTGGCCGCGCTCTACGCGCCGACGCAACTCGCGCCCGCGGTGGGCTGACCGGCCGGTCGCGGCGGCGCGGGCGTGCCGGCCCGCCTCAACGCAGCCCGCGCAGGGTGGCGCCGAGAATGGCGACCCCCCGCTCGATGTCGCCGGGGGCGTTCGCGGCGTAGCCGAGGACCAGGCCGGGGGGCTGCGGTCGCTGCCCGTGCCAGGACAGCGGCTGCACCTTGACGCCCCGCCGCAGGGCCGCGGCGGCGAGGTCCACGTCGGACAGCCCCGGGTCGAGGGTGACCAGCAGGTGCAGGCCGGCGGCGGCGCCGTGCACCACCGCCCCGGGCAGGTGCCGCCCGATCGCCCGGATCATCGCGTCCCGCCGGCGGACGTGCCGGCGCCGCAGCAGCCGAAGGTGCCGTTCCAGCGCGCCGGAGTCCATCAACTCGGCCAGCACGAGTTGGGGCAACGCCGCATTGCCGAGGTCGGCCATCCGCTTGCCGGCCACCAGCGCCGCGTGGTACCTGGGCGGCACCAGCACCCAGCCGATCCGCAGCGCCGGGGCGAGCAGGTTGGAGACCCTGCCGGTGTAGCAGACCCGCTCCGGTAGCATGGCCCCGTCCGCAGCCAGGCCTCCGGGTTGTCGACCTGGCGCAGCTGGCCGGGCCTCGCGAGGGCCCGGACGAACGCCTCCTTTACGACGTCCTGCGCCTCGGCGTAGTCGCCGGTCATTGCGTACACCTGGGCCACCAGGCGGGCCGCCGAGGCGGCGTACACCTGTCGGATCTGTTCCTGCGGGTCCACATCGTCCCCTCCCGTGTCTGGTCGCTGCACCCGGTACGACCCGTCAGCGGGCGGCGAGGTGACATTCTCATCGGAACACCGATGAGTCGCCGACCGACCGGGCGTTGTACGTCACGGCAGCCGTCACCGAGGCCAGGGAGGCCGATCATGGACTGGAAGCTCGAACTCGTCGTGGTGCCCGTCTCGGACGTGGACCGGGCCAAGGCGTTCTACCTGGACCAGACCGGGTTTCGGCTGGACGTGGACCACTCCGCCGGCGAGGACTTCCGCGTCGTGCAGCTCACCCCGCCCGGCTCCGCCTGCTCGATCGCGCTGATGCGCAAGCCGGACGCCGCGGGCTCGGTGAGCGGCCTGCACCTGGTCGTCCGGGACATCGACGCGGCGCGGGCGGAACTGGTGGACCGGGGCGCGAAGCCGAGCGAGGTCTTCCACTTCACGGCGGGCGGCGTGCAGACCCCCGGGCCGGACCCGGAGCGGCGGGACTACGGCTCCTTCCTGTCGTTGCGGGACCCGGACGGCAACGAGTGGCTGGTCCAGGAGGTCGGCCGGGTCGGGGCGGCGGCAGCGTGACCGCCGACCTGCACCCCGCGCCGACCGACCCGGACTTCGCCGCGCTCACCGAACGCCACCGGCGCGAGCTGCACGTGCACTGCTACCGGATGCTCGCCTCCTTCGACGACGCCGAGGACGCCGTCCAGGAGACGTACCTGCGGGCGTGGCGGGGGCGGGACGGCTTCGACGGCACGCAGCCCCGGGCCTGGCTCTACCGGATCGCCACCAACGTGTGCCTGGACCTGTTGCGCCGCACCGGCCGGCAGCCGCGCGCCGTGCGGTCGTACGCGGAGGTGCCGTGGTTGCAGCCGTACCCGGACCGGCTGCTGGACCGGGTGGCGCCGGGCGACGAGCAGCCGGACACGGTGGCGGTGACCCGGGAGACCATCGAGCTGGCGTTCCTCGCCGCCATGCAGGTGCTGCCGGCCCGGCAGCGGGCCGCCTTCCTGGTCCGCGACGTGCTCGGCTGGTCGGCGGCGGAGACGGCGGAGCTGCTGGAGACCAGCGTGGCGGCGGCCAACAGCGCTCTCCAGCGGGCCCGGGCCACCCTGCAGGCCCACCTGCCGGCGCGGCGGGCGGACTGGGCGGCCAACCCGGCCGACGAGCGGGAACGGGAGTTGCTGGCCCAGTTCATCGACGCCCACGAACGCTGCGACGCCACCGCCGCCCTCGCCGCCGCGGCGCCGGACCTCCGGATCACCATGCCGCCGGCGCCGATGTGCTTCGACGGGGTCGCGAACATCGCGCCGCTGCTGGAACGGGCCTTCGGGCCGGAACGGGAGGGCGACTGGCGGCTGCTGCCGACGTACGCCAACCGGCTGCCGGCCGCCGCGAGCTACCTGCGGCGACCCGGCGACCCGGTCTTCCGCGCGTTCAAGCTGGACGTGCTGCGGGTGCGGGACGGGCGGATCGCCGAGATCACCACCTTCGGCCACGCGCTGTTCCCCGCGTTCGACCTGCCGGCGGTGCTCTGAGCCCCTCACTGGCCGGCCCACCACCGCGGATCCGGGCGGGTCGGCCCGGCGTCGCCACCGGTGAGCTCCTCGAACTCGGCCGGGCTGATCTCCCCGGCCGGCAGCCGGCGGGCGTTCGCCGACAATTCACCGTGACCGGCCGCGCCGGGCGGCATGATCGGGGCATGGAGCGACGACCGCCGCGGGGGCACCGCATGGTGCCGCACACCGCCGACGTCCGGATCGAGGCGTGGGCGCCGGACCGGGAGGGGTGCGTCGCGGAGGCGGTCACCGCGCTGGTCGACACCTTCGTGGACTTCACCGGCGCGGTCTCCGAGGCCACGGGGGAGTTCCACGTCCCGCCGGGCGACGACCCGGACCTACTGGTGGGCGTACTCGACGAAGTGATCTTCCGGATGGAGACGGAGGGCGAGCTGCCGCTCAGCACCGAGGTGCGGGCGGCCGACGACGGCGGCCTGACGGTGCGCTGGCGTACCACCGGCACGGACGCGGTGGAGCTGGTCGGCGCGGTGCCCAAGGCGGTGTCGCTGCACGAGCTGCGCTTCGGCCCTGACGGGGACGGCTGGTCCGGCGCGGTGACGCTGGACGTGTGAGGCCGCCTCAGCCCTTCACCACGCCGATGGGGACGAGGCGCGCCACCCGCCGGCACAGTCCGGCGCCCTCGGCCGCGGCCACCACGGCGGTGATGTCCTTGTACGCGGCCGGCATCTCCTCGGCCAGCCCCCGCCGGGACGCCCCGCGCACCGCGATGTCCTGCGCCTCCAGCTCGCGCCGCGGGTCGTGCCCGCGTACCGCCTTCGTGGCCTGCTTGCGGCTCTGCACCCGACCGGCCCCGTGGCAGGTGGAAGCCCACGCCGGTGCGCCGGGGACGCCGGTGAGCACGTACGAGCCGGTGCCCATCGAGCCGGGGATGAGCACCGGCTGACCGACCCGGCGCAGGTCGTCCGGCAGGTCGGCGTGGCCGGGCGGCAGCGCCCGGGTGGCGCCCTTGCGGTGCACGCAGAGCCGGCGCGGCGCGACGTCCACCTGGTGTGTCTCGATCTTGGCGAGGTTGTGCGAGATGTCGTACACCAGGTCCAGGTCGCTGCCGGTGACCCGGTGGAAGACCTGTCGGGCCGCGTGGTGGAGCAGCTGTCGGTTGGCCCGGGCGTAGTTGGCCGCGGCGGCCATCGCGCCGAGGTAGGCCCGCCCCTCGTGGGACGAGACGGGGGCGCAGGCGAGCTGCCGGTCGGGCACGTGGATGCCGTACCCGCGCATCACCTTCTCCATCTCGTGGACGTAGTCGGTGCAGATCTGGTGGCCCAGGCCGCGCGACCCGCAGTGGATCATGACGCAGACCTGGCCGGCCCGCAGCCCGAACGCGCTGGCCACGGCCTCGTCGTAGACGTCCTCGACGACCTGCACCTCGAGGAAGTGGTTGCCGGAGCCGAGGCTGCCGACCTGGCGCGCGCCGCGCTCCACCGCCCGCTCGCTCACCTGCGCCGGGTTCGCGTCGTCGACCGCGCCGTAGTCCTCGCACCGGTCCAGGTCGTGCTGGACGCCGAACCCGCGCTCGACGGCGTAGCGGGAGCCCCCGCGCAGCACCGCGTCGAGTTCCGCGCGGTCGGTCAGGTGCCACACCGCGCCCTTGCCCATGCCGCGCGGCGTCGCCTCGCCGAGGCCGTCCATCAGCGCGTCCAGCCGGGGCCGCAGGCCGGCACGGTCCAGGTCGGCGGCGAGCAGCCGCACCCCGCAGGAGATGTCGAAGCCGACCCCGCCGGGCGAGACCACCCCGCCCTCCTCGATGTCGGTGGCCGCGACCCCGCCGATCGGGAAGCCGTAACCCCAGTGCACGTCCGGCATGGCGTACGAGGCGCCGACGATGCCGGGCAGGGTGGCCACGTTCGCCACCTGATCCAGCGACTTGTCGGCCCCGGCGTCCGGCAACAGCGACCGGGAGGCGAAGACCACGCCTGGAACCCGCATCGGATCGTGCCGGTCGATCCGGAACCGGTACGGCGACTCCTCGACCAGCTCCATGTCGCCCGGCTACCCCGGTCCGGGGCGGTTACACCCGACCTGGTTGAGCTCGTCCGGTCAGGGTAGTGCGGCAGCATGCCGCAGCGATACGAGGACTACCCCCGAACCGCCGTCGTCACCGGCGCGGACTCCGGCATCGGCAAGGCCTCGGCGGTGGCGCTCGCCGCGGCCGGCTTCGAGATCGGCATCACCTGGTACGGCGACCCGGACGGCGCCGGGCGCACCGCCGCCGAGGTACGCGCCACCGGGCGCCGCTGCGAGGTCGCCGAGCTGGACCTGACCCGGCTGCCCGACGCCGCCGCGGTGGTGGACGACCTGGCCGACCGGCTCGGCGGGATCGGTGTGCTGGTCAACAACGCCGGCACCGGGATGGCCACGCCCTTCGTCGACGTGGCGTGGCAGCAGTGGCGGGAGGTGCTGAGCGTCGACCTGGACGGCCCGTTCCTCTGCTCGCAGCGGGCCGCCCGCCGGATGCGCGCGGCCGGCGCCGGCGGCCGGATCGTGAACATCACCAGCGTGCACGAGCACGCGCCCCGGGTCGGCTCGTCGGCGTACTGCGCGGCGAAGGGCGGGCTCGGGCTGCTGACCAAGGTGATGGCCCAGGAGCTGGCGGCGGACGGGATCACCGTCAACGCGGTGGCGCCCGGGGAGATCGCCACCCCGATGACCGGGCAGGAGGACGTCGACCCGTTCACGCAGGAGCGGCCGGGGGTGCCGGTCGGGCGGCCGGGGGACGCGCGGGAGATCGCCGCGGTGGTGGCGTTCCTCGCCTCGCCCGCGGCCGCGTACGTGACCGGGGCGTCGTGGGTGGTGGACGGGGGGATGCTGCTGATGGGCCCGCAGGCGTCTGCTCTTCCTTCTGACGAGTGGCGGTCAATCTGAGGTTGCGGTGGTGGGGTGGAGGCCGGCTGTGTGGGTCTGTGGCGGCGCGACCGCGTAACAGTTCGTGACGTTTCGCGTTCACACCGTCCACTTAGGGTTTGCCACGGCCAGGCCGCACGACGGTCGGGCCGCAGCCGGCCCCCACCCGGGGCCCCGACGGAAGGACGTCACCATGCCCTTCGCCCGACACGCCACCGCGCTCGCCCTGGCCGCGACCCTCGGCGGGCTGGCCGCCGTGGCCGCCCCGCACCCGCGGCCGGCCGAGGCGGCTCCCCGCCCCGGCCCCGAGACGCCCTCGGTGCTGCTGCTGACCGTCGACTCGGGGACCGCCGGGTCCCGGGCCACCGTGCTGGTCTGCGGCCCGGCCGGCGGCCTGCACCCGGACCCGACGACCGCCTGCCGGCTCGTGGCGCGGGTCGACGGCGACCTCGCCGCCCTGGACGTGGACCCGGGGCCGTGCACCCTCGAACACGCCCCGCTCACCGTGCGCGCCGTCGGCTTCTGGCAGGACCGGCCGGTGTCGTACAGCCGGACCTTCGACAACCGCTGCACGCTGCGGCGCGGCACCGGCGCGCTGTTCGACTTCTGACCGGTACGCGGCGCCCGCGCCCGCGCGGGCGCCGCCATAGTGCGGCGCTCACCTGACCAGCGAGATGGAGGCCCGCTGGATGTACGCGACCTGCGCGGCGAAGGCCACCAGCGCCACGACCACCCCGACCGCGACGGCCACCGTCGGTGCACCACCCGTCACCCGGGTTAACAGGGTGGCGCCCAACCCGATCAGGAGCGCGTTGACGGCACCGACCATCGCTGCCGTGGTGAGCAGCAGATGCCAGCGGCCCGGCCGGGTGCCGACCGCCGCCCAGACGGCGCGCTGCGGGTCCCCACCGAGGACCGCGTCGGCGAAGAAGTCGTGATCGCCGGCGAACTGTCGGTGGTAGTAGGCGCGGAT
Source organism: Micromonospora sp. GCM10011541 (assembly GCF_042650725.1). Taxonomy (NCBI): domain Bacteria; kingdom Bacillati; phylum Actinomycetota; class Actinomycetes; order Micromonosporales; family Micromonosporaceae; genus Micromonospora; species Micromonospora sp. GCM10011541. Next base: position 25,419 of record NZ_JBHSBP010000099.1, read on the forward strand.
GCGCTGGATGCGCTGGAGATCCAGCGAGTTCTCCACCATGTTCTGCACCAGCCGGCCGAAGGTGAACAAGCCGGTGATCACCAGGGTCGGCACCACCGCGCCGAGGTACGGCTTGAGCAACTGCCCGCTGGACGAGACGAAACCCAGTCCGATCAGCGCGGCGGAGAGCATGGTCAGGAACACCGTGGCCCGGCCGACCGACTCGGCGATCGTGGCGCCGCGAGAGGTCTGCAGCACGAAGTGCTCGGTGGTCAGGGCGGTGAGCAGCGCCTGCTCCCGTGCCTGCTCGTCCATTCCGCCGCCCTTCGTGCCGGTTACGGTCACGATACGAAGATCCGGGGCGACGGCGTGGGCGAACGGAGGCCACGACCGGCCCTGGTGCCCGGGCCGCCGGGACCGCGACCGGCCGGTGGGCGGAGAATGGGTCCGGTCGCGGCCCCCTCGCCGCGCGCACCCTCAGCAACTCGGAGCAGCGGGAGATCGGTTCAGCGTGTCGGACATCGCGCAACAGCAGTCGTCGGCGACCGCCGGGCGGGAGCTGCGCGCCGACTGCGCGCGCTGCTTCGGCATCTGTTGCGTCGCGCCGGCCTTCGCCGCCTCCGCCGACTTCGCGCTCGACAAGCCCGCCGGGCAGCCCTGCCCGAACCTGGGGCCGGACTCCCGCTGCGGCATCCACCGCGACCTGCGCCAGCGCGGCTTCCCCGGCTGCACGGTGTTCGACTGCTTCGGCGCCGGGCAGCAGGTCGCCCAGGTCACCTTCGGCGGGCGGGACTGGCGGACCGACCCGGCGACCGCGCGCCGGATGTTCGACACGTTCGCGGTGATGCGACCGCTGCACGAACTGCTCTGGCATCTGACCGAGGCGCTGGCCCTGACTCCGCCCGGTCCGCTGCGCGACGACCTCACCCGGGCGCTGGCGGAGATGGGGCGGCTCACCGACGGCACCCCGGAGGAACTGCTCGCCCTCGACGTCGACGCCCACCGGGGTCGGGTCAACGCGCTCCTCTCCCAGGCCGGCGAGCGGGCCCGCGCCGGCCACGCGGGCGCGGACCGGCGCGGGGCGGTGCTGATCGGGGTGGACCTGCGCCGGGCGGACCTGGCCGGGGCGAACCTGCGCGGCGCCTGCCTGATCGGCGCCGACCTGCGCGGCGTGGACCTCGGCGCGGCCGACCTGACCGGCGCGGACCTGCGCGGGGCCGACCTGCGCGGGGCCGACCTGAGCCGCTGCCTCTTCCTGCACCAGTCGCAGCTCGACGCGGCCCGCGGCGATCACCGCACCGCGCTGCCGGCGGCGCTGCGCCGCCCCGCGCACTGGTCGCTCACGGTGACGCCGACCCGCCCCCGGACCGGACGCCCGGACACGCGCCGCCGGCGCTGACCCGATACCGCCGCCACGGGCGGTGACGTTTCGCGGCGGTGCCGTCGGGTAGCCGGAACTGCCGCCGTCATGACCACGTCGGCGGCCGGCGGCACCAGGGAGGCGACCGTGGGATATCGGGCACGGCAGGGCAAGCAACCGGTCGATCCGGCGCACGCCGAGGACGAGGCCGGTCAGGCCCGGTTGGTCCAGGTGGGGGCGGACACCGACGTCCCGGCGCCGGAGGACGGCGCACCGAAGCCGGACCTGGTCACCGAGGACGACGGCTCCGGGGTAGCCGGCGGCGCCTCGGGCAGCAGCTCGGGCGGCTCCAGCATGCCCGGGCACCCCGACGCGACCCGCTGACCGGGCCCAAGCGGACGACGTTTGCCGTCGCCGGACGCGGGCAGGAGGGCGACAATGACGAGTGAGAATTCCTTCGGCCGCGCGGCGACCGACGAACCCGACGGCGCGACCGCGTACGAGGCGTCGCTGCGACCACCGGGCGACTCCCTGCGCACCACCGACGACACCGGCGACGACTTCGCCGACCTCCCGGCTGAGGAGGCGCGACCCGCTCGGGAGACCAGCCGGGCCGGCTACGACGTCGACGCCGTCTCGGGCACCGGCGAGCTTCCCAATCCCGAGGAGTGACCCGGCGGCCGGCCGGGGCCGTCAGTCGAGGCTGATCGCGCCGGCCGGGCAGAGGCCGGCCGCCCGCCGGACCCGCTCGCCCACCTCCGGCGGCGGCGCGGTGAACCGGAGCAGGACCAACCCGTCGGCGTCGTCCTGGTCGAAGACCTCCGGCGCGGTCAGCACACAGTTGCCCGAGCCGCAGCAGCGGTCCCGGTCCACCCGGACCCGCAGCGGCACCGGCGCGCCTTTCACCAGGTCACCGGCAGCGCGCCGAGGCCGTAGACGACCGAACTGTCCCGGGTGGGCAGTCGCCCCGCCGTCGCGGTGACGCGCAGCCGGGGAAAGCGGCGGGCCAGTTCCACCAGCGCGATCCGCAGCTCCGCGCGGGCCAGGGGCTGGCCGATGCACTGGTGCACCCCGAAGCCGAACGCGAGCTGCTGCTGCGCCGCCCGGTACGGGTCGAACTCCTCGGGCCGGTCGAAGACCGCCGGGTCGCGGTTCGCGGTCGACAGCACCGCGATCACCCCCTCGCCGGCCCGGATGAGCCGCCCGCCGATCTCCACGTCCTCGGTGGCCAGCCGGGGCAGGCCGGTCCGCACGATGGTCAGGTAGCGGAGCAGCTCCTCCACCAGCGCGTCGGCGTTCCCCGGATCGTCGCGCAGGGCCGCGTACCGGGCGGGGTGGCGCAGCAGCAGCAGGGTGCTCAGCCCGATCATGTTGGCGGTCGTCTCGTGGCCGGCGATGAGCAGCAGCACCGCCATGCCGACGAGTTCGTCGACGGCCAGCTCGCCGGTGTCGACCCGGTCCCGGGCCAACCGGCTGAGCAGGTCGTCGGTGCGGTCACCGGCGGCGACCTTCGCCTCGACCAGCCGTTGCAGGTAGTCGCGCAGCTCCTGCACGTGCCGCCGGACCCGCTCGGGCGGTGCGTCGCGGTCGATCAGGGTGCGGCTGCGCTCCTGAAAGAAGTCGTGGTCGGCGTACGGAACGCCGAGCAGGTGGCAGATCACCATCGACGGCAGCGGCAGCGCGAACGTCGTCACCAGGTCGGCCGGCGGGCCGGCGTCGCGCAGGTCGTCGAGGGTCCGGTCGACGGTCTGCCGGATCAGCGGCTCGATCCGCCGGACGTTCTTGATCATGAACTCGGCGGTGAGCATCCGGCGCAGCCGGGCGTGCTCCGCCCCGTCCATCCGGATGAAGCCGCCGCGCCGGTCGCCGAGCGCCCCGGGGGCCAGCCGGCGCAGCAGCGGGAAACCGGGCCGGGTGAGGTCGGCGCTGAAGCCCGGATGGCGCAGCAGTTGCCGGACGTCGGCGTGCCGGGTCACCAGCCAGGCGGTCGCGTCGGTGGGCAGCCGGACCCGGGTGACCGGCCCGGCGAAGCGGCGCCGCTCCCCCGCGTCCAGCGGGACGAGCGGGTCGCGGGTCAGGTTGAGCGGTGGCCAGAGCGGCAGGTCGGTCAGGGCGGCAGGGGTCACGCGGAGACCTCCGAACGGCGACTGTCGGTAACGACATCGATCCGCTACGTTACCCATCGACGGGCTTCGACACAACCCGCCGCCTCACCGGACGGCGGCGGCCTCCGCCCGGGCCTCGGTCATGCCCCGGTTGGCCAGCGCGTCGGCCCGCTCGTTCTCCGGGTGACCGTTGTGCCCCTTCACCCAGAGCCAGGTCACGTCGTGCCGGGCGCAGGCAGCCTCCAGCCGCTGCCACAGGTCGGCGTTCTTCACCGGCTGCTTCGCGGCGGTCAGCCAACCGTTGCGCTTCCACGAGGCCAGCCAGCCGGTGATGCCGTTGCGCACGTACGTGCTGTCGGTGTGCAGCCGGACGGTGACCGGTCGGGTCAGGCTCTCCAGCGCCCGGATCGCCGCGGTCAGCTCCATCCGGTTGTTGGTGGTCGGCGTCGCCTCGCCGCCGCACAGCTCCCGCTCGTGGTCGCCCCAGCGCAGCAGCGCCCCCCAGCCACCGGGGCCGGGATTGCCGCTGCACGCCCCGTCGGTCCAGATCTCCACGACCCTGCCGGCCGCCGCCTCCACCATGCCGGCAACCTACCGGGTACGCCGGCCGGCGGGACCACCCGACCCGCGTACGGGCGCTGTCGTGCGGCCATGATCAGGCACCTGGCGTTCGTGGGAGCGGATGTGCGCCGCCGAGCCGCGCTGGGCGCCCGGCGAGCAGGTCGCGTACCACGCGTGGATGTTCGGCTGGCTCGCCGGAGAAGTGGTGCGGCGGGTCACCGGTCGGCGGATCTCGCAGGTGCTCGCCGACTGACGGTGGCCGCGGGCTCGGCGCGGGCGACGGGGACCCGATGGAGGGCTTGCGGACCCTCATCCGTGACGCGGTGGTTGCCGGATCCGCCTGAGTGGACCGGGGCGTGGATGGCCCGGGGTGGATGCCGAGGAGTGCCGGGGCTCCGTCCGGTGTGGTGGCCGCGCCGATTGGATGCCGGACCGTGCCGAGCAGCCTGGTCCTCAATGGTCCGCTCGGACATCGGAGCCCGCGGCGGACCGGCCGGCGCACCGCATCAATCGGTGCACATGTTCGGGTTACCCGGTGGACGGCGACAACGCTTTCCGGAGGCGGGCGCTCAGCCGAACGGCCACGCCGGGCTGCACTGAAACAATTCCCCGGCCGTCGCAATCAGTGAACACAGCGGGCAACACGTCGGTCCGCTGAACCGATCACTTCCATGCCGTACGCCGTTGAATGAAAGGCGTCTGCCCGACGAGGACGACCCGCGATGCGCCTCGCAGGTGCCGCCCGATGATTACTCAGCGCAGCAGGGCCATGATCACTCCGCGATCTGGGCAGGTAAGCCGGGTGGCCGAACGGCTGGAGTTTGCTTCGCGTTGCTGTCGCGTTCACGACTCGTTGAATGTTGGACACCTCGTGTTCACCTTTCGTAAGGTCCTGACGAACCCGCGGCCGTTTCGTCGTTTCCGATCGAGCCGAGACCGAACGAGTGTCGGTCCGGCGCACATTTCCCGCACGGCACGCTTCTTTCGCCCATTTCTGAGCCGGATATCCGGCGGCTCGTTACTGCCCGGAAGCAACTGATGGAGGGTCGAATGACCGAGGTTGCACAGACACCTTCGATTGGTACGGACGACGCAGCCCCCGGAAATCCGGGGGACGAACTCCGGCGACGCCAGAACGGGCGCGAGTCAGACCCCGCACCGCACTATCTGCACCGTCCCGCATCGGATCGGCAGATCCGCTTGAGCGTCATCGTGCCGACCCGCAACGAGGCGGAGAACATTCCCGCGCTGCTGTCCAGACTGGGCCCGGCCCTCGCGCCGCTCCACGCGGAGATCATCGTCGTGGACGACAGCGAGGACGACACCCCGACGGTGCTGGCCCGGCACGCGGCCGACGCCCCGGTCGCCGTACGTCTGCTGCACCGGCCGCCGGGCAAGCGCGCCGGCGGGCTGAGCGGCGCGGTGGTGCTCGGCGCGCGGCACGCCCGCGGCGAGTGGGTCCTGGTGATGGACGCGGACCTCCAGCACCCGCCGGAATCGGCCGGGAGTCTGGCAGGCATCGCGATGCGGCACGACGTCGACGTGGTGGTCGGCACCCGCTATGCCGGGGAGGGCTCCAACGAAGGGCTCGGCGGCGCCGCCCGCGAGGCCACCTCGTCGTGGGCGACCCGGCTGGCGAAGAGCCTCTTCCCCCGCCGCCTGACCACCATCACGGATCCGATGAGCGGCCTGTTCGCGTTCCGCCGGGCCGCCGTCGACCTGGACCGGGTGAACCCGATCGGCTTCAAGGTCCTGCTGGAACTGCTCGTCCGCCACCCCGGCGCCCGGGTCGCGGAAGTCGCATACGAGATGGCTCCCCGGCACGCCGGCCGTTCCAAGGCATCGGTGCGGGAGGGGCTGACCTTCCTGCGGCACCTGTGGCGGCTGCGCGGCCAGCGGCTGGTCGGCCAGATGCGCGAGGGCCCGGCCGCCGGCCGGGACCGGCTGCGGGAGCTGGGCAGGATGATCGCCTTCGGACTGGTCGGACTGTCCGGGTTGGTGGTCAACACGGCCGCGTTGTGGTTCTTCTACGAGCCGGCCAGCCTGCACCACCTGCTGGGCGCCACCCTGGCGACCCAGCTCTCGACGGCGTGGAACTTCGTCCTCGTCGACGCCCTCATCTACCGGCGCAACCGACAGGGCTCCCTGGCCGGACGGGCGGGCCGTTTCTTCCTGCTGAACAATCTGCTGTTGCTGTTGCGCCTGCCGCTGTTGCAGGCCCTGGTCTGGGCCGGCGTCGGGGTTCTGACGGCGAACGCGCTCACGCTGGTCGCACTGTTCCTCGTCCGGTTCCTGGTCAACGACCGGGTCATCTATGCCGGGGGCAGCACCGGCCGGCGCGATCCCGTGCGCATGCTCGTCAACCTGGAGGCCCCCGAAGCCGCCGCCGCCCCCTCCCGCAAGCGGTACCAGTACCTCAAGTACCGGTACGACGTAGCCGGGGTGGTCACCATCGGGTCCCAGATCATGCTGCCCGAACTGGAGTTCTTCCGCGCCCAGTGGATCGCCGACTCGGATGTCGACATCGCGGTGCGGGTCAGCGACGTGGGAGGCCGGGGGCCGCGGCGCCGCGCCGCCATGACCGAGTACGCCAACCAGTCCGTCCTGCGGTACGAGGAGCACCTGGGCCGGCTGGGCGCGAACTTCCGGATCCAACTCGGCTCGCCGATCGACATTCAGGTCGGTCCGCTGCTCGCCCGTTCACCGCACGTGGTCTACACCAACATCATCGAAGCGCTGCTGCGGTTCGTGCTCGTGTCGCGGGGTCACATGCTCCTGCACTCGGCGTGCGTCAGCCTGAACGGCGTCGGGGTGATGCTCTCCGCCCTCACCGACACGGGCAAGACGGCCACCGTGCTGCGCCTGCTGCGCGACCATGGCGGGCTCTTCCTCTCCGACGACATGACCCTGATCAGTCCCGACGGCGTCGCCATGTGCTTCCCCAAGCCGCTGACGATCAGCGCGCACACGCTGCGCGCGGTGCAGGCCCAGGACCTGACCCCGGCCGAGTGGCGCCGGTTGCAGTTCCAGAGCCGGCTGCACTCCAAGGGTGGCCGGTCGCTGGCCCTGACCCTGAGTCGGTTCAACCTGCCGATCATGGGCATCAACGCCATCACCCAGCGGCTCGTCCCGCCCCCGAAGTACAGCGTCGACCGGCTGGTTCCCTGCCGCATCGGCCTCAGCACCCGGGTGGAGGAGCTGTTCATCATCGAGCGCGGCACGCCCCGGATCAGTGACCTCGGCCAGGGCGAGACGCTGGAGCGGATGATCCAGAACACCGACGACGCGTACGGCTTCCCGCCGTTCCGCTACCTGGCGCCCGCGATCACCGTCGGCGGGCAGGGGTACGTCCAACTGCGCCAACGGGAGCGGGAGATCCTTACCGGCTTCCTGTCCCACGTCCGCAGCCGGGTGGTGGCCTCGGACCGGTTCGGCTGGGCCGACGAGATCCCGCGCCTGCTGCAGGAGGACCGCGGGGACCCGCCGGCCGAGCAGCAGGTGATTCTTCCGACCTGGCCACGGTGGAATGGGGCACTGGCCCCGAGCGGAGCGCATGCGTGAGCGTGACCCGATCCTCGGTCGGGGAGGTGAAGCACGACCGTTGCGCGACGACGGTCGTGCTCCACCCCGTCGACCAACCCGAGCCGGCGTCACGCCCCGGGGGCGCCGGCCAGGAACGTTGGTGGCGCCGGTGGGCGGCGCCCGGCGCCCTCGTCGCCATCGCGGCGCTGGCGCTGCTCCTGCGGGTGTGGCAACTGGACGCCCTCGGCTTCAACAGCGACGAGGCCGTCTACGCCGGGCAGGCCGCCTCGCTGGCCGGCAACCCGAACTACTCGCCGTTCTTTCCGGTCTTCCGGGCCCATCCGATGCTCTTCCAGACCCTCCTGTCGCCGTTCTTCCGCACCGGCGAGGTCGACGTGGCCGGGCGGGTGGTGGTGGCGGTGCTCGGTGTGGCCACCGTACTGGCCGTCCACCTCTTGGGTGCCCGGCTCTACGGCCGGCGCGTCGGGCTGGTGGCGGCGCTGCTCATCGCCGTCATGCCGTACCACGTGGTCGTCACGCGGCAGGTCCTCCTCGACGGACCGATGGTCCTGTTCGCGACGCTCACCCTGTACTGCCTGGTGCGGTTCGTTCAAGCCCAGCAGGTGCTGTGGTACGTCGCGGCCGGTGCGATGCTGGGCGTGACGATGCTGACGAAGGAAACGAGCGTCGTCCTGGCCGGCGGCGTCTACGCGTTCCTGGCGCTGACGCCGATGGTGCGTCGGCCGGTGCGCTTGTCGGTGCTGGCCCTCGCTCCGATGGTGCTGGCCTTCGCGACGCACCCGGTCTCGCAGGCGCTGGCCGGACGCACCGAAGCCGGTCGCAGCTATCTGGTGTGGCAGCTGTTCCGGCGGCCCAACCACTCGATGGGGTTCTACGTCGAGACCGTGCCGGCGGCGATGGGCCTGCTGGTGGTGGCCGCGGCCGTCGGCGGCCTGTGGTGGCTGCGCAGGCGGCGCTCCTGGCGGGAGACGCTGCTGGTGTCCTGGATCGCCGCCCCGGTGGTGTTCTTCCAGCTGTGGCCCGTCAAGGGTTTCCAGTACCTGCTTCCCGCCGCGGCGCCCGTCGCGGTGCTCGCCGCCCGGGCGCTGACCGCGCTACCGGTACCCGAGCGGATGGGCCGCCTGCTCCGCCGGGCCGTCCGGTCGCCGGGCGCCCGGCCGTCGACGGCGATACGGACGGTGCGGGCCGCCGTGATCGCGGTGGTCACCCTGAGCTTGCTCGGCCCCAGTTGGAACGCCGTCAACCGGGCGAACAACGCGACGTTCCTCGCCGGGTCCGGCGGGGTGCCGGGGGGCCGGGAGGCCGGCCGGTGGCTGGCAGCCAACACGCCGGACGGTTCGGTGGTACTCACCCTCGGCCCGTCAATGGCCAACATCATCCAGTACTACGGCCACCGCCGCAGCTACGGACTGTCGGTCAGCCCGAACCCGCTGCGGCGCAACCCGTCGTACGCGCCGCTGCCCAACCCCGACTGGTGGCTACGCCACAACGACCTGCAGTACGTCGTCTGGGATTCGTTCTCCGCCGGACGCTCGGCGTTCTTCTCCGAGCGGTTGATGGTCCTGATCCGCCGCTACCACGGGCGCGTCGTGCACACCGAGTACGTCGACGGGACCGACTCCACGGGGGCTCGGGTTCCGGTTCCGGTGGTCATCATCTACGAGGTGCGTCCATGACCGACCCCACTCGCCCGCACGGCCGTCGCGCCGGTCGCCTGTTGACCCGCGTGCTGCTGATCACCTGCCTGCTGGCGCTCGCGGACCCGGCCACTGCCGCGCACGCCGCGCCGCGGCCGGCACCCCCACCGAGCCCCACCACACCGATCGACCACTTCGTCTTCCTGATGCAGGAGAACCACACCTTCGACAACTACTTCGGTACCCGGCCCGGGGTCGACGGGATCCCCCCGGGCACCTGCATGCCGGTGCGCCGGGGTCAGGCCGAGCCCTGCGTCAAGCCGTTCCACCTGGGCGAGTTGGGCAGCCTCGACCTCGACCACACCGCGGAGGCCTTCCGGGTGCAGTACAACAAGGGCCGGATGGACGGTTTCGTCGAGGGAGTGAGCACGCAGGGCAAGGAAGGCACGCTCGCGATGGCCCATTACGACGACCGCGACCTGCCGTACTACTGGAACATCGCTGACGAGTACGTGCTCTTCGACCGCTTCTTCAGCTCGTCGAATTCGGGCAGCATCCGCAACCACATGTTCCGGGTGACCGGCGGCCCCGGCGCCACCGGAGCCTCGGAGTCCATCCCCGAGGAGGGCTGGGGCGACATCCCGACCATCTTCGACCGGTTGGAGGCCGCCGGGATCAGTTGGAAGTTCTACGTGGAGAACTACGACCCCACGATCACGTTCCGGTCCCGCGCCAGCGAAGAGGACATCGACCGCGGGGCGCAGGTGATCTGGGTGCCGCTGCTCGGCTACGCACGCTACGTCGACGATCCACGGCTGTTCGGCAAGATCGTGGACCTGAACGAGTACTACGACGACGCCGCCAAGGGCCAGCTGCCCGCGGTCTCCTTCATCGCCCCGGCCGGCGACAGCGAGCATCCGCCCGGCAGCATCCGGGCCGGTCAGAACCTCGTCCGGACGCTGCTGACCCAACTGATGCGCTCACCGAACTGGAACTCCTCGGCCTTCCTGTGGTCGTACGACGACTGGGGCGGTTGGTACGACCACGTCGCACCTCCCCAGGTCGACGCCTACGGATACGGCTTCCGGGTGCCCGCCCTGCTGGTGAGCCCGTACGCGAGACGCGGCCACGTCGAGTCCACCACCCTGGACTTCACCTCCGTGCTCAAGTTCATCGAGGTCAACTGGCGGCTGAAACCTCTGGCCGAACGGGATCGCAAGGCGAAGACGTTTCTCGACGCCTTCGACTTCGATCGACCGCCACGGCCGGCGGCGTTCCTCAGCACCGAACGCACACCCCCGGCCGTCACCCGACCTGACCCGGTGCCCGTGTACGCCTCGTACGCCGTCACGGGCAGCCTCGTAGCGGCGCTGGTCGGCGCCGCGGCGCTCAGGCGGCGGCGATGGACGTGACCCGGCGGATCGCGCGGGCGGTCGTCCTCTCGCTGGCCGCGGCCGTGCTGACGGTGCTCGTGCTGCCCACCGCCGCAGCTGCGCGGCCGGCCTCGGCGCAGCCGGGGACGCTGCAGCTGCAGACGGTACCCCCGCTGCCCGGCGTGGTGGTGAAGGTGGACGGGCAGGTCGCCACGTCCGACGCCAAGGGCGGCATCCGGGTCCACGTCCGCAACTTCGTCGATCTGGACAAGCGCGTCGTGGTTCCGGAGACCCGGATCAGCCGGGATCGCAAGGTCGTCTTCGACCGCTTTCGCGGCGACGTCGACGCCGGCGTGCGCGGCAAGGTCGTGGAGCTCGGTGTGCGTACCGCTCGCCTGGTCTCCTGGACCTTCATCGACCGCTTCGGCAACACCGTGCCCGCGGACCGGGTCACCGCCATGCGGCTGCGCAGCAACACCGGTGAGATCCACGACCTGAGCGGCGCCGAGCTGGCCCGGCCACGCTGGGTCTCGGAGAGCCGCACCCAGCAGGGCCCACAGGGCCTGACGTCCAAGCAGCTGTACTACGTGGTCGACAGCGCGATGGTCGACGGCACCTCGGTGGTCAACCGTGCGGGGCAGCGGTTCGTGCCGTGGGAGCAGCAGGCGTGGGTGGTGCAGTTGCTCTTCTTCCGAGTCTCGTTCACGGCGACCGACATGTTCTTCACCCAGCAGGCCGGCGACGGCATCGAGCTCACCCGCGCCGACGGCGGCATCCAGCGGTTGCCGTTCGGCCGGGACGGCACGGCCCTGGTGCCCGACCTGCCGCGCGGCACGTACACGATCACCGTCTTCGGCGGCGGCGTGTCGTTCGGACGCCCGGTCAGCATCAGCAAGGACCAGCAGGTGACGCTCACCGTGATCAGCGCCGCCGACCTGACCCTGGTGATGGTGGCGGTGCTGGTCGTCGCGGTGGGCCTGGTGCTGCTCGGCCGGCCGCATCTGCTCGACCGGCTGCGCCGCGCCGGCAGCGCCCTGATGGTCCGAACCCGGGCACGGCGTGCCCGACCGCAGCACCGCAGACGGTTGCGGACGAGGCCCGCGGCCGCACGCCAACCGGACGTCCAGGCCGCGGGCGACCGGCGGCCGGCGCCGGCCCAGGGCGCAGTCACCCTGGTGCTGCTGCTCGCCGCGCTCGCGGTCACCCTGCTGCCGTCGGGGACGGCGCACGCCGAGGTGGGCCACCGGCGCGACACCCCCCACCCGTCGGTGGCTCCCGTCCCGGTCCTCGCCTACTACTACATCTGGTTCAACCCGACCTCCTGGAATCGGGCGAAGATCGATTACCCGCTGCTCGGGCGTTACTCCAGCGACGACACCGAGATCATGCGGCGGCACGTGCGGATGGCGAAGACCGCCGGCATCAACGGGTTCCTGGTGTCGTGGAAACACACGCCGCAACTCGACGAGCGCCTGGCCAAGCTGGTCGAGGTGGCCCGGGAGGAGAAGTTCCGCCTGGGCATCGTGTATCAGGGGCTCGACTTCTCCCGTACCCCGCTGGCCTTCGACACCGTCCGCACGGACCTGTCGTTCTTCGCCACCCGCTACGGCACCGACCCCGTCTTCGACATCTTCGGCCGGCCGGTGGTGGTCTGGACCGGCAGCGACCGCTTCACCGCCGCGCAGATCAAGGAAACGGTCGGCGGCCTACGCGGGAAGCTGCTGGTCCTCGGCAATGCCAAGAGCCTCGAGGATGTCGAATCGAGTCAGGCCGCGCTCGACGGCCAGGCCTACTACTGGTCCTCGGTGGACCCGGTGACCGGTATCACCGGGCGAAAGCTGGCGCAGATGTCCCAGGCCGTGCACCGGCGAGGCGGATTGTGGATCGCCCCGGTGACGCCCGGCTTCGACGCCCGCCTGGTCGGCGGCAAGCGCGAGGTCCCGCGCCGCAAGGGCGACACCCTGCGGGCCTCCTTCGCCGCGGCGCGCCTCTCCCAACCCGACGCGATCGGGGTGATCAGCTGGAACGAGTTCAGCGAGAACACCCACATCGAGCCGAGCGAACGCTTCGGCGCGGACGACATCAACGTGCTGGCCGACCTGCTCGGAGTGGGCGTCGACGTGGACGTGCCGGTGGACAGCAGCGAGCCGGGCGACGGCGCCCACTGGGGGCTGAGCGCCTGGGGCGCACTCCTGGTCGCCGGTGCGGCGGTGGTGCTGTTACCGCTCGGCGTGGCCTTCCACCGACGTCGCTCCACACCGGCCGGTACCCGTCGCGACCGACCCACCGGCACCGGGACGGAGGACCTCTTCGCCGACCTCTGATGACGATCCGCTCCTGGGGAGGTGAGCCGCAACGGTCAAAAGGAGACCCGATGAAGCTAGGCAACAAGACCCGCCGCACGGCCGCGTCCACCGTCGTCGCGGTATGCATCGCCGGGACGACGCTGGCCATGAGCGGTCGCGCGGAGAGCGCCTCTCCCACCTGCCAGTCGTCGAACGCGGGGACCTACACGGTGCTGGTCTGCCTCACCCAGCCATCGAGTGGCAGCCCGATTGTGGGCGACGCCCTCGTAGTGGCGACCGTCAACGTGACGGTCGGCACGAGCCCCGGCGTCGCCAAGACTGAGTGGACCCTGGACGGCGAGCATCTGCTCACGGACTTCCAGTCGCCGCACCAGTTCACCCTCTCCACCGCCGACTTCGCCGACGGCGAATACGCGATCGGCGTCTCGGCGAAAATGCGCGACGGGTACGTCACCCCGGCAGCGGTCATCACCGCCACCTTCGCCAACGGCAACGCGACCACCCCGCCGAACACCCGGCAATGGGCGGTGCCGCCCATCCACGCTCGCGGTCCGCAGGAACCCTTCGTGGTGGCCGCCGTGGGTGACGGTGCCGGCGGCGAGACCAGCGCGGTCAACGTCACCAACGCACTCGTCGGGTGGGACCCGGACCTGTTCCTCTACCTCGGCGACGTTTACGAAGAGGGCACCCTGACGGAGTTCAAGAACTGGTACGGCGGCCCTACCGCATTCTACGGTCGGCTGCGCGGCGTCACTACTCCCGTCATCGGGAACCACGAATACAACGGTTCCGTGGCTGAGGGCTATTTCCATTTCTGGGACAACATTCCGCACTACTACAGCTACGACGCCAACGGCTGGCATTTCATCGCCGTCGACTCGACCAGCAACTACAACAAGGTCGCGCCGGGCACCCCGCAGTACGAATGGCTCGCTGACGACCTCGCCGCCAACCGCAGCCCGTGCACAGCCGTGTTCTGGCACCACCCCCTGTTCAGCGTGGGGTCTGAGGACCCCGCGCCGCGGATGCAGGCCATGTGGGACCTCATGGCCTCCCACCAGGTCACCCTGCTCGTCACCGGACACGACCACAACTACCAGCGCTGGGCGCCCATGGGTGCGGGCGGCGCGCTCGCCGGCGACGGCATAGTCGAGCTCGTGGTGGGCGGCGGCGGCCATTCGAGTCAGGGCTTCGCCAGCTCGGATGCCCGGGTGGTCAAGACGAACAAGAGCTACGGCGCGGTGCGCATGGAACTCTTCGGCAACCGGGCTGATGTGCGGTACCACGCGGCCGGCGCCACGGGCACGACGCTCGTCGACTCGTCGACCGTTTCCTGCAAGGGCGCCGACGGGCTGGCCCCGACCCCGCCCGCCGACCTGACCGCCACCGTGAACCCGACCCCGTCCGTGAGCCTTGCCTGGACCGGTGCGACCGACAACTACGGCGTGACCGGCTACCGGGTATTCCGCGACGGCACCGCGGCGGCCGACCTGCCCGCGACCGCGACCTCGTGGACGGACACGTCCGTCGCGGGCGCGACCCGGTACGCATACACGGTCGATGCCGTCGACGCCGCCGGAAACCGCTCCACCCGCACCCCACCGGTGGCCGTGACGACCCTCGGCCCGGACACCACGCCCCCCACCGCTCCGGGCGGGCTCGCCGCCGCAGCCGCCCCGGATGCGGTCACCCTCACCTGGTCACCGGCGACGGACAACGTCGGTGTCACGGGATACACGGTGCTCCGCGACGGCGTGGTGGTGGCGACCGTGACGGCAACGACATACGGCGACAGCGCCGTGCCGGCGAACGAGTCACACACCTGGAGCGTGCGAGCGTTCGACGCGGCGGCAAACGCCGGCGCCGAATCCAACGTGGTCACCGCGGTGCGCGACACGGTGGCACCGTCGGCCCCGGCCGACCTGAGGGTCACCGGCGTGGAGCCCGGCGCGGTCAGCCTCGCCTGGGACGCGTCGACCGACAACGTCGGGGTCGCGCAGTACCGGGTGTTCCGCGACGGAAGCCTCCTGGCGGGGATCTGGCCGGACCAGACGTTCACCGACTACACGGTCGGCACCACCGGCACGTCACACACGTACCTGGTTACGGCTGCCGACTCCGCGGGGAACGTCTCCGGCCCGAGTAACCAGGTGACGGTCACCGCCGCCGACTCCAGCCCACCGACGGTGCCCACCAACCTGCGGGCTTCGGTCACCGGACCCAACCGGGTCGAGCTGTCGTGGGCGCCCGCGACGGACGACGTCGGCGTGGCCGCCTACACGGTGTACCGAAACGGCACGGCCCTCGGCACCGCGACGGGCGTGACCTTCACCGACACCACGGCCCTGTCGGAGACTTCCTACACGTACCTGGTCGCCGCCTCCGACGCGGCCG
The DNA here is from genome assembly GCF_042650725.1 of Micromonospora sp. GCM10011541. NCBI lineage: Bacteria > Bacillati > Actinomycetota > Actinomycetes > Micromonosporales > Micromonosporaceae > Micromonospora > Micromonospora sp. GCM10011541. The sequence continues at coordinate 40,677 of NZ_JBHSBP010000099.1, forward strand.
GAAACTCCTCAGCCCGGAGCGCGCCGGCCCTGGTCACCACGCCAGCCGCCACGCCGGTCCTGGCGGTGGCGGACACCTACGTCAAGGAGTCCAGTCCCACGAGCAGATATGGGAGCACCACGGTCCTGCGGGTCGACGGAGATCCGGTCACGAACGCGCTTCTGAAGTTCACGGTGTCCGGGCAGACCGGCGTCGTGCTGCGAGCGCGCCTGAAGCTCTGGGTCGCGGCCGGCTCGTCCACCGGGTTCGTCGTCCGCCCGGTCGCGGACTCGACGTGGTCGGAGGCGTTGACGAGCTGGAACAACGCCCCCCTGATCGACAACACCTCGATCGCCGCCACCGGTCGGACCACAACCGGCACCTGGGTCACCCTCGATGTCACGCCCCTGGTCAGTGGGAACGGCACGTTCACCGTCGGTCTGACCTCAACCGGCGCCTCAGCGAGCAGCTACGGCAGCCGCGAGTCCAGCACCGCTCCGCTGTTGCTGCTGGACATGACCTCATGAGGGGCGGCGGATCCGGGCGCGGAGCCGGCCGACGGCGTCGCCGAGCACCGCGCCGGTCATCGGCAGCAGCGGGCTGGACCGCATCACCGCCAGATCCTCCGCCGGGGAGGTGACCCCGTCGAGGAAGCGCAGCACCCGCTCGGCCGGATTGCGGTCGAAGTGCCGGTCGAAGAACTCCACCCCGCCGACGTGCCCCCGGTCCAGGGCGCGCAGCGCCACCGCGTCCATCCACAGGTGCCGCCGGGGGTACGCGGCCCGCGGCACCGGCGGCCGACCCGCCGCGAGCGCCGCGGCCACCTGCTCGGCCTGGCGGCGCATGGCGGAGAAGGTGAACCCGGTGGAGGGGCGGGTGGCGCCCCCGGCGGTGCCGAGGCGGACCACCCGGGGCGACGGGCGGGCGACGAACGGGCCGTCGGTCATCGGGATCACCCCGTTCTCCACCTCCCGGACCCGCAGCGCCGCCGGGTCGAGGCCGAGCCGGTCGAGGTAGCCGCGCAGCGCGGCGTCGTACCCGGAGTCGGTGAGCGGGGCGGGTGCGAACTCGGTGTACTCGACCAGGGCGTACCGGTCGCTGACCGGCAGCACGTAGCCGAACGAGACCCCCCGGGCGGGCTGCGGGGTGCGGAAGTCCATCAGCACCGCCCGGTCGGGGTCGAACGTCGGCGTGTCGGCCGCCAGCCACCAGCCACGGAAGTGCTGCAACCAGTTCGTCCGCCCGGGCCGCCGAGGCGGGCGGGGGCGCGAGTCGAGCACCCAGGCGGCCCGGACCAGCGCCCGGCCGTCGGGGTCGCGGACCGTGACCCGGTGACCGTCGTCGTCGAGGGCGCCGGCCGCCGCGCCGATCCGGATCGCGCCGAGGCGGCGTTCGGCCTCGGCAGCCCGGTCGTAGACCGGGGCGGAGCGGAGCATGGCGTACCGCAGCGGGGCCAGCTCCAGGACGCGACGGCCGGCCGACGTGACCACGTCGACCCGCGACCAGCTCGCGCTGAGCAGCGGGTCGAGGTCATTGCCGGGGGTGTCCCAGAACGCCCACGTGCGGTCCTGACCCCGCTTGTGCACCGGGTCGACCACGGCCACCCGCAGCCCGGACAGCCCGCGCCGGTCCAGGGCGGCCAGCACCAGCGAGGCCGCGCCGCCGCCGCCCACCAGCGCGAGGTCGACGTCGACCGGGGTTGCGTCCACCCCGCCACGCTGCCACACGTCCGGCCGCCGCCCGCCGGGGGACCCGCCGCCCGGCGGCTGGGGCTGCGCGTAGATTCGGGGGGTCATCGAGGAACGGGGGGACGGCATGGCGCAGGCGCCGCTGCGGGTGGGGTTGCTGGGGTACGGGATCGCCGGGCGGGTCTTCCACGCCCCGCTGATCGCCGCGACCCCCGGGCTGCGGCTGGACGCCATCGTCACGGCCAACCCGCAGCGCCGGGAGCAGGCCCGCCAGGAGCATCCCGACGCCCGGCTCGTCGACGACGCCGACCAGTTGTGGCGCGGCCCGGACCAGCTCGACCTGGTCGTGGTGGCGACACCGAACCGGCAGCACGCCCCGATGGCCCGCGCGGCGCTGGCGGCCGGGCTGCCGGTCGTGGTGGACAAGCCGCTCGCGCCGAGCGCCGAGGAGAGCCGCGCGCTGGTCGACGAGGCGGCCCGCCGCGGGGTGCCGCTGACCGTGTTCCAGAACCGCCGTTGGGACGGGGACTTCCTGACCGTCCGCAGCCTCGTCGAGAAGGGCGAGCTGGGGCGGGTGACCCGCTTCGAGTCGCGGTTCGAACGCTGGCGGCCGGCGATCAAGCCGGGCTGGCGGGAGAGCGCCGCGCCCGGGGAGGCCGGCGGCGCCCTGTTCGACCTCGGCGCCCACCTGGTCGACCAGGCCGTGCAGCTCTTCGGCCCGGTGCAGCACGTCTACGCGGAGGTGGACCGGCGGCGGCCCGGCGCCGAGGTCGACGACGACGCGTTCGTGGCGCTGACCCACGCCGGCGGCGTCCGCTCGCACCTGTGGATGAGCGCGGTCACCCCGCAGCTCGGCCCGCGGATGCGGGTCCTCGGCGACCGCGCCGGCTACACCACGTACGGGCTGGACGTGCAGGAGGCGGCGCTGCGCGACGGGGGCCGACCGGACGCGCCGGGCTGGGGCGAGGTCCCGCCCGAGCAGTACGGCCGGCTCGGCGTCGACGGTGACCTGCACGCGGTGCCCACCGAGCCCGGCCGCTACCAGGACTTCTACGCCCAGGTCGCGGCGGCGCTGCGCGACGGCGCGCCGATGCCGGTCGACCCGCGCGACGCGGTCGGCACCGTCACGCTGATCGAACTGGCGCACCGCTCCGCCGCCGAGGGTGTGGTGCTGCCCGTCCCACCGCTCGCCTGACCGCGCCCTCCTCCGGTCCGCCCTAGGCGACGGTCGCCGGGCGGTCGTCCGGCGCGGGCGCCGGGTCGGCGTACGCGGCGGTGACCGTCGACCGGTCGAAGACCCGCCACGTCACCGCGGTCACCGCGACGGCGACCACGAACCCCACCCAGTACGGCGCGGTCAGGCCGAACCGGGTGGCGACCACCCCGCCGAGCAGCGCGCCCAGGCAGTTGCCGCCGGCGGCGATGAACAGGGTGGTGCTGCCCACCCGGCCCTGCAGCGCGGCCGGGGTCAACCGCTGGCGCAGCGAGTTCGACACCATGTTCCACAGCGCGCCGTGCACCCCGAACGCGAACAGCGCGACCGCGATCACCACCGCGCTGCGGGACGCCGCCAGGGCCAGGTGCAGGCCGGCCTCGATCAGCAGGCCGACCCGGATGGTCCAGGTGGCGGTGATCCGGGCGACCAGCCGGTCGCCGACCACCGAACCGAGCAGCCCACCGACCGCCATGCAGGTGAAGAGCACGCCGTAGCCGACCGAGCCGAGGCCCAGCCGCTGCGTGGCGATCAGCACCAGCACCGCGATGGCGGCGGTGAGGGTGACGTTGAGCAGCCCGATCAGGAAGGTCATGGTGCGCAGCAGCCGCTGCGACAGCAGCCAGCGGAAACCCTCCACCACCTCCGCCCGGACCGAGCGGCGGCCACCCGTCGGAGGCGCGCCCCGGTACGACCCGCCGACCAGGCCGATGAGCACCGCGCTGAGCGCGTACGTGGCGGCGTTGACGCCGAACGGGATGCTCGCCGCCAGCACGAACAGGAACCCGCCGAGCGGACCGGCGATCATGCCCTGCGTCAGGGTGGTGCCGCCGCCCAGCCAGCCGTTGGCGCGCTCCAGCAACGACCGGGACACCACGGCCGGGAGCATCGCCTGGGCGGCGCTGCGGAACACCACCTCGCCGGCGTTGACCACGAAGAGCACCGCGTAGAGCAGGGCCACCCCGGCCCGGCCGGTGACGATCGCGGCGGTCAGCACCGCCAGGGCGGCGACGCGTACCCAGTCGATGACGACCATCAGCCGGCGCCGGTCGACCCGGTCGACGAGGACGCCGCCAGGCAACGCGAACAGCAGCCACGGCAGCCACGCCACCGCCGAGGCCGCCGACACGGTCAGCGGGTCGTCGGTCTTCGAGGCGACGAACAGCGGCGCCGCCACCGTGGCCATTCCGCTGCCCAGCGCCGACATGGTGCTGGCCGCCCAGAGCCGGGCGAAGCGCCCGTCGAGCCGTTCCCCCGTCGTCCCCGTCACGGCGAGCAGAGATCCCATCCCGCGCAGCCTAGCCCTGGCAGCCGGTCACGTGGGCCCGGGCCGGGACGGGCGCATGTCATGATCACTCATGCCCGTCACCAATCCCTGGCTCGCCGGCCCCTCCCCCACCGCCCGACTCGACCGGGACCGGCTGGAAGAGCGCATTCTCAACCTGCTCTCCTCGCAGAACATGTGCGTGCTGGCCACCACCGGCCCGGACGGGCCGCTGGCCACCCCGGTGCGCTACCACCACCTCGATTTCACGCTCATGTTCACCGCGGTCGGCAGCTCCCCGAAGATGCGGAACATCGCCGCCGACCCGCGGGTCTCCATCGGCGTCTTCGCGCCGCTGGTCGGGCAGGCCAGCAGCCGGGGCGCACAGGTCTTCGGACGGGCCCGGGTGCTTTCCGAGGGCGATCCGGACTTCGACCACCACTGGCCGGCGTTCCGCTGGCAGTCCGACCACGTGGAGCGGTCCCGGCCGCTGGACGAGCCGCCGACCGGCCCGTTGGTGGTGGTCGCCGCGCAGCGGATCGTCTACACCGAGCACTGGCTGCGCCGCGAGGGGTACGCGCCCCGCCAGTTCTGGCGGGCCTGAGCCACTCCTCCATCCCGTCGTCGGCCAGCTCGGGTACGAGATCGAAGTCGTCGGACAGGCGGGCGGGAACGTCTCCGTGACCCGCTTTGCTCTGCTGCAGCGGAGGCAACAGTCGGAACCTGCCTCTGTTGCGTGGGCTGCAGCAGAGCAAAGCGGTGGAGGCAGAACCCTGGTGCCCCGAGACCGAGGGCCAACGGCCGCGAGAGGCTCAGCCCTCGCCGAGGCCGGCGCGGCGCAGCTCCACCTTGCGGACCTTGCCACTGACCGTCATGGGGAAGGCGTCCAGCACCCGGACGTACCGGGGGATCTTGTAGTGGGCCAGCCGGTCCCGGCAGAACTCGGCCACCTCCTCGACGGTCAGCGTGTCGTGCCCGTCGCGCAGGATCACACAGGCCAGGATCTCCTCGCCGTAACGCTCGTCGGGGACGCCGACCACCTGCACGTCGGAGATCTTCGGATGCCGGTAGAGGAACTCCTCGATCTCGCGCGGGTAGACGTTCTCCCCACCTCGGATGATCATGTCCTTGATCCGGCCGACGATGGTCAGGTAGCCGTCCTCGCGCATCACCGCCAGGTCACCGGTGTGCATCCAGCGCGCCGGGTCGATCGCCTCGGCGGTCTTCTCCGGCTCCTGCCAGTAGCCGAGCATCACCGAGTACCCGCGGGTGCACAGCTCCCCCGGCTCGCCGCGGGGCACGGTCACCCCGGTGGCCGGGTCGACCACCTTCACCTCCACATGCGGCAGCACCCGGCCGACGGTGGCGGTCCGCCGGTCCAGGTCGTCGTCGTGCCGGGTCTGCGTGGAGACCGGGGAGGTCTCGGTCATCCCGTAGCAGATCGACACCTCGGCCATGTTCATCTCGGCGATGACCCGCTTCATCACCTCCACCGGGCAGGGCGAACCGGCCATGATCCCGGTCCGCAGGCTGGACAGGTCGTAGCCCGCGAAGTCGGGCAGGCCCAGTTCGGCGATGAACATCGTCGGCACCCCGTACAGCGAGGTGGCCCGCTCGGCCGCGACCGCGCGCAGCGTCGCGGCCGGGTCGAACGTCGGCGCCGGGATGACGATGGAGGCGCCGTGACTGGTCGCGCCCAGGTTGCCCATCACCATGCCGAAGCAGTGGTAGAACGGCACCGGCAGGCAGACCCGGTCCTGTTCGGTGTAGCGGACCAGCTCGCCGACGAAGTAGCCGTTGTTGAGGATGTTGTGGTGCGACAGCGTCGCGCCCTTCGGGAACCCGGTGGTGCCCGAGGTGTACTGGATGTTGATCGGGTCGTCGCAGGACAGCCGCCCCGCCCGCTCGATCAGCCGCTCCGCCGGCACCGCGACCGCGCCGCCGACCAGCTCGTCCCAGCTCGACTCCCCGATGTAGACGACCCGCCGCAGACCTGGACAGGCGTGCCGGACCTGCTCGACCATGCCCCGGTAGTCGCTGCTCCGATAGCTCGGCCAGGAGACCAGCACGCTCACCCCGGACTGGTTCAGCACGTACTCCAGCTCGTGCCGCCGGTAGGCCGGGTTGATGTTCACCATGATCGCGCCGACCGCCGCGGTCGCGTACTGGACCAGCACCCACTCCGGGCAGTTCGGCGCCCAGATGCCGACCCGGTCACCCTTGCCGACCCCCGCCGCGAGCAGGCCGCGGGCCAGCTCGTCCACCGCGCGGCCGAATTCGGCGTACGTCCACCGCCGGCCGCTCGGGCAGTCCACCAGCGCCTCCCGGTCCGGGTACGCCTCGACCGCGCGGGCCAGGTTCGCGCCGATGGTGTCGCCGAGCAGCGGGGCGTCGGAGGTCCCGCTGGCGTACGAGGGCTGGCTCACCGGAAGTCCTCCTCGCGGTACTCGCCGGCCGGACGCGCCTGCGCGTCGGCGTGCTTGTCCCGCTCGGCGGCGCGCAGCTCGGTCCGCCGGATCTTGCCGGAGATGGTCTTCGGCAGCTCGGCGAACTCCAGCCGCCGCACCCGCAGGTACGGCGCCAGCCGCGTCCGCGAGTGCGCGAAGATCGCCGCCGCCGTCTCCTCCCCCGCCTCCCACCCGGGCGCGAGGACCACGTACGCCTTCGGCACGGCCAGCCGCACCGGGTCCGGTGACGGCACCACCGCCGCCTCGGCCACCGCCTCGTGCTCCAGCAGCACGCTCTCCAGCTCGAACGGCGAGATCCGGTAGTCCGACGCCTTGAACACGTCATCGGTGCGCCCCACGTAGGTGAGGTAGCCCTCCGCGTCCCGGGAGGCGATGTCCCCGGTGTGGTAGTAGCCGTTCCGCATCGCGGTGCCGGTCAGCTCGTCGTCGCCGTGGTAGCCGACCATCAGCGCGGCGGGCCGGTGCGCCAGGTCCAGGCAGACCTCGCCGTCGTCGCCCGTCTCGCCGGTCACCGGGTCGACCAGGGTCACCGCGTACCCGGGCAGCGGACGCCCCATCGAACCGGGCTTCACCGGCGTACCGGGCGGGTTGCCGATCTGCGCGGTGGTCTCGGTCTGCCCGTAGCCGTCCCGGACGGTCACCCCCCAGGCCGCCTCGACCTGCTCGATCACCTCCGGGTTCAACGGCTCCCCCGCGCCCACCACGCTCCGCGGCGGGGTGCGCAGCTGGGTCAGGTCGGCCTGGATCAGCATCCGCCACACCGTCGGCGGGGCGCAGAAACTGGTCACCCCGCACCGGTCCATCGCCGCCATCAGCCCCGCCGGGTCGAAGCGGGAGTAGTTGTAGACGAAGACGGTCGCGCCGGCGTTCCACGGTGCGAAGACGTTGCTCCAGGCGTGCTTCGCCCAGCCCGGCGACGAGATGTTCAGGTGCACGTCGCCGGGGCGCAGCCCGATCCAGTACATGGTGGACAGGTGCCCCACCGGGTACGACGAGTGGGTGTGCTCGACCAGCTTGGGCCGGGCGGTGGTGCCGGAGGTGAAGTAGAGCAGCAGCGCGTCGTCGGCCCGGGTCACCCCGTCGGGCGTGAACGTCTCGGACTCGTCGTACGCGTCGGCGTAGGCGTGCCAGCCGTCGACGGGGTCGCCGACCGCGACCCGGGTGTAGTCGCCGGGCACCTCGGCGAACTTGCCGGTGTGCTCCGCGCCGACCACCACGTGCCGGGCGGCGCCCCGTTCGAGGCGGTCGGCCAGGTCCGCCGGGCCGAGCAGCGGCGTCGCCGGGATGATCACGGCGCGCAGCTTGATCGCCGCGAGGATCGTCTCCCACAGCTCCAACTGGTTGCCGAGCATCAGGATCAGCCGGTCGCCCGCCCGTACGCCCTGCGCCCGCAGCCAGTTCGCCACCCGGTTGGAGCGGGCGGACAGCTCCGCGTACGACCAGCGCCCCTCTCCCCCGTCCGCCTCGACGATCCAGAGCGCCGTGGTGTCGTTGCCCTCGGCGAGCACGTCGAACCAGTCCAACGCCCAGTTGAACTCGTCCAGTCGGGGCCAGCGGAACTTCTCGTACGCGGTGTCGTGGTCCTCGCGGTGCGCGAGCAGGAAGTCGCGCGCCTCGCGGAAGGCGTCGGTGCCGGCGGTGGCCATGGGGGTGTCCTTCCTGTCACCGGGCGCGCGGCGGTGGGGGGACGGTGTCGCGCGCAGTACCCTGATCCTCGATCGGGTGACGCAGGTCTCACCACCCCCGGACGGGGGTGGCCCCAAGACGCCCTACCCCGGGGAGGTGAGGACGCTGGAGCCGCTGTATCCGCGCGACGACCGCGACCAGATCCGCCGCGCCCTGCTGACCCTGCTGCGCGGCACCGGCCTGCCGGTGGCCTTCGGCGGCATGGTCCAGCCCGGCGGGCCGCCCCGGATGACCATCACCGAGCTGGCCGGCACCAGCACCGCCGCGCTGCGGGGCCTGGCCATCAACGCGGGCGCCGGCCTCGGCGGCAAGGCCCTCGCGCTCGGCCTGCCGCTGCGCGTCGACGACTACCCGGAGGCCCGCTCGATCAGCCACGAGTACGACGGACCGGTCGCCGCCGAAGGACTGCGCTCGGTCGTCGCCGTGCCGATCGTGGTGCGCCGGGAGGTCCGCGCGGTGCTCTACGGCGCTGTCCGGCAACGGCTCGCCCTCGGCGACCGCCTGGTGGCCGCCGCCGTGCACGCCGGCCGCGAGTTGGAGCGCCGGCTGACGGACCGGGACGCGGCCCGGACCGCGCTCACCACCCTGCGGACGGCCGCCCCCCGACCCGCGGGCAGCGCCCCCGACGCGGCCCTCGACCCGGGTGCCGCCGGTCCGGACTGGGAGGAGGTCCGGCAGGCCCACGCCGAGCTGCGCGGACTGCTGCGCCGGATCGACGACCCGGAGCTGCGGGACCGGCTCGACGCGGTGGCCGACCGGCTCGCCGGCGCGGTGACCCGACCCGAGGGCGCCACGCCCGCCCCGGCGAGTCCACTCTCGCCCCGCGAGACCGACGTGCTGGCCTGCGTGGCGTTGGGCTGTACCAACGCCGACGTGGCTGAGCAGCTCGGGCTGCGACCGGAGACGGTGAAGAGCTATCTCCGCTCGGCGATGCGCAAGCTCGGCGCGCACACCCGCCTGGAGGTCGTGGTCGCCGCCCGCCGCGCCGCCCTCCTCCCCTAGGCGGATGCGATGAGCTGGTGGCGGCGACGGGGTGCCGGCGCGGCCCTGCTGGACGCGGTCCTGCTGATCGGCGCGGCGCCGGTGGCCCGGGACGTGCTCCGCCCGGGCGAGGAGGAAATCTCCGTCGAGGCGTACGACCGCACCGACGATCCCCGGGTGATCGTGGCCCACCTGCACAGGGATCCGGCGTACGTGGTATCCCGCGTGGCGACCGCCGAGGACGCCACGTCGGTCGTCGTGCGCGTCTCGGTGCGAGCGCCCCGGCTGGGCTGGTCCGGCGGGGACGAGTCGGTCGAATGGCGGATCCACGTCCGGCTCGACCAACCGCTGGCCGGCCGGCAGGTGATCGACGGCCACACCGACGCGCCCGTGCCCGAGCGCTGACCAAGTCCCTTCTGGCCGACGACAGGTCTCCGTTCCCGTGGCGGGGCGTCACCACCTCTAGGGCGTCCTAGGAGGCTAGCTCTCAACGCCCCAAGGGCTGGAGCCGCGCGGCGGGGCCACGAGAAGCTGCACCGGTCCCCGCGGCCCCCGGCCGGCTGACGACTGCCGACGGCGGGGGGTCAAGGGGTTGCTGATGCTGGTCGGTCCGACGGCGTCGTTCGCGGCACTCGGCGCGCTGCCGTTGTTCGCAGCTTCCCGCCTGACGGCCGGGTTTGTCGCGTCGGACGGTGGGTAGCCCGCACCACCCACACGCGCCGACGACTCGAGCGAAGACCGGAGTGGCGCCCGAGGAGGGAACGGGGCGACGGCCCCGCGGACGCGAGGAGGACCGTGCTGGTGCTACCCCAGCAGGAGGATCCCCGCCTCGTGCCGGTGCTGTCCGCCGACCGGGTCTGGACCGGTGTCACGACCACCGACGACGGGCGGGTCTTCGTCAGCTTCCCGTCCGCGGACCGTCCCGGCCTCCAGGTCGCGGAGGCCATGCCCGGCGGCCGGCTCGTCCCCTATCCGGATGGAGGGTGGAACCAGGCCCGCGAGGACCACGATCCGATTGGGGCGTTCGTCTGCGCCAACGGGCTGCGGGCAGGTCCCGACGGACGGCTCTGGATCGTCGACGCCGGCGCCCCCGGCATCGGGCTACCCGCCGTCGCCGGCGGAGCGCGGCTGATCGTGATCGACCTCGGCACCGACACGGTCGCGCGCATCTTCGACCTCGGCGCGGTGCTGCGGGAGACGAGCTACCTCGACGACGTACGTTTCAACGGTAAGATCGCGTACATCACCGACGCCGGGGCACCCGGGCTCATCGTTCTCGATCTGACGACCGGCCAGGCGCGCCGGGTTCTCGACGGTCACCCGAGCACGATCGACCGCCGCACCATGCACGCGGACGGGCAGGTCCTGCGCGGTCAGGGCGGCAGCGAACTGCGCGTCCATGCCGATCAGCTCGAGGTCTCCCCCGACGGACGGTACCTCTACTTCCAGCCGGCATCCGGGCCGCTCGCCCGGATCGAGACCCGCTGGCTCGACGACCCGTCGGTGCCCGACGACACCCTGGCAGAACGGGTCGAGGAGTGGCTGGACACCCCGACTACCGGTGGCACGGCCATCGACGCGGCCGGCACGATCTACCTCAGCGACGTGGAACGACGCCGGATCCTGACCATCACGCCCGACCGGCAGGTCGACACGCTTCTCGCCGATCCGCGCCTGATCTGGGGCGACGCGATGTGGATCGACGCTTCGGGGCATCTGTGGATCCCGGCCGCCCAGCTCAACCGGACCCCGGGACTGGCCGCCGGGGCGCGGTCCGTCGACTACCCCGTGTGGATCTACAAGCTGAAGATCGATGCCGGCCCGCCGGCCAATGATCACACGTGACCGGCACCTGACGGTCGTGCCGTGACACCAGAGGGGTTCCGCGCCGGACTGTCCAATGTGATCGCGCTCGCCCCCGGCGGTGTGACTCGCCTGGAACTCTTCCTGGACCTGGTCTTCGTCTACGCCTTCCTCAACGTCACCGAGCTGATGTCGGCGAACTTCCGCCCGGTCGGGTTGTTCCAGGGGGGCCTGTTGGTGCTGCTGCTGTGCGGTGCTGGGCAACGCATCGCTCGGGAATCTGGTCCGGCTCGATCGAGGCATCATGCCGCTGGTTGTCCTCGTGGCGGCGGTGTCCATCTTCGTGGTCGGTGTCACCCTTCCCGAGGCGTTCGCTGACCGGTCGCACGGCCTGTCCGGCCCGCTGGTCTTCGTCGTCGCGTTTCTGCTGGCTCGCCTCGGGCCACTGTTGATCGCGACTTTCGCCCTCTGGAACATCGGCGGGAGGCGGCGTGCCCGCGGCAAGACGTCCCGGCGGCGCATGCTCGGGGTGCTGCTCGTGGCGCTCACCGCGCCGGCGACGGCCCGCCTACCCGGTCTCGGGGCGCTGGTCCTGCTCACCGCGGTCGGCATCGGACTCGCCACCACCACACCGTTTCCTGCCACCGAGTCACGACACGGCAGCCGGTAGCCACCCGTCGGTCGCATTCTCCTTCCCACGATGGCGGTCCGGGCTCCGTCGCCGGCGTCCGGACCGCCGCGCGGCGTGGTCAGGGCACCATCCAGTCGAGCACCGGCGAGCCCTGCAACGCGACCAGCACGCACATGAGCAGCAGCAGGAGCAGGCTCCAGCCGAACACCTTGCGGAAGATCTCCCCCTCCCGGCCGGCCATCCCGACCGCGGCGGCGGCGATCGCCAGGTTCTGCGGGCTGATCATCTTGCCGAGCACGCCGCCGGAGGAGTTGGCCGCCGCCAGCAGCACCGGGTCCAGCCCGGCGCGCGCCGCGGTCTGCACCTGCAACGCGCCGAACAGCGCGTTGGCCGAGGTGTCCGAGCCGGTCACCGCGACCCCGATCCAGCCGAGGATCGCCGAGAGGAAGACGAACGCCCCGCCGGCCGCGGCGAGGAACGCGCCGAGGGTGTTGGTCTGCCCCGACTGGTTCATCACGTACGCCAGGGCGAGCACCGCCATCACCGTGAGGATCGCGTACCGCAGTTCGGCGTAGGTGCGGCCGTACGCCCGCAGTGCCCGGCCGGCGGAGACCCGCAGCACCAGGGCGGTGAGGATGCCGGCGAGGATCATCAGCGTGCCGGCGGCGGGCAGCCAGTTGAGGGTGAACGTGGCCGACGACAGCGGCTTGCCGTTGCCGCCCAGGATGTCCAGTCCGGGCCAGTCGAACTTCACGGTCCACGGCTCCTTCGCCAGGGCCGCCTTGACCGGCCCGAGGTTGGCGACGGAGAAGATCGCAATGATGATCAGGTAGGGGGCGTAGGCGCGGGCCACCTCGGCCGGGGTGTCGGCGATCCGGCGGCCGTCCGCCGTGGCGGCGCGAGCCTGGTCGGCGGGCCGTGGCTCCAGGTCGTCGCCGCCGGTGCGGTGCCGGCCGGCGCGAGCGGTCTCGTCGATGCGGGGGTCACCCGGCGGGGTCTCGCCACCCGGTCCGTCCAGGGCGGGCGCGGCGGTGGTCGTACCGGAGCGGCTGGCCGCGGCGGCGCGGACCGTGCCGGGACCGGCCAGCTCGGCCTCGACGGGCCCCCTGGCGGCGGGCACGGCCGCCGGCTCGCGACCCAGGTCGGCCGGGGTGACCGGGCGCCAGACGCGGACCAGCAGGACCACGGCGGCGGCCGAGACCAGCGCGGCGACGATGTCGGTCAGCGGCACGGAGATGTAGTTCGCGGCGACGAACTGCGCCAGCCCGAAGGTCACACCCGCGACCAGCGCGGCCGGCCAGGTCTGCCGGATGCCGCGCCGCCCGTCGACCAGGGCCACCAGCATCAGCGGTACGACCACCGCGAGGATCGGGGTCTGCCGGCCGACCATCGCGCCGAGGGTGTCCACGGTGAGCCGGGAGTCGTCGTTGACCCCGGAGGTGACGCTGGCCAGGGTGACGATCGGGGTGGCGAGCGCGCCGAAGGCCACCGGCGCGGTGTTGGCCAGCAGCGACACCGACGCGGCGTGGATCGGGCGGAAGCCGAGCGCCATCAGCATCACCACGGTGATGGCGACCGGGGTGCCGAAGCCGGCGAGGGCCTCCAGCAGCGCGCCGAAGCAGAACGCGATGATGATCGCCTGGATCCGCATGTCCGGGCTAACCCGTTCGAAGGAGCGGCGCAGCACGTCGAAGTGTCCGCTCTCGACGGTGAGGTTGTAGACCCAGATCGCGTTGATGACGATCCACAGGATCGGGAAGAAGCCGAAGGCCGCGCCCTCGGTGGCCGACAGCACGGCCTGCCCGACCGGCATGGCGTAGACGGCGACCGCCACCACCAGCGCGACCGCGAGGGAGATCATCCCGGCCAGCCAGGCCCTGACCTTCAGCACGCCGAGCAGGACGAACAGGGTGAGCAGGGGCAGGACCGCGAAGATGGCCGAGAGCGCGACGGAGTCACCGACGGGATCGGTGACGACTGTGAACTGTTCGAACATGGGTCACCTCGACACGTGAAAAGGGGTGGGCCCTACAGCAGCTCCTCCACCGGGCGGGCGCGGAGGGAGGCGTCGAGGACCTGGGCGGTGTGAGCCAGGGCGATGTCGCCGCCGGCGCGGGTCACCGAGGCGGCGACCTGCATGAGGCAGCCGGGGTTGGCGGTGACGAGCAGCCGCGCCCCGGTGGCCAGTACGGTCCGGGCCTTGCGGTCGCCGAGTTCGGCGGCCGGCCCGGGGTGGAGCACGTTCCAGATCCCGGCGGAGCCGCAGCAGATCTCCGGGTCGGCGATCTCCCGCAGCTCCAGCCCGGGGATGTCGCGCAGCAGCCGGCGGGGCTGGGCGCGGACGCCCTGGGCGTGGGCGAGGTGGCAGGCGTCGTGGTACGCGACGGTCACCGGCAGCGGGTGCCGGGTGGCGACCGGGCCCAGTTCGTCGAGGAGTTCGGACAGGTCGCGCACCTTGCCGGCGAAGTCGGCGGCGAGCGCGGCGTAGCGGGCGTCGTCGCGCAGCAGGTCGCCGTACTCCTTCAGCGTCGAGCCGCAGCCGGCCGCGTTGACCACGAAGAAGTCGACGCCGGCGGCGGCGAACGCGTCCAGGGTCCGGCGGGCGAAGCGGCGCGCCTCCTCCTCGCGTCCGTTGTGCACGCTCAGCGCGCCGCAGCAGCCCTGCCGGTCGGGCAGGATCACCACGTCGCAGCCCTCGGCGGCGAGCACCCGGGCGGTGGCCGCGTTGACCTCCGGGAAGAACGCGGACTGCACGCAGCCGGTGAGCATGCCGACCACGGCCCGGCGCGGCCCGACCGCCGGCATCCGCGCCGGGAGGCGGGCGGGGCTGCCGAGGCGGGGCGCGAGCGACTCCAGCGCCGCCAGGGTGGGCGCCAGCCGGGGCAGCAGCCCGGTCCGCGCGACCAGGCGGCGCAGCCCGCTGGCCTGGTACGCGCGCAGCGGCCCGCGCAGCAGCCGCAGTCGCCGCGGGTACGGGAAGAGGGCGAAGATCGCCGCGCGCAGCGCCCGCTCCCGCGGCCCCCGGCGGTGCCGGCGTTCGACCTGCTGCCGGGTGTCCTCGATGAGCCGGTCGTAGCGCACCCCGGAGGGGCAGGCGGTCACGCAGGACATGCAGCCGAGGCAGCGGTCGAAGTGGGTGACCATCGAGTCGGACAGCGGCTCGCCCTCCAGGCCCTCCTTCATCAGGTAGATCCGCCCGCGGGGCGAGTCCATCTCCTCGCCCCACAGCACGTAGGTGGGGCAGGTGGGCAGGCAGAAACCACAGTGCACGCAGTCGGAGATCAGTTCGGCGGCGGGCGGGTGGTGCGCGTCGAAGGCGCCCCCGTCGGGCGGCTGGGCGGCCAGGCCGAGCACGTCGCGCGGCCCGGTGGCCGGGAAGGTGCCGCCGGGCGAGGTGACCGGACGCTCGCCGGGCTGCTGGGGAATGGTCATCAGATCCCTCCGACGAATCGGCCGGGCGCGAGTCGGGCGTCGGGGTCGAACCGCTGCTTGACCCGGCGCATCAGCGCCAGCCCGTCGACCGGCCCCCACAGGTCGACCCGGTCCCGCACGGTCGGGGGCGCGGTGAGCACCACGGCGTGCCCGGCGACGGCGGCGGTCGCCGCCCGCAGCGCGTCGACCAGGCCGGCGACCCGTTCCGGTTCGGCCGTGCCGGGCACCCCGGCGTGCAGGACACCGACGCCGGCCGAGCCGCGCAGCGCGAGCGGCACGCCGTGCCGGTCGGCCGCCGCGCGGGCGTCGGCCAGCAGCCGCGGTACGCCGGAGAGCGCCGCGGTCAGCTTCAGCCCGGTGTCGCCGTCCCGCCACGGGTACCGGCCCCAGCCCTCGGGGGCCTGGTCGGCGGCGGTGGCGTCGGCGCCGAGCAGCCGCGCGGCGGCCTCGGCCCGGGCGGCCACCCCGGCCGGGGTGCCCTCCAGCAGCACCGTCACCGCCGCTCCCCCGCCGGCCGGCGCGTCCACCTCCAGCGCGGCGGGCACGAGCTGCGCGGCGCGTACGGTGCCGGCCAGCCGGCCCGCCTCGGCCGCGTCGTCGACCCGCCGGGTGACGTACGCGGCGGCGGCCGGCAGCGGGTGCAGCCGGAACGCGCACTCGGTGACCAGCCCCAACGTGCCGTACGCGCCGGTGACCAGCTTGCCCAGGTCGTAGCCGGCGACGTTCTTGACCACCTTGCCGCCGGCGTGCGCGACCACCCCGTCGGCGCGGACCAGGGTGACCCCGATGAGCAGGTCCCGCGCGGTGCCGTAGAGCATCCGGCGGGGGCCGCTGGCGTTGGTGGCGACCGCCCCGCCGACGGTGCCGCCGGGCAGCGGCGCGTCCAGGGCGAGCTGCTGGCCCGCCGCGGCCAGCGCGGCGGCGAGCGCGTCGAGGCGGGTGCCGGCCCGGACCACGGTGATCAGGTCACCGGCGGCGTGCTCGACCACCCCCGCCAGCGCGGTGGTGCCGACGATCAGGTCGAGGCGGCGCGGCGGGCTCCCCCAGTCCTGTTTCGTCCCGCCGCCGCGGAACGTCACGGCCAGGTCGAGGGCGGCGGCCGCGCGCAGCAAGGCAGCGGCCTGGGCGGTGTCCCGGGGCATGGCGACGTAGCGGGCCGGCACCCCTGCGATGGCGTCCTGCTCACCGGCGGGCCGGACCGGCTCGGGGCCGTCCGGGTTGTCGGTCCGGCCGGCCGCGGCCTGCGACGGCAGGCCGTCGGTGTGCCGACCATCGGTCGTGGTCGTTCCGTCGGCGGCGGCACGGAGGCGGTCGAGGATCGCGTCGGCGGGCATCAGAACACCTCCGCCAGGCCGGCCTCCTGCGCGGGGTGGACCCCTTTGCGCCGGCCGGGGACCTCGCCGCAGAGCCGCGGCGTCGGGAACACCTTGCCCGGGTTGGCCAGCCCGGCCGGGTCGAACGCGCAGCGCAGCAGTTGCATGGTGTCCAGGTCGTCGGCGGTGAACATCCGCGGCATGTACTTCGCCTTGTCCATGCCGACGCCGTGCTCGCCGGTGATCGAGCCGCCGTGCCGGACGCAGAGGTCGAGGATCGCCCCGGAGACCTCCTCGGCGCGTTCGGTCTGCCCCTCGACCGCGGCGTCGAAGAGCACCAGGGGGTGGAGGTTGCCGTCGCCGGCGTGGAAGACGTTGGCGACCCGGATGCCGCGTTCGGCGGAGAGCTCACCGATGCGGCGCAGCACCTCGGGCAGGGCGGTCCGCGGGATCACCCCGTCCTGGACGATGTAGTCGGGGCTGATCCGGCCGACGGCGGCGAACGCGGACTTGCGGCCCTTCCAGAACAGCGCCCGCTCGACGTCGTCGGCGGCGATCCGGATCTCGAACGCCCGGTTGTCCCGGCAGAGCCGCTCGACCTGGTCGAACTGGGCGGCCACCTCCGGCTCCGGCCCGTCCAGCTCGACGATGAGCACCGCCCCGGCGCCGGGCGGGTAGCCACAGTGCACGGCCGCCTCGGCGGCGGAGATGGCGAGCGCGTCCATCATCTCCACCGCCGCCGGCACCACCCCGGCCGCGATGATGGCCGACGTCGCCGCGCCGGCCTGGTCCGTGCTGTCGAAGGCGGCGAGCAGCGTCCGCACCGACTCGGGCAGCCGGGTCAGCCGGACGGTCACCTCGGTGGCGATGCCGAGGGTGCCCTCCGAGCCGACGAACGCGCCGAGCAGGTCGTAGCCGGGGGCGTCGGGGGCGCGGCCGCCGAGGCGTACCCGGTCGCCGTCGGGGGTGACCAGCTCGACGCCGGTGACGTGGTTGGTGGTGAAGCCGTACTTGAGGCAGTGCGCGCCGCCCGAGTTCTCCGCCACGTTGCCGCCGATCGAGCAGATCTGCTGGCTGGACGGGTCGGGCGCGTAGTACCAGCCGTGCGGGTTCGCGGCCCGGCTCACCGCGAGGTTGATCACGCCCGGCTGCACCACGGCCCGCTCGTCGGAGGGCGCGACCTCCAGGATGTCCCGCATCTGCGAGGTGACGATCAGGACGCCGTCGGCGTGCGGCAGCGCACCGCCGGAGAGCCCGGTGCCGGAGCCGCGGGCCACGAACGGCGCGCCGGCGGCGACGCAGGCCCGGACCACCGCGGCGCACTGCGCGGCGTCGGCGGGCAGCGCGACGAGGGCCGGCACCACCTTGTACTGGGCCAGCCCGTCACACTCGTAGGTGCGCAGCTCCTGCCGGTCGCTGAGCACCCGGTCGGGGCCGACGGCCGCCCGCAGCGCGGCGGCGAGGGCGGTCAGGTCCGTCGTGGTCGTGCTCATCGCCCACCTCCGCGTCGGTCGTCGGTCAGGGCATCCGCTCGTACGCGGGCACGGTGAGGAAGTCGGCGAAGTCGTCGGCGACGGCGACCTCCATGAACAGCGCGCGGGCTTCGGCGTAGTCACCCGGGTCGCCGGGAAGCTTGCCGATCTCCTCGTCGGCGATCCGCTCGACCAGCTCCCGGCTGACCCGCTCGCCGGTGTCGTCGAGGGTGACGTCGTTGTGCAGCCACTGCCACACCTGGCTGCGGGAGATCTCCGCGGTGGCGGCGTCCTCCATCAGGTTGAAGATGGCCACCGCGCCGGTGCCCCGCAGCCAGGCGGCCAGGTACTGCACGCCGACGCTGACCGCGTTGCGCAGCCCGGCCTCGGTGTGCTGCCCGGGGGTGGACCGGACGTCGAGCAGCTCGGCGGCGCTGACCCGCACCTCCTCGCGGGCGCGGTCGAGCTGGTTCGGCCGGTCGCCGAGGACTTGGTCGAAGACCTGCCGGCAGACCGGCACCAGGTCGGGATGGGCCACCCAGGAGCCGTCGAACCCGTCGTCGGCCTCGCGGGTCTTGTCGTCGCGGACCTTGGTCAGGGCGATCTCGTTGACCTGCGGGTCGCGCCGGCTGGGGATGAAGGCGGCCATCCCGCCGATGGCGTGCGCGCCCCGCCGGTGGCAGGTCCGCACCAGCAGCTCGGTGTACGCGCGCATGAACGGCACCGTCATCGTCACCGCGTTCCGGTCCGGCAGCAGGAAGTCCCTGCCCCGGGTGCGGAACTTCTTGATCACGCTGAACATGTAGTCCCACCGGCCGGCGTTCAGCCCGGCGGAGTGCTCGCGCAGCTCGTAGAGGATCTCGTCCATCTCGTAGGCGGCCGGGAAGGTCTCGATCAGCACGGTGGCCCGGATGGTGCCGCGCGGGATGCCGAGCCGTTCCTGGGCGGCCAGGAACACGTCGTTCCACAGTCGGGCCTCGAGGTGGCTTTCCATCTTCGGCAGGTAGAAGTAGGGCCCGGCGCCCCGGTCGAGCTGCCGGCGGGCGCAGTGGAAGAAGTACAGCCCGAAGTCGACCAGGCTGCCGGAGGTGCGCTCGCCGTCGACCAGGATGTGCTTCTCGGTGAGGTGCCAGCCGCGCGGGCGTACCACGATGGTGGCCAGTTCGCCGTCGTGCAGCGCGTACTGCTTGCCCTCGGGGGAGGTGAAGTCGAGCTTGCGGTCGATCGCGTCGCGCAGGTTGAGCTGACCGGAGACGACGTTCTGCCAGAGTGGGGTGTTGGCGTCCTCGTGGTCGGCGAGCCACACCTTCGCGCCGGAGTTCAACGCGTTGATGGTCATCTTCGCGTCGGTGGGGCCGGTGATCTCGACGCGGCGGTCCACCAGGCCGGGCGCCGGCTCGGCGACCCGCCAGTCCGCCTCGCGGATCTCCCGCGTCTCGGGCAGGAAGTCCAGCAGCGCGCCGTCGGTCAGTTCGGCCTCGCGCCGCCGCCGGCGGTCGAGCAGGTCCCGGCGGCGCGCATCGAAGGCGCGGTGCAGATCGGCGAGGAAGGCCAACGCCTCCGGGGTGAGGATCTCGTCGTACCGGGGGTGCATCGGTCCCGTTACCTCGACGCCGGCCGGACTGGTCATCGGCTCGCTCCTCACCGTGACATGTGTCGCGATCTATCCGGTGTGCTCCTGCCGACTGTAGTTCTCGCTGGTCGGGGCCGCGACCTGAGTGACGGCACAGCCACCGGGAGCGGTCGGCCCGGTGCGGCGAACGGTGCCTTCCGGGCGGCGAGCGGCTGCCCGGCACCTTTCACCCTCCACTCTGGATGTACGGCACCCCTGGGTCGCGCCGCCACCGGCCACTGTCGCCCGCCGGTCGGTCGCGGGGGCTGGCCCTCGGGCGCCGGCCGCCGAAACCGCGGCACCGGTGTCACCGGACCATGTCAGGGTTTCCGACATCGAGGACAGGAACGGTCGCACCGGGCACACGGCCGCGGCGAGCCCGCGGGGCGCAGATCGCCACGGACGGCCCAGGAGGAACCAGAGCTCCAGGGCGTTACGGCCGTCCTGGGTGGGCATTTCCGCCGCTCCCCGGCGGGAGGGGGAACACGTGACGGCAACGAAGATTTCTCATTTACGCCGGACGGGCAACCCAACCCTCCTAGTGTTGGCCACACCGGTGCTAGTCACGGAGTTGGCCACCCGAACGACGTCCCACGCAGACAGCGGACGAAAAGTGAGGGAAGACGCGGATGAAGGCACAGAGAATTCTCGGATCGGCGGCGGTCGGCGTGGGCCTCGGCGCACTCCTGCTCCCGGCCGCCGCGCTCGCGCAAACCACCACCGTCTCACCAGCGACCACCCCGGTCGGCGGGACCGTCGTGCTCACCACGACCTGCAACCCGAACGTGGGTGACGCGATCTTCCGCGTCACCGGACCGAACCGGGACGAGAACGTCCGGTCCACGACCGCGGCGGCGGGCGGCGGCCTGAGCGCCGAACTCTTCACCGCCGGGTTCACCCTCGGCACCTACACGGTCACCACGACCTGCGGCGACGGCAGCAGCGGCGGCAGCGCCCAGTTCACCGTCACCCCGATCGGCGGCGCGCCGGCCGGCGCCGGCGGCCACGGACCGGACACCGGCGTCCTGGTCGCGGGCGGCGCGCTCGCCGCCGGCGCCGTCGCCGGCGGGACGTACGTGCTGCTGCGCCGCCGGCGCCGCGCCTCCGTCGTCGCCTGAGACGCCGCCACACACCATCCCTTGTGCGAGGGTGCCCGCGCCGGCGTGACCGGCGCGGGCACCACGCCCACGTCGGACGGAGGTGGGAACCTGTCGCCCCAGCGCAACCCCGAGCGCGGCTTGTCGCGGGCTCGCACCGCCGCGGTGGTCGCGGCGGTCACGCTGACCGGCGCGACCGGGGCCGGCCTGGTCGCCGCCGGCCTCGGCACCACCGCGAACCGGCCGCCGCAGCCCGGAGCCTCGGCCGCCCCGACCTCCGAACGGTCCAGCTCGCCCGGGCCGGTGCTTCCCCGGTCCGAACCGGTCCGGATCGCCATCCCCCGCATCGGCGTCCGGGCGGAGATCGTCCCGGTCGCCACCGACGACGACGGCGCCCTGGAGGTGCCGCCGCTGGACCATCCGGAGGTGGCCGGCTGGTACCGCCGCGGTCCAACCCCGGGCGAGGCCGGCAACGCCGTCCTGGTCGGGCACGTCGACTCGCAGACCGGTCCGGCCGTCTTCTTCGACCTCGGTCGGCTCCAGCCCGGCGACCTCATCCAGGTCGCCCGGGCCGACGGCCGGCAGGCGACGTTCAGGGTGGACGGTGTGGGGGCGTACCCGAAGGAGCGCTTCCCCACCGAGCGGGTGTACGGCGGCGACTCCGCGGCCCGGCTGCGGCTGATCACCTGCGGCGGCCGGTTCAACCCCCGCACCGGCAGCTACCCCGACAACATCGTCGTCTTCGCCACGGCCACGCACTGACCGCACCGACGGCACGTGCCGTACGGTAGGCCGTCAGTTCCCGGCGGGGCGGAGGTGCGCGGTGGACCGGTCGGCGGTACGGACCCGGCGGGGCCCCCGGCTTCCCGCCCTGCTCGGTCGGCTGCTCGGCCGCCCGGCCGACGCGGCGGCCACGCCGGCCGCCCGACGGTCCAACCCCGACGCCGTGGTGGACTGCGCCGTCTACGTCAACGGAAAGCGGGAGCCGGGGCGCCCGCACTACGCCGACGCGTACGCGCACAGCCGGCGCACCCGGCGCTCCTTCGTCTGGTTGGGCCTGCACGAGCCGGGGGCGGCGGTGATGGCGGCGGTCGGCCGCACCTTCGGGCTGGACGAGCTCAGCGTGGCGCAGGCCCTCGCCGACGGGCACCGCCCCACCGTCCAGCGGCACGGCGACGTCACCCTGCTGGTGCTGCGCACCGCCGGTTACGTCGAGCACACCGAACTGACCGACACCTCCGAGGTGATCGACACCGGGGACGTGATGGTCTTCCTCGGCGACCGCTTCGTGATCACCGTCCGGCACGGCGCGGCCGGCGCCCTCGCCCCGGTCCGGGAGGACATCCAGCGCCGTGCGGGTGTGCTGGCCGAGGGACCGTGGGCGGTGGCGTACGCGGTCTGCGCCCGGATGGTGGAGCTCTACCTGGAGGTCTCCGGGCACCTGGAACGGGACCTGGAACGCGTCGAGGAGAGCGTCTTCGCCCGCGACGGCAGCGCCGACATCCAGCACATCTACCAGCTCAAGCGCGAGGTGGTGGAGTTCAAGCGGGCGGTGCTGCCGTTGCAGGCGCCCCTGCGGGACCTGGTCGAGCGGCGCGACGGCGGGCCGCCGCCGGCATTGCAGCGCTGGTTCGTCGACGTGGAGGCGCGGCTGACCCGGGCGGTCGACCGGATCGGCGGGTACGACGACCTGCTCAACTCGATCCTGCAGTCCCGCCTCGCGCAGCTCGCCGTGGATCAGAACAACGACATGCGCAAGATCGCCGCCTGGGCGGCGATCGCCGCCACCCAGACCGCGGTGGCCGGGATCTACGGCATGAACTTCGCCCACATGCCCGAGCTGGGCTGGCGGTACGGCTACGCGGCGGCCCTGCTGCTGATGGCCCTGGCCGCGGTCACCCTGTACCGGTTGTTCCGCCGCTCCGGCTGGCTCTGAACCTCTCCCGCCTCGGCGTCAGGGCTTCTCAAGGCTGTTCTCGGCACACCGGAACAGCAGCGGCGACACCAGGTCCAGCGGTGGATCGCCGGGCAGGTGACGCTCGCCGTCGGCCAGGCCGCTGAGCCCGGGCGAGGGACGGTCCTAAGCTGGCGGCCATGTTGTGGCAGCGGTACGTGGCGATCGGCGACAGCACCACCGAGGGGCTGGACGACCCGGACGGCAACGGCGGCTACCGGGGCTGGGCGGACCGGTTCGCCCTGGCGGTGGCCCGCGCGCAGGGCGGCCTCGAGTACGCCAACCTGGCCATCCGCGGCCGGACCACCGCGCGGATCCGGGCGGAGCAGCTGCCGGTGGCGCTGGAGCTGGCGCCGGACCTGGCGACCGTGGTGGCCGGGATGAACGACGTGCTCCGGCCGGCGTTCGACGCCGACCGGATCGCCGAGGACGTCGGCGCGATGCAGCGAGCCCTGGTCGGCCAGGGGGCCACCGTGCTCACCTTCACCCTGCCCGATCCGGCGCCGGTGATGCCGCTGGCCCGACCGCTGCGCGGCCGGGTGGCGGCGTTCAACGCGGCGGTCCGGGCGGTCACCACCGAGACCGGCGCCACCCTGCTGGACCTGGGGGCGCACCCGGTGGCCGCGGACCCGCGCCTGTGGAGCGACGACCGGCTGCACGCCAACAGCGCCGGGCACGAACGGATCGCCGCCGCGCTGGCGCACACCGCCGGCCTGCCCGGATACGACGACTCCTGGTCGCACCCGCTGCCGGCGGCCGTCCGCCGGCCCCGCCACGAGGTGGTCCGGGCCGAGCTGGCGTGGACCCGGCGGCACCTGCTGCCGTGGCTGGCCCGGCACCTGCGCGGCCGGTCCTCGGGGACGACCGGGTGGCCAAGCGCCCGGTGCCGCTGCCGGTCGAGTGGTGATGCCGGGCGGGGCCCGGTACGGGCGGTGGCCGGAGCCGATCGGGCAGCGCTCAGTGCTCGATCGGCCGGCGGGTACGCGCCCGCTTCAGCTCGAAGAAGCCGTCGGTGCCGGCGACGAGCAGCACGCCGTCCCAGAGCCGCCCGGCGTCCTCCCCGCGTGGGATCGGCGCGACCACCGGCCCGAAGAAGGCGTTGCGCCGACCGGCGTCGTCGGTGACGTGAATGGCGGGGGTGCCCAGGTCCTCGCCGACCGGCTCCAGCCCGGCGCGGTGGCTGGCCAGCAGCGCCTCGTCGTGCTCGGTGGAGTCGGCCGCGTCGGCCAGCTCGACCGGGAGGCCCACCTCGGCCAGCGCCGCGACGTACAGGTCGCGACCGATCGGGGCGCGGTCGTGGTGGATCCGGTTGCCCAGCGCGGTGTAGAGATCGCGCAGCACCTCGTTGCCGAACTTCTGCTCGGCGGCGATCGCCACCCGCACCGGGCCGAGGCCGGGCCTGAGCCACTCGCGGTACCACTCGTCGAGGCCGTCCCGGCCGTCGTTGAGCACGGTGAGGCTGAGCACGTGGAAGCGGAGCCGCACCTCCCGGACGCGCTCCACCTCCAGCAGCCAGCGGGAGGCGTTCCAGGCCCACGGGCAGCGCGGGTCGAACCACATGTCGGCGTTCGTCATCGTCGTCTCGGTCCCTCCTGAGCGGTTACGAGACGACGGTAGGCCACGGATCGGCCCACCGTGAGAGCCGATCGGGACGCTGATTCTTGAGCCAATCGGCACGGGCAGGCCGATCAGGGCCTGCTCCGCCCCGCTGACCGTCGCGCGCCGCCGCCGGACTGGCGGGGCGTAGGGTGGGACCATCCCGGAATCGACGACATCCCACTTTCGAGGTGGCCGCCACGCCGGATCCACCCAGGGGACGTCATGTCCGTACCGCGTCCCGCCGGACCACCGTCGCCGACCTGACGAGGCGTCCCCGCCCATCGCCGGGCTGCCGGCGCCAGGTCCGCGCCTGGGACCCGGTTCCACCCTCCGCACCTGTGGTCCGCCGCGCGCGCGGCGCCACTTCCCCGACTGATATCAGGCCGCGGCCGGGGATCTCCGCAACGGCCTCACCAGGGAGCAACGATGAAGATCGCCAGGCACCGGATCATCGACGTGCTACGGGCCCGCGGCCAGCACGTCCGGGCCGACTGGATCAGGCGGGAGCTGCCCGACGAGGTCGACCTCAACAAGCACGCGGGCCTGCTCGCGACGCTGCACCTCGATCCCGCCGACCTTGCCGAGACGCCGTCACCGTGAGGGCGATGCCGCCGGTCCCGGTGGCATAGCGGGGCACCGCGCGTACCGCGGGCCGGGTGAGGGCTCCTCCGCGCGCAAGTTTGGGGGTCAGGGACGAGGGAAGACAGCAGCCCGCCGAGTCGGGGCCGGTCCGACGAGGCTGGCCAGCGCCCTGCCCGTCGGCGGCACTGCCGACCGGGGTCGGGGCAGATCCCCGAGGAGGAGCGACGATGGCGGACGCGGCGAGGGGCACCCGGACGGCCACCAGGCCCACCAGCGCGCGGAAGGCCACGGGGGCCCGCAAGGCACCGCCGAAGCGGGCGGCGGCGGCGAAGAAGGTCGCGGCCGCCACGAAACGGGCCACCGGGACGAGCGCGGCCAAGACCCCGGGCGAGAAGCCCACCCCGACGACGGCCCGGGTGGCCCGGAAGAAGGCAGTCGCCGCGACGGCGGCGCCCGCCCGGCGGCCGACCGCGAAGGCGACCGCCGCGAAGAAGGCACCGGCCAAGAAGGCCGGCGCGAAGAAGGCGCCCACGACGAAGGCCGCCGCGAAGAAGGCGCCCGCCAAGAAGGCGCCGGCCAAGAAGGCCATGGCGAAGAAGGCGCCCGCCAAGAAGGCCGCGAATAAGGCGCCGGCCACGAGGGTCGCGGCGAAGAAGGCGCCGGCCAGGAAGGCGACGGCGGCGGCGCTGGCCCGGGTCACCGCGGAAACCCGGGCGCCGGCGAAGAAGACGACGACCATGGAGTCGTCCGGCAGGCGGAACACGGCCCGCCGGCCGAGCCGCGGGCCGGTTGGCGGGGCTGGTCGCCCGCCGCGCTGAGCCCCTCGGCGAGAATGACCACGTGGCGAAACGCGGTGCCCGCCGAAGCGCGGCCGACCAGACGACCGGAGCCTGCCCGTGCGGCTCCGGGCTCCCCTACGCCGACTGCTGTGCCCCGGTGCACCGGGGCGAGTCGACGGCGGCGACCGCCGAGGCGCTGATGCGTTCCCGGTTCAGCGCCTTCGCCGTCGGCGACGTCGACTACCTGGTACGCAGTTGGCACTCCGCCACCCGACCGGCGCGGCTGCGGCTCGACCCGGGGCAGCGCTGGACCAGGCTGGAGATCCTCGGCACCGACCGGGGCGGCCTGTTCGACTCCGAGGGCACGGTCGAGTTCCGGGCCCACTACCGGGAGGCGGGGCGTCCGGGCATGCTGGACGAGCGCAGCCGCTTCGTCCGCGAGGACGGCCGCTGGGTCTACCTGGACGCCCTGCCCGGGTGAGGCCGGCCCGGACGGACGCCCGGGCCGGCGGTGCTATCGCCCGCTTACCGGGATCCCGGCGGGCAGCCCGAGCCGGGCGACGGCCGCGGCAGCCAGCTCGTCCGGCACCAGCGCCACGTCCAGCACGACACCGGCCTCCTCCGGCGCCAGCGGCTCCAGGATCGCCCGCTGCGAGTCGAGCAGGCTGGCCGGCATGTAGTGGTCGGCGCGGCGGCTCATCCGGTCCCGGATCAGCTCCGCCGCCCCGGCCAGGTGGACGAACTCCACGTTCGGCGGCCCCTGCCGCAGCACGTCCCGGTAGGACCGCTTCAGCGCCGAGCAGGCCAGCACCGTGGACACGCCTTCGGCGTGCCGGGTGGCCATCCACGCGGCGAGGTCGCGCAGCCACGGCCAGCGGTCGGCGTCGTCCAGCGGTACGCCGGACCGCATCCGCGCCACGTTGGCCTCGGAGTGGAACTCGTCCGCTTCGGCGAACCGGAGCCCGGTCAGCTCGCTGATCCCCCGGGCCACGGTGGTCTTGCCCGCCCCGGACACCCCCATCACCACGACGTGCCGGGTGAGGGGTCGGTCACCAGTCATGGACGGTGCCGTCCTTGAGCCGGTTGAACGGCAGGTACGCCGGCACGTACGGGAACCGCGCCGCGACCTGCTCGTCGAGTTCGACGCCGAGACCGGGCTGCTCCCCCGGGTGCAGGTAGCCGTCGGTGAACGTGAACGACTGCCGGAACACCTCGTTGGTCAGCGCGCCGTGCTGCATGTACTCCTGGATGCCGAAGTTGTGGATGGCCAGGTCCAGGTGGAGCGCGGCGGCCATGCCCACCGGGGAGATGTCGGTCGGGCCGTGGATGCCGGACTTGATCTGGTACTGGGCGGCGAAGTCGAGCAGCTTCCGCATGGCCGTGATGCCCCCGGTGTGGGTGACGGCGGACCGGACGTAGTCGATGAGCTGTTCCCGGATCAGCGTCTGGTAGTCCCACACGGTGTTGAAGACCTCGCCGATGGCCAGCGGCGTGGTGGTGTGCTGGCGGACGAGGCGCAGCGCCTCCTGGTTCTCCGCCGGGGTGCAGTCCTCCAGCCAGAACAGGTCGTACGGCTCGAGGGCCTTGCCGAGCCTGGCGGCCTGGATGGGGGTCATCCGGTGGTGCCCGTCGTGCAGCAGCGGCAGCTCGGGGCCGAACTCGTTGCGGACCGCCTCGAAGACCTCGGGCAGGTGGCGCAGGTACGCGCGGCTGTCCCAGTCCTCCTCGGCGGGCAGCGGGGTGCGCTGGGCCGGCTCGTAGTCGTACCGCTTGCCGTCGACGCCCGGCTGGGCGGCGACACCGTAGACGGCGTTGATGCCGGGCACCGACGTCTGCACCCGGATCGAGCGGTAGCCGAGGTCGAGGTGCCGGCGGATCGAGTCGAACAGCTCCGGCAGGTCCCGCCCGGAGGCGTGCCCGTACGCCATGATCCCGGTCCGCGACGCGCCGCCGAGCAGCTGGTAGAGCGGCATGCCGGCGGCCTTGGCCTTGATGTCCCACAGCGCGACGTCGACGGCCGCGATGGCGGCCATGGTGACCGGTCCCCGCCGCCAGTACGCCGAGCGGTAGAGGAACTGCCAGGTGTCCTCGATGCGGTGCGGGTCCCGCCCGATCAGCAGGGGCACGACGTGGTCGGCCAGGTAGGAGGCGACCGACAGCTCCCGCCCGTTGAGGGTGCCGTCGCCCAGGCCGGTGAGCCCCTCGTCGGTGGTTATCTTGAGGGTGACGAAGTTGCGGTCGGGGCTGGAGACGATGACGTCCGCCGCGATGATCTTCACGCAGGTGCCTTTCTCGGGTGATGCTTAGCGAAGGGTGCTGCCGGGCTGCAGGTCGTCCAGGAGGGACAGTTCGTCGCGGCGCGGCAGGGCCTCCCAGTCGCCGTGCCCGGCGACGACGAAGGCGCCGAGGGTGACCGCGCGGCGCAGCCGTCCGGCCAGGTCGAGCCCGTCGAGGTGCCCGGAGAGGTAGCCGGCGGTGAACGCGTCACCCGCGCCGACGGTGTCCACCGCGGTGACCGGCAACGCCCCGGCGTGCCGGACCCCGTCGGCGGTGTACGCGCGGGCGCCGTCGCCGCCGAGCTTGACCAGCACGGTCGCCACGCCCCGGGCCAGCAGACCGGCCACCACGGTCTCCTCGGCCGCGCCCGGTTCGCCGACGAGGTCCAGCTCGTCGGCGGAGGCGACCACGACCGAGGCGTGCCCGGCGAGGGGGGTGAGCACGACGCGGGCGTCGTCCCGGCGCCACAGCCTCGCCCGGTGGTTGACGTCGAGGCAGACCAGCGCCCCGGCCCGGGACGCGGTCTCGGCCGCCCAGCGGGTGGCCTCGCGGGCGCTGTCGGACAGCGCCGGGGTGATGCCGGTCAGGTGCAGCACCCGGGTGCCGGCCGCGAGGGCCGGGCGCAGGTCCTCGACGCCCAGGGCGGAGCCGGCCGAGCCGGCCCGGTGGTAGCGCACCCGGGTCAGGTCGGCGGTACGCCGTTCCAGGAACATCAGCCCGGCCGGGCGCTCCGGGTCCCGGGTGACGTGGTCGACACCCACCCCCTCGGCGCGCAGTTGGCGCAGCACGTACCCGCCGAGCTCGTCGTCGCTGACCCGGCCGGCCCAGGCGGCCCGGTGGCCGAGCCGGGCCAGGCCGATCGCCACGTTGGACTCGGCCCCGGCGAGGTGCATGGTCAGGGCGCCACCGGCCGCGAGGGGCCCGGCGGACCGCAGCGACACCAGCGCCTCGCCGAAGGTGAGCAGGTCGACGGCGGTCATGACGTGGCGGCGACGTAGGCCCGGGCCCGCTCCCGCAGCGCGTCGAGGTCGCCGCCGGAGGCGGCGTCGCCGACCAGCGGGCCGCCGACGCCGACGGCGATCGCGCCGGCGGCGAGGTAGCCGGGCAGCTCGGCGAGACCCACCCCGCCGACCGCGACGAACGGGATGTCCGGGAACGGGTCGCGCAGCGCCTTCAGGTACGCCGGCCCGCCGACCGACGCCGGGAAGAGCTTGACGGCGGCGGCCCCGGCCCGGACGGCGGCGTACGCCTCCGTCGGGGTGAGCGCCCCGGCGGCGACCGGCAGCCCCCGGCGGACCGCCTCGGGGATCGAGTCGACCACGGCCGGGGTGACCACGAACTGCGCCCCGGCGGCGGCCACGTCGGCGACGGCGGCCGGGGTGAGCACCGTGCCGGCGCCGACCAGCGAGCCGGCCGGGGCCGCCGCCCGGATCGCCGCGATGGCGTCGAGCGCGCCCGGCGTGGTCAGCGCCACCTCCACCACCCGGACGCCCTCGGCGAGCAGGGCGGTGCCGGTGGCGACGGCGGCGGCGGTGTCGGTGCCGCGGATGACCGCCAACAGGCGGGTGGCGGCGAGTTCGGCGGTGAGGTCGAGGGTCATGATCACCATTCCGCGTAGGAGCCGTCGAGGTGTCGGAACATCGGGCTGCGCCAGGCGTGACCGCGCTTGTCCGCCGACCGCACCGCCTGCTCGTCGATCTCGATGCCCAGACCGGGCGCGGTGAGCCGCTCGACGTACCCGTCGACGAAGGTCAGCGGGGTCTTGTCGAGGCAGTAGTCGAGCACCTCGGCGCCGAGGTTGTAGTGGATGCCGATGCTCTGTTCCTGGATCAGGTAGTTCGGCGTGGCGAAGCCGACCTGCAGGCAGGCCGCGAGAGCGATCGGCCCGAGCGGGCAGTGCGGGGCGAGCTGGACGTCGTACACCTCGGCCAGTGCGGCGATCTTGCGTACCTCGGTGATGCCGCCGGCGTGCGAGAGGTCCGGCTGGGCGACCGCGATGCCGGCCTGGAGGACGGGCAGGAACTCCTGCCGGCTGTAGAGCCGCTCCCCCGTGGACACCGGCGTGGTGGTCGACCGGACGAAGTCGCCGATCAGGTGGGAGTTCTCCGGGACGACCGGCTCCTCCAGGAACAGCGGCCGGTACGGCTCCAGCAGCGGCGCCACCCGGCGGGCGTTGGCCAGGGTGAACCGGCCGTGGAAGTCGACGGCGACGTCCCGGTCGTCGCCGAGCACCTCGCGGGCGGCGGCCACCCGGGCGACCACCCCGTCGAGCTCGGCCACCGAGGCGATCGGGCTCATCCGGCCGGAGGCGTTCATCTTGACCGCGGTCAGTCCCGCCTCGACCTGGGCGGCGATGTGGTCGCGGACCTCGCTCGGCTCGTCGCCGCCGACCCAGCCGTACACCCGGATCCGGTCCCGGACCGGGCCGCCGAGCAGCTGGTGCACGGGGGCGCCGAAGTGCTTGCCGGCGATGTCCCAGAGGGCCTGGTCGAGGCCGGACACGGCGCTGGCCAGGATCGGGCCGCCCCGGTAGAACGAGGCCTTCGTCATGACCTGCCAGTGGTCCTCGATCCGCAGCGCGTCCCGGCCGATCAGCAGCTCGCTGAGCTGCTCGACGGCGGTGCGGACGGTCTCGGAACGCCCCTCGCAGGTGGCCTCGCCCCAGCCGACGATCCCGGCGGAGGTCTCGACGCGGACGAAGAGCCACCGGGGTGCGACGAGGAAGGTCTCGATGCGCGCGATCGTCGTCATGGTCTGTTCAGCCCTTCGTCGCGCCGGCGGTGAGCCCGGAGACCACGTACTTCTGCACGAACAGGGCGATCAGCATGATCGGCAGGGTGACCACGGTGGCGGCGGCCATCAGCCCGCCCCAGTCGATGCTGGCGTAGCCGACGAAGTCGAAGATCGCCACGGGCAGGGTCTTGGTGTCGGCGCCGGAGAGCACCAGGGCGAACATGAAGTTGTTCCAGGAGAAGATGAAGGACAGGATGCCGGCGGTGGCGATGCCGGGCACCGACAGCGGCAGCGTGATCCGCCGGAACGCGCCGATGTGGGTCAGCCCGTCGACCAGCGCCGCCTCCTCCAGCTCCTCCGGCAGGCCGTCGAAGTAGCCCATCATGATGTAGACGACCAGCGGCAGCGACACGAACATGTGGCTGAGGATCAGCACGCCGAAGCCGCCGACCATCTTCAGGTTGGAGAAGACGTAGTACCAGGGCACCAGCAGCGAGACGCCCGGGATGACCCGGGCCATCAGCACCACCAGCGCGGACTTGCGCATGTTGAACCGGCTCATCGAGTACGCGGCCGGCACGCCCAGGAGCAGCGACGCCACCGTCGCGGCGAAGGCCACCCACAGGCTGTTGCCGATGAACTGGACGTAGTTCGCCTGCTTGAGCACGGTGACGTAGTTGTCCGTGGTGGGCGAGAAGACCAGCGCCTTGCCGGTGTCGTAGATGTCGACATTGGTCTTGAACGACGCGGCGACCATCCAGAGCAGCGGCGCGAGCAGCGACAGCACCACGACGGCGAGCGCCACCACCCGGAACACCCGGTACGCGGGACGGGGCTTCATCGGTGCGCCTCCTTGCGGCGGGCGGTCAGCGCCCACATCGACCCGATGATGATCAGGAAGAAGATGATGAGGACGGTCGAGGAGACGCCGTACTCGTTGTAGTCGAAGCTGAGGCCGTAGGCGTACACGTTGAGCGTCTCCACCTCGTGGAAGGAACCGCCGCCGCGACCCTTGGTGGCGTAGAGGATGTCGAAGGTCTTCAGCGCGTCGATGCCGCGCAGCAGGATCGCCACGATCACCGTGGGCATCAGCAGCGGCAGGGTGACGTGCCGGAAGCGCTGCCAGGTGCTGGCACCGTCGATCCGGGCCGCCTCCTGCGGCTCGTCGGAGAGCGAGGTGAGCCCGGCGAGCAGGATCAGCACCACCATCGGCGTCCACTGCCAGACGTCGATGAAGATGGTGGTGGGCAGCGCGGAGTGCTGGCCGGCGAGCCACGGCTGCGGTCCGATGCCGACCCAGCCGAGCACCTGGTTGGCCAGGCCGATGTTGGGGTCGAAGATGAGCCGCCACATCATGCCGACGGCGACCGGGGTGGCGACCAGCGGCATCAGGATGGCCACCCGGACCCACTTCTGCCCCTTGAACGGCCGCCACAGCAGCAGCGCGACCGCCATGCCGAGCACGACCTCGAAGAGCAGCGCGACGACGGTGAACGTGGCGGTCCGCCCGACGGCGGGCCAGAACCGCTCGGTGTCCGACAGCACGTCGAGGTAGTTGCGGAAGCCGACGAACTCGCTCTCGGCGCGGACGGAGCCCTCGGCGTCGGTGAGGCTGAGGTAGCCGGTCCAGGCGAGCGGGAAGACGATCAGCGCGGCGACGAAGATCATCGCCGGCGCGGCGAAGAGCCACTTGCGGTGCTCGTTGGCCCAGCGCGCCCAGCCGGGCGTGTCGGGCGTTTCCGAGGCGCCGCCGGTCGCTCGGGCGGGGGTGGTGACTGTTGCCATGGGATCTCCGGGGGTGGGCGGGCCGACGGGGTGACGCGGGTGGTGGGGCCGACCGGCCCCACCACCCGCGCGCGGCTTACTTGGCCTCGTCGTCCAGGAACTTCTGGAACGCGGTGTTCGCCGTGTCGGCTGCGGCCGCGGCGTCCTTGCCGGCGATCGCGTCGACGATCGGCTGACCGACGATCTCGCGGGCCTCGGCGACCTTCACGACCAGCGGCCGGTCGTGGCCCACGCCCTCCTTGGTGCTGGCGGCGATGGCCTCGACCAGGTCCTTCGGGTAGGTCGCGGTGCCCTCCGGGTTAGCCCAGACGGAGGTACGGGCACTCGGCACGCCGGACTTCTGCTGGGCGAGCGTCTGCTGCTTGCCGGTGGCCCACTCGATGAACTTCCAGGCGTTGCCCTTGTTCTCCGAGCTGTCGTTGACGCCCAGCGCCCAGGACGGGACGTTGTACGGCTTCGAGCCGGCCGGGCCGGCCGGGAACGGCGCGAAGCCGACGGTGTCGGCCACCTTGGACTTGGCCGGGTCGGTGGCGTTCTTGTAGAGCGAGTCGGCCTCGGTGTAGAAGGCCGCCTTGCCCTGGGTGAAGATGGCCATCGCCTCGGGCCAGCTCATGTCGGTGCTGACATTGGCCGGGCCGTGATCCTTGATCAGCCCGCCGTAGTAGGCGTACGCCTGCTTGGCGGCGTCGCTGCTGACGGTGGCCTTGCCGCTGCCGTCGACGAAGTCACCGCCGAAGCTGTAGAGGAAGCTGGAGAACTGGGTGACGGCCGGCGACTTGCCGGTCCGGGCGACGAAGCCCGCGACGCCCGGCTGGGCGGCCTGGATCTTGGCGGCGGCGGCCTTGAGCTCGTCGAGGGTCTTCGGCGGGGCGCTCAGGCCGGCCTTGGCGAGCAGGTCCTTGCGGTAGTAGAGGACCTCCTGCTCGGTGATGATCGGGACGCCGACCGGCTTGCCCTCGTACGAGGTGGCCTCCACCGGTCCGGCCTGGAAGTCGGCGAAGTCCCAGTCCTTGTTGGACTTCACCTGCTCCGACAGGTCGGCGAGGTACTTGTTCTTGGCGAACAGCTTCCCCTCCTGGAGGGGGCGGTACATCATCACGTCGATGTCGGACGAGCCGGCGTTCAGCTTCACGTTGTACTGGTCGGAGAGCTGGTCCTCGCCGAGCTGGGTGATCTCGACCTTGAGCCCGGTCTGCTTCTCGAACTCGGGCAGGGCCTGCTTGATGTTCTCCGTCCAGACGTGGTTGGCCAGGGTCACCCGGACCGTCTTGGACGCTGCGCTGTCGTCGCCACCGCCGCCGCAGGCGGACAGGCCCATGGCGGCAACCACAGCCAGAGAAGTACCGAATATCGATCGACGCCGCACGTCCATCTCCTTCTGTCGTGGCCGCCACCCGGGGGAGGAGCGCCACTTCGTTGTAACGTCCGCTTAACGACGGGATGCTAGGCCCAAAAAGCCGACTTATTCAAGAGGTGATCTCTAACTGATATGCTCCGAAGCGTGGATCAGTCCTCTCCAGGGGTCGCACCCGCCCAGCACGCCCCTGCCGAGGCCGGGCTGCACGCCCGCGTACTCGACCACCTCGGCACCGCCATCTGTGGCGGCGAGGTGGCCGCCGGCTCCGTCCTCAACATCGACGACCTGGTCGAGCGGTACGCGGTCTCCCGCTCGGTGATCCGCGAGGTTCTGCGGGTGCTCGCGTCCATGGGATTCGTCGAGACCCGGCGTCGGGTCGGGGTCATGATCCGACCGGCCGAGGCGTGGAACGTCTTCGATCCGCAGGTGATCCGCTGGCGCCTCGCCTCCGCGGGCCGGATGGGGCAGCTCCGCTCGATCACCGAGCTGCGGACCGCGATCGAGCCGCACGCCGCCTGGCTGGCCGCCGGCCGGGTCGGCCACGACGAGGCGAGCGAGCTGGTCGGGCTCGCGGCCAAGATGTGGGCCGCCGGGAAGGCCGGCGACGAGGGACGCTTCCTCAGCCTGGACATCGAGTTCCACCGGCGGGTGCTGGTGGCCTCCGGCAACGAGATGTTCGCGAAGCTGCAGGAACTCGTCGCCGAGGTGCTCACCGGCCGGCATCACTACCACCTGATGCCGCACTACCCCCACGAGCAGGCCCTGCAACTGCACGCCGACGTCGCCCAGGCCATCCAGCGGCGGGACGGCGAGCGGGCCCGGGAGGCCATGGTGCGGATCATGGAGCAGGCGTTCGACGAGATGAAGTCGATGTGGGAGCAGACCGGCGAACCCGGCCGGTGAGCTGACCTCCGCCACGCGGCGGTCGAGGGCGTAGGCCTTGCTCGGCGCCGCCCTGCGCCTCACCTCCCTCCCGGTGCTCACAGGGAGCATGTGGTGACGACGCAGGAGGCGCACCGGCTCAAGGCGTACTGGCGGGAGCGGCTCGCCGTCCTCAAGGAGCTCCTGGAGTCGCCGGGGGCGGCCCGATGAGCACCGCCCGGCGCACCGTCGGCGGCGGCACCCACCTGCCCGGCTGAACGCTGGATTCGTTGTGGAACGGTCCGCTGCGCGGGCGGCAACTCTCATCTGCATCTTCTCGTCGGTCACGTACCACGAGATCCCCCGGCCCGCCTGACTCGATCCGGCGTCCATCGTCCGAAGTGGAGTCGCGCAGTCCCTTCGGCCGGTATGGCATGCGTGGGCGGCACGGTAGGTTGCCCATTGCAGCCACTCACGTCAATGGAGCAATCACCCGCCGGATTGCCCGTAAGGGGTGCATCATGACACGTCAGGTTCGCCTCCGCCGAAAGGTCGTCTGCGCGGCCGTCGCCGGTATCCTCGCCGTCGCATCGCCGGTCGCGGCCACCTCCCCCGCATCCGCAGCGGACAACACACCCGCCAATGCCGTCATTGTCTGGGACCGTAACGCGCAAACCGCGATCTGGGAGGTGGCGGGCCAGCAGCCGCAGGTCCAGGCGCGCAGCTTCGCGATGGTGCACGGGGCCGTCTACGACGCGGTCAACGCCATCGCTGGACGGCCTTACCAGCCGTACCTGATCGCGCCGCCCACCAACGGCAGGGAGTCGGTGGACGCGGCGGTCGGAACCGCGGCCTTCCGGGTGCTCAGCTCCTTGTTCCCGGACCAGCAGGCGCGGCTGCAGACGCAGTACGACGAGTGGCTGGCCACGGTCCGCAACGGCATCGCGAAGCAACGCGGGATCTCCGTGGGCAGCCGGACCGCCGCCGCGATGATCAGCGCCCGGCAGCACGACGGGGCGTTCGGCGACCCGCTCTGGCCGGTCGGCACCGAGCCCGGCCAGTGGCGGCCCACTCCGCCGACCAACGCCAACGACGGCGCCTGGGTGGGGAACCTCAAGCCGTTCCTCATCCCCAGCGCGTCGATGTTCCGCTCGTCCGGCCCGCCGGCGCTCACCAGCGACCAGTACGCCCGCGACTTCACCGAGGTCAAGGCGATCGGCGCGGTCAACAGCACCATCCGCACCGTGGACCAGAGGCAGGCCGCGATCTGGTGGCACGACCGGCACCTGGGCGAGTGGGAGATCAAGCGCCAGCTCGCCACGACCCAGCGGCTGAACACCCTGCAGACGGCGCGGATGTTCGCGCTGGTCGATCTCGCCGAGGCCGACGCCACGACCGCCTGCTACAACGAGAAGGGCGCCTGGACGTCCTGGCGGCCGGTCACCGCGATACAGCTGGCCGACACCGACGGCAACCCGTCCACCGAGGCCGATCCGCACTGGATGCCGCTCCTCGTCACGCCGCCGCACCCGGACTTCACCTCCGGGCACACCTGCTTCACCGCGGCGAGCATGTCGGCGCTGAGGCACTTCTTCGGCCGGGACGACATCCCGTTCAGCGCGTTCAGCGAAGCCTCGGGCACCACCCGGTACTTCGGCAGCTTCTCGCAGGCCACCGCCGAGGTCATCGAGGCCCGCATCTGGGGCGGCATCCACACCCGCACCGCCGACGTCGAGGGCGCAAAGATCGGTGCGCAGGTCACCGCGTACGCGATCAAGAACTACTTCCGCCCGCGGCGATGACGCACCGGGCTTGACGTGCCCGGGCGTCGATCCGGCGCTCGGCCCGGGGGCGTCACCCTGCCCCGAGCGGAGTCTTGCCGGTCGCAGTCACGCCGCGCGCCGGCCGGAGGACGTGCGTCCGGGTCAGGCCCCGCGGGGCACGGGCTGGGCCAGGGCCTGGATCTTGGCGGGCAACTCCGACATCGTCTCCTCGAATTCCTTGTGTCCGACCACCCGGTGCAGGGTCTGCAGGACGGCCCGGGCGCCTCGCTCGGCGACGTCGTCCGCCACCCCCGCGCGCGCCGCCACCCGGCGCAGGAACTCGTCGTACGCGAAGGTCTGCGGCTCCTCGGGGCGGGCCCTGGCCACGAACGGGCGCAGCTCGTGCGCCACGTGGTCGGCCAGGTCCGCCGCCTGGCCGCCGCTGATCCGCTCGGCGAGGGTCCGCAGGGTGGCCTCGGTCAGGGATTGCGCCGTCTCCGGCGGAACGCCCGCCCGGGCGGCCACCTTCTCGAAGAACTCCAGCTCAGCCATGCTTCGTCCTTCCCGTCCCGGAGACAGCGTGGCTACCCGCGGCCACCGGCCGCAAACGAGCGGCCCCCCGCGTTCGAGCCGCCCGCGCAGGAGGGGAATGCCCGGAAAGCGGCGTTTCCCCGCCCGCGGTTGGTCATGATCGAGGCGTGGGTGCCAGGATGCCGGATCTCGTGCCGCCGATGCTGGCGTCCAGTGGCGCGCTGCCCAGCGGGCCCGGCTGGGCGTACGAGTTCAAGTGGGACGGCGTGCGCGCGATCGCCTACGTCGACGACGGGGTACGCCTGCTCAGCCGCAACGACCGCGACGTCACCCGGGCGTACCCGGAGCTGGACGAACTCGCCCAGCTGCTGCCCGGGCGGCGGGCGGTGCTCGACGGGGAGATCGTGGCGCTCGACGCCAAGGGCCGGCCCAGCTTCTCGGCACTGCAACACCGGATGCACGTCCGCGCGCCGAGCGCCGCGCTGGTCTCCGCCACGCCGGTCCGGCTGTACCTGTTCGACCTGCTGCACCTCGACGGTCGGGACCTCACCCGCCTGCCGTACGCCGAACGTCGCACGGCGCTGCAGGAGCTGGGGCTCAGCGGGCAGAGCGTCGACACGCCGCCGCACTGGACCGGCGACGCCGGCCGGGACCTGTCCACCGCGGCGGCCGACCTCGGCCTGGAAGGGGTCGTGGCCAAGCAGCTCGGCTCGTCGTACGAGCCCGGGCGCCGCTCGCCGGCGTGGGTCAAGGTGCCACTCAACGACACCGTCGAGGTCATCGTGGGCGGCTACAAACCCGGCGCCGGTCGGCGGGCCGGCACCATCGGCTCCCTGCTGCTCGGCATGTACGACGAGCGGGACAGGTTGACCTACATCGGCCACGTCGGCACCGGCTTCACCCAGACCGTGCTGCGCGATCTGGACCACCGGCTGGAGCCGCTGCGCCGCCCGGACCCGCCGTTCGCCTCGCCGGTGCCACGCGAACACGCCCGCCACGCCGTCTGGGTCGACCCGGTCCTGGTCGGGGACGTCGCCTTCCGGTCCTGGACCCCCGACCGCCGGCTGCGCCACCCCTCCTGGAAGGGGCTGCGCAGCGACCGCGAGCCCGCCGAGATCCGGCTGCAAGGGTGACCCGGCCGCGGCCTACGTGCCCACCCGGCGTGGTTCGAGCCGGGTCGTCGGCGGACTCGTCAGCTGCCAGAACTCCTTCGGCAACTGGGCGACGGAGTCCTCGTACTCCTTCGCGCTGACCGCGTCCCGCAGCGTGTCCAGCACGGCGCACACCCCGGCGTTCGCCGTCTGGAGATCCACCGCGGCGCGTTGCTGCACCCGCTCGAAGAATTCGGGGAGCTCGAACGGTTCGGCGTTCTCGTCGGGTTTGCGTAGGTCGCCCCGCAGCTCCTCGGGAAGCTGCGCGGCGAGATCCCGTGCCTGGCCGCCACTGAGCCGCTCCGCCAGCGTCGCGAGCGTGGCACGGGTGATCGGCTCGGCCAGCGTCGGTGCCATCTTCGGTCGCGTCGCCACCGACTGGATGAACTCCGCGTACTTCACCTCGGACCCCCTCCTGCCGCGAATGCTGCGTCTACCCGCGCACCCGGGAGTGAAACGGCGCCCGCCGCGTCAGCGGCCCGGGGCCTCCGCGGCGCGCGCCGCCGCGACGATGGCGCGCACCCCGATCCCGGCCTGTTCCATCAGTTGGGTCGGGGTGCCGGAGCTGGGTAGGCCGCGCACCGCCAGGTGCGTCACCCGCACCGGCTCGGGGATGTCGGCCAGGGACTCGAGGACCGCCGACCCCAGGCCGCCCTCCGGATAGTGGTCCTCGACCACCAGCAGCCGACCGCCGGTGGCCCGGACGGCGTCGAGCAACCGGTCCCGGTCCAGCGGCTTGACCGAGTACAGGTCGATGACCCGGGCCTTGATCCCCTCGCGCGCCAACTCGTCGGCGGCGGCGAGGCAGTTGTGCACCGTCACCCCGGCGCCGATCAGCGTGATGTCGTCGTCGTCGCCGCCGCGGAGCAGCTTGCTGCCGCCCACCGGGAAGGCGTCCTCGTTGTCGTAGAGCACCGGGTACTTGCCTCGGGTGGTGCGCAGGTAGTTGACCCCCTTGCGGTCGACCATCTGGGCGACGAGGGCGGCGCAGGACACCGCGTCGCTGGGATACAGCACCGTCGACCCCTGCACGGCGCGCAGGGCCGCCAGGTCCTCCAGCCCCATCTGCGACGGGCCGTCCGCTCCGATCTCCACGCCCGAGTGGGACCCGGACAGGGCGATGTCGGCCTGGGAGATGCCGGCCATCCGGATGAAGTCGTAGGCGCGGGAGAGGAACGCCGCGAAGGTCGCGGCGAACGGCCGGTAGCCGCGTACCTGGAGCCCGACCGCGGCGGCGACCAGTTGCTGCTCGGAGATGAACATCTCGAAGAACCGGTCGGGGTACGCCTCGGCGAACTTGTCGGCGCGGGTGGAGTCGCTGACCTCGCCGTCCAGGGCCACCACGTCCGGCCGTGAACCCAGCGCGCGCAGCGCGTCGCCGTACGCGTTCCGGGTGGCCACCATCGCCCCCTTGTCGTACCGCGGCATGGTGGGCGGCTCGCCGGTCGGGGCGGCGGCGGCCGGGACGGGCTCGGGCCGCGGCGTCGCGACGCGGATCTGACGCACGCCGCCGAGCGCGGCGACGGCGCGCTCGGCGAGCTCCGGCTTCAGCGGCTTGCCGTGCCATCCCGGCTGGTTCTCGACCTCCGGCACCCCCTTGCCCTTGACCGTCCGGGCGAGCACCACCGTGGGGCCGGTGGCCTGCCGGGCCCGGCCGAACGCCTCGTCGATCGCGACCAGGTCGTGACCGTCGACCACCAGCGCCTGGCAGCCGAACGCCTCGACCCGGCGGCGGTAGGTGTCCAGGTCCCATTCCAGCTCGGTCGGGCCGCGCTGCCCGAACCGGTTGATGTCGACGATCGCGGTCAGGTTGCGCAGCCCGTAGTGGCCGGCCTTGTCCAGCGCCTCCCAGATGGAACCCTCGGCCATCTCGCTGTCCCCGCACAGCGCCCACACGTGGAACGGCAGGTGGTCGAGGTGCCGGCCGGCGAGCGCGATCCCCACCCCGACGGGCAGGCCCTGACCGAGCGAGCCGGTGGCCACGTCGACCCAGGGCAGGACCGGCGTGGGGTGCCCCTGCAGGCGCGACCCGAACTGGCGGTAGGTCTCGATCAGCTCCTGGTCGGTGATCGCACCCGCCGCCTTGAAGACCGCGTACAGCAGCGGCGAGGCGTGGCCCTTGGAGAAGATCAGGTGGTCGTTGGCGCGACAGTGCGGGTCCGTCCACTGGTACCGCAGGTGCCGGGAGATCAGCACCGCGAGCAGATCGGCGGCGGACAGGCTGGAGGTCGGGTGCCCCGACCCGGCTTTGGTGCTGCAGCGGATCGCGTCCACCCGGAGCTGGGCGGCAAGCTCGCCCAGCTCGGTGAGCTCCTCCGCGCCCAGGGTGCGCTCTGCTTCCATCGTCACCGGCATCGCCTCCGCCCATACGGTAGTCAGGATGAGACGGCTTCACCCGGTAACCACCGATTTGCCAGCCGCCGGCCGGGCTCGCGAGGGGCGGGAGCAGACCAGCCGGCCCGCCACCGCCAGATACGGCAGGGCGGCCAGCGCGAAGGCCACCGCGTTGCCGGCCGCCCCGGCCACCACGGCGTACCCGCCGTAGAACGCGATGATGGTCAGGTCCGTCGCCATCCCGGCCACCGAGGTGACCGTAGCCCGGCTCGGACCGGTGATCCGGGCCTGCAGGCGCACGTCGGCGAGCACCGTGGCGAGTTGGAACGCGGCGAAGGCGACCGCGAGCAGCAGGAAGCCCGCCGGGCGGCCGACCAGGGCACCCGCCGCCAGCGCCGACGCGGCGAGCACCAGCAGGCCGGCGTACCCGCGGGTGGTCAGCCGCTCCCCCGCCGGGGCGAGCAGGCCGCCGGCGGTCATCCCGGCCCACAGCAGCAGGAGCAGCAGCGGCACCGCCGCGTCCGCGACGCCGGTGTCCCGCGCCAGCAGGCCGGTGTACTCGTCGAGGCCGCCCCAGATCGCGGTCACCGCCGGGACGAGCAGCAGGGCGGCGCGTACCGCGCGGTCGGCGCGGGCCTCGGCCAGCCCGGCGCGCAGGGTGGCCAGCCACCCCAGGTCGGCGTCGCCGTCCGGCTGGCCCCGCCGCTCGGCCGCGGCCGGCCCGGGACCCGTCGGGGACTCGGCGGGCCGCGCCGGTCGGTGCTCGGGGAACAGGGTCGCGACGGCGGCGGCGAGCAGGCAGGCGAGGACGCTGGCCGCGCCCACCCCCGGGTAGCCGCCGACCGCGAGGACCGGCCACGCCAGCGCCCCGGAGCCCGCCGCGCCCAGCACCTCGGCGGTACGCGCCCGGCCCATCACGCGGGCGTACCGGTCGCTGGCGCCGAGCCGGTCGAGTTCGGTGAAGACCAGCGCCTCCAGCGCCCCGGAGCGCAGTGCCCCGCCGGCGCCCCAGAGCAGGAAGCCGACGGCGAACGCCGGGTAGGACGGGGCGAGCACCCAGCAGGCGAAACCGGCGGCGGGCAGCAGGGGCGCCAGGACCAGCAGCAGCCGCCGGGACACCGCGTCGGCCCACGCCCCGGAGGGCACCTCCAGGACGATGCCGGTGGCCGACCAGAGCACGAAGAGCGAGGAGATCTGCCCGACCGACAGGCCGGTGTCGCTGAACAGCAGCACGTACACCGGGTAGAGCAGGACGAGGTCGGTGAGGAACGCGTAGCCGTAGAGCGTGCCCGCCAGCCGGCGGATCGCGGGTACGCGCGCAGGAGAGATGATCATGAGGCCTTCCCACGGGGACGGAACGGACACCGGACGTACGGCGTCCGCGGCGGCCCGCGGCCACGGCCTCTAGCGCAGCATCAACATCGCCAGGTCATGACGCTCAGGCTAACGCCCCTCGGGTCGGCCCCGAACACGCTTCGGGGTGGGACCCGGCTGGGCCCCACCCCGGTGCGCGTGCGGACGGTCAGCGGCGGAACTTCTGCACGTCCGCCTGCGGGATGACCATCGTGGACTCGTTGTCCACCGCCTGCTCGGCGGTGGGCTGCCGCGGGGTGGTCGCCTGCGTGGGCTCCGCCGCGCCGTGCGGGGCGACCGGCTGGGTGCGGTCGGCGTCGCCGTCCCGGGTGACCGGCTGGGTCAGCTCGGCCTCCGCGTACGGGGTGACCGGCTGGCTCAGCCGGGCCTCGACGTCACGCCGGCCGGCCTGGTACCCCCGGGCGTGCGTGGCGATCGTCTGCGACTCCTGCTCGGCGCGGGTCAGCCAGTTCTCCCAGCGGCTCTGCATCGGCCGGACCAGGCCGCCGCCGACGCCCACCACGAGGATGCCGCCGACGGTCGCGAGCACCGCGATCAGCACCGGGGTGGTCACCGCGGTGGCCACGCCGATCTGGTTCAGCGCGGCGATGACGCCCAGACCCAGGATGAACACCGAGGCGATGTTGGCGAGGATCCGGCCGTAGGACAGGCCGCCGAGGGCGCTGGAGATGATGTCCTTGACCGCCTTGGCGATCGCGGCGGCCACCACCACGATGACGATGGCGACGAACGCCCGGGGCAGCCAGGCGATGACGCCGGCGATCAGGTCGGAGATCGGGTTGGGGCCCCAGATGCCGAAGGCGAGCTGGAGGGTCACCAGCAGCACCCCGTAGTAGGCCAGCTTCGCGACGATGTCGCTGGCGTCGTACTTCGACCGGGCCAGGGCGGTCTTGATGCCGCCGCGCTCGACGGCCTTGTCGAAGTGCACCCGTTCCAGGATCTTGTCCACGAGCTTCAGCACGGCCTTGGCGATCAGCCAGCCGACCACCAGGATCGCGATGAAGGCGACGGCCTTGGGCAGGAACAGCATCACCGAACGGAACGCGTCGCCCACCGCGTCCCCGAAGTTGTCTTTCATCGAAGGGCCTCCACACACGTGTTCAGGTCGGTCAGCGAGGGACCTACCCGAACACGGTGACCGGGAAACCCGGTCAGCCTCGGCGGCAGCGGTAGCTGACCTCGGCGCCGGCCTGCACCGGCGACGGCTCGATGATGTTGACCGTGGCCGTCTCCTTCGTCGCGCCGACCCCGCTGAACGTCCACTTGAGGGTCAGCAGGACCGTCCGCTGGCCCCGGCCCACCCGCTCGGTGAGCAGGCTGCCGGGTGCGGCGTGCCTACGACACAAATGAACAGCGTGCGCACAGGCAGACCGGTTTCACCTTTCGGCCCATCTGGTCCTCGTCACGAATACGCCGCCGGATGTATCAGGTGCGGGCAAATGGTCGACCGTCCCGCCTGGGCGGCGTCAGATCGCTGTCGCCTTGACGACCTTCCATTCCCCGCCGACCGGGACCATGGTGAGCACGACCCGGTTCTGGTCGACCTTCTCCCCCGCCGTGCTGACGTTGCGCCGGTACTGGTTGAGGTAGACGAGCAGTTCCACCCGGTCGGTGTCTGAGGTGACCACCCCGGTAGCGGAGACCTCGGCCAGGACCACCGCCTGCTGCTTGGTCGCGGTCTCCTTGAGCGTCGCGGTGGTCCGGGCGTACTCGTCGGCGAAGTCGCCGGTGGCGAAGGTCCGTCCGTTGGCGACGCTGTCGTCGAAGGTGCGGTAGTCGTACGAGAAGATCGCCTTTGCGGCGGCGGGCGCGGTGGCCAGGGCCTGGCGAACGGCCCGGTCGCGCTGGCCGGCGCGATGGTCGCCGTACCAGGCAGCGGCGGCGACGGCTGCCACGACCAGGAGCGCGACGACGAGCGTCGGCACCAGCGGGAGCCGTCCGGGCCGTCGGCGCAGGACAGTGGGGACACGCATCGGACTCCTCCTCCGGGTCAGCCGACGAACTGCAGGCGGGACACCAGCCAGTCGCCGGAGTCGCGGTCGCGGACCAGGTCCACCTGGATGCGGTAGTGCGAGGGGCGGCCGTCGGGTGCCTTGACGTTCCGGACGGTGGCGTCGACGGCCACCAGCACGACGGCGTGGCCGCGGTCCCCGGAGACCAGTCCGGCGCGCAGCACCGACCCCTGCGACTGGACCTTGTTCTCCACCACCGCCTTGCGCACCTGCGCCTGGCCGCGGGTGAACTCGTCCTTGAAGTCGCCGGTGGCCCCGGCGACGATGCGTT
Source organism: Micromonospora sp. GCM10011541 (assembly GCF_042650725.1). Lineage (NCBI taxonomy): Bacteria > Bacillati > Actinomycetota > Actinomycetes > Micromonosporales > Micromonosporaceae > Micromonospora > Micromonospora sp. GCM10011541. Next base: position 84,679 of record NZ_JBHSBP010000099.1, read on the forward strand.
GCAGGTCCCGGTCGACGCTGGCGGCGCTGACCGAGACGAAGTTGACGCTGGCCTGCCGGGCGGCGGCGACGGCGTCCCGTCGGGCCTGGTCGGTCGCCCGGTCGACGTACCAGCGGTGCCCGTACACGCCGGCCGCCGCGAGGGCGGCGGCGAGCAGCACCGCGAGCAGCCCGGCCAGCGCCCGCCGGCGACGCGGCACACCGGCATGGTCGTGGGCGGCCGCGGTGCGGTCCGCAGCGGCGGTCGCCCTCGTGGTCTCGGCGTCCTCTGCGGCGTCCTCCGTCGCGGCGGGATCGTCGTCGGGGTCCGGCAGGTCCTCGACCTCCGCCGGGTCGCCGGGCACGGTGAGGTCCTCGGTTCCGGTCGGATCCTCGACCGGCTCCCGGTCAAGGCGTTCCAGCACGTCCTCGATCGGTTCGGCCTGCGGCGGCACGGCACGGGTGACGAGTCTGCGCTGCCGGGAACGACCGGGCGCCCCCGCCTTTGCTCCGTTGATCACTCTGAGCTTGGGATCCTTGCGGCCCTGCACGGGCACCTCCTCGGGTACGCCGGTCACGGGGTCACCCCGGCGAGCAGCAACTGCTTCCACGACTGGTCACCAGCGGTCCGGTACTGTCCGCCGGTTCCGCCGAACTGCAACGGTCGCCCGTCGGGGCCGAGCACCAGGCCGGTCGCGGGATCGTACCCGCCCGAGGCGCCCTGGTCGCCCTGGTCGGACGGGGCGGGGGCGGGTTCGCGTCCGCCGGGTCGCGGCGCGTTCTGCGCCCCGCGTACGTTGGCACCGGCGGCGCGTTCCTGACCGCTGCACTTGGTGCCGCCGCCGCGGTAGACGCAGGACGGCGGGTCGCCCGCGTTGACCACGAGGCCGAGGTGGGCGGTGCCGTCGCCCGGGGTGACGGTGAAGCCGCCGGACACCGCGACCGGGTAGGTCACCAGCAGCTGCTCGATGCCGGGCAGCCGGCGGGCGGCGATGCCGTTGACGGTGACCAGGTTGCCGAGCAGCGCGCCGATGTTGGGTTCGAGTCCGCGCAGCAGGGCCCGCAGCTCGGCGCCGGCCGGCGGGCCGGTGGCGAGCAGCCGGCGCAGGTCGGGGTCGGCGGCGCGGACGGTGGCGGCGAGCTCCGCCAGGCCGGCGGACCAGCGGCGCAACGCCTCGGCGGACTCCGCCTGGGTGGTGAGCACGGTCCGCCCGTCCCGGATCAGCGTCAGCGTCTCAGGCAGCCGGGCGTTCGCGTCGGTGAGCAGCGCGTCACCGGCGTCGAGGATCCGCGCGAGGGCCTGCTCGTTGCCCTCGAACGCGGTGCCCAGCTCGCTGATCAGCACGGTCAGGTCGTCCGGGTCGATCGAGCGGACCAGGGCGTCGAGGTTGGTCAGCAGCGCCTCGGGGGCGAGCGGGACGCCGGTGCGGTCGACCGGGATGACCGCGCCGGCGGCGAGGAACGGCCCGCCGTCGCGCTCGGGCCGCAGGTCGAGGTACTGCTCGCCGACGGCGGAGCGCTGGGTCACCACGGCCCGCAGCGCGTCCGGCACCCGTACGCCCCGGTCGATCCGCAGGTCGGCGCGGACTGCGTCGGCGCGCAGCTCGACGGCGGTGACCCGGCCGACGGGGACGCCACGGTAGGTGACCGGGGCGTTGGCGAAGATGCCACCGGCCCGGGCCAGGTCGACGTGGACGACGTAGCCGCCGCCGAAGAGCCGGTCGCCGAGGCCGACGTAGCGGAACCCGACGTAGCCGATGCCCAGCACGCTGACCAGCACGAAGGCCAGCACCTGGAGCTTCGCGGTCCGTCCGATCACGGGATCAGCCCTCCTCCCAGGAGATCCGGCAGGTCGCCGATCTGACCGATGACCGCCCCGGTCACCGGCAGCACGCACTCGGCGGTCAGCACGGTGCCGGAGGGCAGTTCGGTACCGGCCGGCAAGGCGGTACCCGGCGGCACGATCCCCTTCGGCAGCAGCAGCCCGCCGAGGGGCACCGCCGAGCCGGGCTTGAGCAGGACGCAGCCTTCCGGCAGGCCGCACTCCTTCGGCGGCGTCCACCGGGCCGGGAAGTCCTTCAGGTCGGGCAGGCACTTCAGCAGCGGCAGGTCGGGCAGCCCGATGCCGCCGGGCAGGCTGCCGGGCGAGGGCTTCGCGCCGCCCGCGGCGGGCGGCCGGGGCGCGGCGGGGGCGTTCGGCCGGGTGGCCGACCGGACCGGAGCGGGCGCGGCGGCGACCAGGTTGGCCAGGATGTTGGCGGCGTCGAGGTCGGCCGTGACCGCCAGGTTGACGAAGTCGCCGACGATCGCGCCCGTGACGTTGGGCGGGAACGGGTACGACAGCATGAAGTCCAGCGACTTCGGCAGGTCGTCGCCGGCCCGGGCGAGCTGTTCCAGGATCGGTTGCAGGGCCCGGACGCTGGCCAGGGTGTCGTCCCGGCTGCGGTCGACCACCCGGGTGCCGACCTCGCCGAGCTCACCGAGGGCGGTCAGCGCCCCGGTGAGCTGGGCCCGCTGCTGGGCCAGCACGGTCAGGCCGGGGGCGAGCGAATCCAGCGCGTCCCCGACGACCTGCCGCTGCCGGTCGAGCCGGCCGGTCAGCCGGTCGAGCGCGTCGATGGCGCGGACGATGTCGGTCTTCTGCCGGTCGAGCCCGCCGATGAAGGTGTCGAGCTGCCGCAGGGTGTCCCGGACGTCGGACTCGCGGCCGTCGAGGGCCTTGCCGAGTTCGGCGTTGATGGTCCGCAACTGGGCCAGGCCGCCGCCGTTGAGCAGCAGCCCGAGGGCGGCCAGCACCTCCTCGACCTCGGCGCCCCGGGTGGTGCGGGACAGCGGGATGACGTCGCCGTCGGCGAGGCGCCCGCTGGCCGGCCCGGTGGGCGGCGGGGCCACCGTCACGTACTTCTCCCCGAGCAGGCTGCTCTGGCGTACGGCGGCGGTGGCGTTCGCGGGCAGCCGCACCGCGCGGTCGATGCGCAGCCGCACCCGGGCGTGCCAGCCCGACAGGGAGATCTTCTCCACGGTGCCGACGGTCACGTCGTCGACCTTGACGGCGGCCCGGGGCACCAGGTCGAGCACGTCGCCGAACTCGGCGGTGACCGTGTAGCCGTCGCCGGTCGGCGCCCCGCCCGGCAGCGGCAGGTCGGCGAGCTCGGGCAGCCCACAGCCGGCGGGCAGCAGCGCCGCCACCACGACGCCGGCCAGCATCCGCAGCGCCCGGGCGGTCATGCCGGGCCCCGCAGGATGCCGCCGAGGGTCGGGTCGCTGGTGATGGTGGAGCCGCCCGGCGCCTCGTCGGCGGTCGGCGCACCGGGGGAGCTGACGGATCCCGGTGAGGACCCGCCGGCCGCCGGGGCGCCGGGCGGCAGCTTGAGCAGCTTGCGCAGCTGGTCGGTCAGCGGCAGACCGCGGGAGCGCAGGGTCTGCGCCAGCGCGGTGCACTTCGCCGGCACCTGGCCGGCGGGGAGCTGGTCCACCATCAGGGAGCAGACGAAGGTGGCCGGGTCGTAGGGGCCGAGGACGTTGTCGCGGGTGTCGAGGGTGCCCGATCGCGGGTTATAGGCGAGGCTGAGGTTGTTCACGGCCAGCGGCGTCACGTCGAGAATGTCGATGACCGCCTGCTGCTGGCGGACCAGCACGCCGGTGATGTCGGTCAACGCGGCCACGTTCGAGGCCAGCACGGTCCGGTTCTGCTTCACGAAGGCGGTGACCTCGGCCAGCGCGGCGGACAGGTTGCGCAGCGCCGCGGCCAGCTCCTCCTTCTCGCCGGCGAGCTGCTCGGCGACGTCGGCGAGCTGCTGGTTGAAGCCGCGCACCTGCTGGTCGCTGCGGGCCAGTGCGGTGGTGAAGCGTTGCAGGTTGGCCACCGAGCCGAACAGGTCCTGCCGCCCGTCGGCGAGGGTGGTCAGCGCGCGGGACAGCCCGTCGAGGGTGTCGTGCAGGTTCCCGCCGTTGCCCTGGAGGTTGGCCCGGCCGGTGGCGACCAGGTCGGACAGGGCGCCGTCGGCGTTGGCGCCCTGCGGGCCGAGGGCCCGGTTGAACTCGTCGAGCGCCTGGTAGATGTCGTCGATCTCCATCGGGGCGGCGGTCCGCTCGACCGGGATCTGCGCACCGTCGGCCAGCGCGGGCCCGCCGGTGAACGCCGGGGCGAGCTGCACGTACCGGTCGCTGACCACGCTCGGCGGGACGATCAGCGCCTGGGCGTCGGCGGGCACGTCCACCGCCGGGTCGTAGCGCATCTCGACGCGTACGGTGCGGCCCTGCGGGGTGACCGACTCGACCTCGCCGACCCGGACGCCGAGCACCCGTACGTCGGAGCCGGGGTACACCCCGACCGCCTTGGTGAAGTACGCGACCACCCGCCGCTGGGGTGGCTCGTGGCGCCACAGCACCACTCCGACGGCGACGGCGGTCAGCAGCACGGTCGCGGCGGCCAGGGGGCGGCGCCAGCGCTGGATCGGGCCGGGCATCAGCGTCCTCCCGTCGTGGGCAGGTACGGCTGGAGCAGGCCGTCGACGTACGAGTCGAACCAGCGGCCGTTGCCGACCACGTTGGCGAACGCGGTGACGAACGGGCCCATCCGCCGGATGGTCTGCTCCAGGTCGTCGCGGTTGCGTTGCAGGATCGCCACCACGTCGCGCAGCTTGCGCAGCGCCGGTTCGAGCTGGGCGCGGTTGTCGGCGACCAGCCCGGACAGTTGGACGCTGAGGTCGTTGGTGCCGACGAGCAGCCGGTGGATGGCGTCGCGGCGGCGGCTGACCTCGGCGAGCAGTCGCTCCCCGTCGGTGACGAGCTTGCGGAACTCGTCGTCGCGTTGGGCGAGCACGCCGGTGACGTCCCGGGTGCGGGCGAGCAGGGTACGCAGCTCGGCGTCGCGGCTCGCCACGGTCCGGGACAGCCGGGACAGTCCGGTCAGCGAGGTGCCGACGCTGGCCGGGGTGTCGGCGAAGGTCCGGGACAGGGTGTCGAACGCCTGGGCGAGCTGGTCGGTGTCGATCTTGTCGAGGGTGTCGGCGAGGCCGGTGACCGCCTGCACCACGTCGAACGGGGCGGCGGTGCGGGCCAGCGGGATCTGCCCGTCCTCGGGCAGCTTCCCCGGTCCGGCCGGCGACAGGGCCAGGTACTTCTGCCCGAGCACCGTCTTGATCCGGATGGTGGCGCCGGTGTCCCGGCCGAGCCGTACGCCGTCGTCGTCGACCCGGAACCGGACCCGCACGTACGGCTGGGCGCCTTGGGCCAGTTCCACCCCGGTCACCCGGCCCACCCGGACCCCGGCCACCCGGACCTCGTTGCCGGTGGCCAGGCCGCTGGCGTCGTGGAACGCGGCCTGGTACGTGCGGCCGGTGAGGGCGGCCAGCCGGTCGAGCTGGAAGGCGCCGAGCAGGGCGGCGAGGATCAGGGTCAGCGCGGTCGCGCCGACGACGACCGGGTTGCGTTCGCGGAAGGGTTTCACTGGCTGCCTCCGGTGGCGCAGCGGGCGGCGGGGGCGCTGAACGTGGCCGGGTTCAGCGGGGCATGGCCGGCGACGGCCACCCGCCCGTCGAAGTCGCAGAGGTAGAAGTTGAACCAGGAGCCGTAGGAGGCGACCCGGGTCAGCGACTCGTAGCGCTCCGGCAGCCGGCCCAGGGTGCCGTCGATGACGGCGGAGTTGTGGTTCAGGGTGCCGGCGAGGTCGTCGAGAGCGCGGACGTCGGCGGCCAGCGGCGGCCGGACCTGACCCAGCAGCGAGGCGGTCGTGGTGGTCAGGTCGCCCAGGTTGACCAGGGCGTCGCCGATGGCGGTGCGGTCGGCGGCCAGCCCGGAGACGAACTGCTGCAACTGGGCGATGCTCTGGTCCAGCTCGCGGTCCCGGGTGGCCAGGGTGGCCAGGACGCGGTTGAGGTTGGTGACCACCCGGCCGATGACGGCGTCCCGGTCGGCGAGGGTGTTGGTCAGCGAGGCGGTGCGTTGCAGCAGGCTGGCGACGGTGCCGCCCTCGCCCTGCAGGACCTGGATGATCTCATAGGCGAGCTTGTTGACGTCGTCCGGGTTCAGCGCGGTGAACAGCGGCCGGAACCCGTTGAACAGCACGGTCAGGTCCAGCGCGGGGGTGGTCTGGGCGAGCGGGATCAGCCCGTCGGCGCGCAGCGGCCGGCCCTCCCCCGGGCCCTCGCTCAGCGCCACGTACCGCTGGCCGACCAGGTTCCGGTAGCGGATCTTCGCGCGGACGCTGGTGGCCACGGCCACGTCGCGGTCGACGGTGAAGGCCACCTCGGCGACCGTGTCGTCGACCACCGCGATGTCGCTGACCTTGCCCACCCGCACCCCGGCGATCCGGACGTCGTCGCCGGGCAGCAGGCCGGTCACGTCGGTGAACCGGGCGCGGTAGGTGACGCCGTCGGGCGGGAACGCGCCGAGGGTCTGGGCGAGCAGTGCGGTGGCGAGCAGGGTCACCACGCCGAAGACCACGAGCTTGACCAGCGAGGCGGTCGTCTTCCCGGTCATCGCGCGTTCACCACCGCTCCGCGCAGCAGCGGTCCCCAGAGCAGCACCGCGATGTCGGGCACCTCCGCCGGGGGCGTGCCGGTGAGCCCGCCGACGAGGGGTTTGACCAGGGCGCTCTCCTCGCCGGTGCCGGCCCGCCCCATCTCGGGGCCGGCGGCCGGGGCGGTGGCCGGGCCGGCCGGCGTGCCGACCGGCAGGGGCGGCCGGGTACGGGTGCCGCCGTGGTCGTAGCCGTCGGCGACGGGCACCTCGGGCGCGGGCACGTGCGGGTCGGGCAGGCCCCGGCAGTTCGGGCCGTCGTGGGCGGCGTAGACCGGCTCGTCGCGGCCCCGCTCGTACGGGCCGCCGTCGCGGGTCACCTCCAGGGTGATGTGCATCCGCCCGCCGGCGAAGACCTGCTCCACCCGGGGTTGCAGGGCGACCAGGCCGTGCACCAGGCACGGGTACTCGGGGGCGTAGGTGGCGAGCAGTTCCAGCACCGGGCGGCTGACGTCGCCGAGCCGGATGAGCTGGTCGCCGTGCCGGTCGAGGAAGCCGCGGGTGGTGTCGGCGGTGTCGGTGGTGTCGGCGAGGAACGCGGCGAGCTGGGTGCGCTGGTCGGTGACCGTGGTCGCGGTGACGGTGACGTCGCGCAGCAGGGCGAGCAGGTCCGGCAGCGCGGCGTCGTAGCCGTCCAGCACGACGGCGAGCTGGCGGACGTCCTCGGCGATGGTGGGCAGCGCCGGGTTGAGCTGGCGCAGGTACGCGTCGAGCCGGGTCAGGTTCGCGCCGAGCTGGTCGCCGCGCCCCTCCAGGGCGGTGGAGATGGCGCCGAGGGTGGCGGCGAGCTGGTCGGGCCGGATGGACTGCAGCAGCGGCAACGCCTGGTCGAGGACCCGTTCCAGCTCGACCGCGGTGCGGCTGCGGTCCTGGGTGATGACCGCGCCGTCGCGGATCGGCCCGGCGGTGCTGGCGGGCGGCGGGACCAGCTCCACGTACCGCTCGCCGAACAGGGTCTTGGGCAGCAGCCGGGCGGTCACGTCGGCGGGGATCCGGCCGGTGGTGGCGGGGTCGAGCGCCAGCCCGATGACGGCGCCGCCGCCGTCGCTGCGGACCGAGCGGACGTCGCCGACGACGACGCCGCGGACCTTGACGTCGGCGCCGTCGAGCAGTTGCAGGCCGGCGCGGTCGGCGTGCAGGGTGACCCGCTCGACCGGGGTGAACGCCTTGCGGTACTGCAGCACGGAGGCGGTCAGCGCCGCGGTCAGCACGGCGATGAAGACGATGCCGAGGACGCGATGTCTCATGTTCACCCCGCGATCCGGACGGTGGTCGTGGCGCCCCAGATGGCCAGCGACAGGAAGAAGTCGACGACGTTGACCGCGACGATGGCCGTGCGGACGGCCCGCCCGACGGCGACGCCCACCCCCGCCGGCCCGCCCTTGGCGGTGTAGCCGTACCAGCAGTGCACCAGCACCACGATCACGCTGAAGACCAGCACCTTGCCGAAGGACCAGAGCACGTCCCCGGGCGGCAGGAAGAGGTGGAAGTAGTAGTCGTAGGTGCCGGCGGACTGTCCGAAGTAGCCGACGGCGATGGTGCGGGTGGCCAGGTAGCTGGAGAGCAGGCCCACCACGTACAGCGGGACGACCGCGATGAACCCGGCGATCATCCGGGTGGTGACCAGGAACGGCAGCGACGGCACGCCCATCACCTCGAGCGCGTCGACCTCCTCGGAGATCCGCATCGCGCCGAGCTGGGCGGTGAACCCGCAGCCGACGGTGGCCGACAGCGCCAGCGCCGCCACCAGCGGCGAGATCTCCCGGGTGTTGAAGTACGCCGAGACGAAGCCGGTGAAGGCGCTGCTGCCGATCTGGTCGAGCGCCTGGTAGCCCTGCAGGCCGACCTCGGTGCCGGTGAAGAAGGTGAGGAAGCAGATCACGCCGACGGTGCCGCCGAGCACGGCGAGCGCGCCGGAGCCGAAGCTGACCTCGGCCAGCAGCCGGACCACCTCGCGCTTGTAGCGACGCAGGGTGCGCGGCGTCCAGGCGAAGGCGCGCAGGTAGAAGGCGAGCTGTCCGCCCAGGTCGTCGAGGTAGCGCAGCACGACCACGTCAGCTCCCCTTCTGCGGTACGACCTGGAAGTACACGGCCGTGACGACGAAGTTCAGGGCGAACAGCAGCATGAACGTGACGACGACGCTCTGGTTGACGGCGTCGCCGACCCCCTTGGGGCCGCCCTTGGCGTTCATCCCCTGATAGGAGGCGACGAGCGCGGCGGTGGCGCCGAACAGCGCCGCCTTGACCTCGCCGACCAGCAGGTCGGGCAGCTGCCCGAGGGCCTGGAAGCTCGCCAGGTACGCCCCGGGCGTGCCGCCCTGCATGACCACGTTGAAGGTGTAGCCGCCGGTCACCCCGACCACGCTGACCAGCCCGTTGAGCAGGACGGCGACCAGGATCGAGGCCAGCACCCGGGGCACCACGAGGCGCTGGATGGGGTCGATGCCCAGGACCTGCATCGCGTCCAGCTCCTCGCGGATCTTGCGGGAGCCCAGGTCGGCGCAGATCGCCGAGCCGCCGGCGCCGGCGATGATCAGCGCGGTGACGATCGGGCCCGCCTCGCGGACGACGGCGAGCACCGACGCGGCGCCGGTGAACGACTGCGCGCCGAGCTGCCGGACCAGGGAGCCGAGCTGCAGGGCGATGACCGCGCCGAACGGGATCGAGACCAACGCGGCCGGCAGGATCGACACCGAGCTGATGAACCACGCCTGCTGGACGAACTCGCGGACCTGCACCGGCCGGCGGCCCAGGCCGCGCAGGGTGTCCAGGCAGAACGCGAAGAAGTCGCCGGAGCGGCGCAGGGCGCTGACCGGGGCGCTCATCCGGTCACCTCCCGCTGCTGGCGCCCGTCCATCGCCAGATGCCGGCCCAGCTCGATGGTGGGTCGCTCCGCGTCCAGGCGGCCCTCGAACGACCCCGGCGGCGGGGTGACGCCGTACTCCCGGCACCACTCGCCCGGTGGGCGCTCGGCCCGCCGGGGCAGTCCGTCGGTCGGCGGGAGCTGCAGCGGGATGGGCGGCAGCGGCGGCAGTTCCACCCCGGCCTGCGCCTCGGCCTCGAGTTCCTCGGCGTCCTTCTCCTCGGCCATGCCGATCGGCCCGACCCGTTGCGCGTTGAGGAACTGCCGCACCACCGGTTCGGTGCTGGACAGCAGCATCTCCCGGGGGCCGAACATGGCCAGGTGCCCGTGGTAGATCAGGCCGATGTTGTCCGGCACGGTCCGGGCGGTGTTGATGTCGTGGGTGACGATCAGGAACGTCGCCTCGGTGCGCTGGTTGAGGTCGATGATGAGCTGGTTGAGGTAGGCGGTGCGCACCGGGTCCAGCCCGGAGTCCGGCTCGTCGAAGAGGATGATCCGCGGGTCGAGCACGAGGGCGCGGGCCAGCCCGGCCCGCTTGCGCATCCCGCCGGAGATCTCGCCGGGCAGCTTCTTCTCGGCGCCGACCAGGCCGACCATGTCGAGCTTCTCGGTGACCACGGCGCGGATCTGCGACTCGGACTTGCGGGTGTGCTCGCGCAGCGGGAACGCCACGTTGTCGTAGATGTTCATCGAGCCGAACAGCGCGCCGTCCTGGAACAGCACGCCGAACAGCTTGCGCACCTCGTACAGCTTCCGCTCGGACAGGCGGGGCAGGTCCTGGCCCTCGATCACGATGGAGCCGCGGTCGGGCCGGAGCAGGCCGACCAGGGTCTTGAGGAACACCGATTTCCCCGTGCCGGAGGGCCCCAGCAGAACGGATATTTCGCCCGCCGGCAGGGTCAGGGTGACGTCCGACCAGACCGGCTGGCCACCAAAGGACTTCGTCAGTCCCTGCACGGCCACCTCGACGCCCATCGACCCTCCCGTCGCTTCTTCCTGACAGAGACATCGCCGCGGTACGTCAAGTCGCAACACATAACTTTCGGTGCCGCCCCGCTACCCAACGTGAGAGGTGCGGAAACCAGCCGGACTCAGTACGGTGCGGTTAACCCGTCGGTAACGAAGGTGTCTCGCAACCCCATGATTCGAGCAGTCGATCCAGAGCTGGTCCGCCAGGCCGTCCAGGGCGACCGGAGGGCGATGGCTGAGCTGCTCACCGATGTACGACCCGGCCTGGTCCGGTACTGCCGGGCGCGCCTCGGGCGGGTCGGCGGGGCGTACACCACGGCCGACGACGTCGCCCAGGAGGTGTGCGTGGCCGTGCTGCGGGCGCTGCCTGGCTACCGCGACCAGGGCTCGCCCTTCGCCGCCTTCGTCTACGGCATTGCCGCGCACAAGGTGGCTGACGCGCAGCGCGCCGCCATCCGCGACTCCGCCGTCACCCCCATCGACGCCCCGCTGGAGCAGCCCGACGCCGCTCCCGGCCCGGAACAGCAGGCCGTCGCCACCGACCTGGCCCGGCGGCTGTCGGTGCTGCTGAAGAAGCTGCCGGAGGCGCAGCGGGAGATCATCCTGCTGCGGGTCGCAGTGGGGCTGCCCGCCGACGAGGTGGGACTGATCGTCGGAATGACGGCGGCGGCCGTACGGGTGGCCCAGTCCCGCGCCCTGGCCCGGCTCCGTACGCTTGCCGGGGACGCTCTGGACGAGGTGGCGGCATGAGTGAGCGCACGCCGGGCGGCGGCGAGCAGGCGATTGACCTCGAGGTCATCGCCCGCGACGACCTGCTGCTCGACGCCCTCGGCCGGGGCGAGGAGGCGCCGACCGACGACGACCTCGCCGCGATGCTCGCCGCCTGGCACGCCGACATCGCCGACGACGCGCCCCCGCCGGCGGACGTGCGCCCGCCCACGCCGACCGGTGACGGCGGGACACCCGAGCCGCCGGTGCCCCTGCGACCGGCCGTCCGCTCCCGCCGGACCCGCCCCTGGACGCTGCGCCTGGCCGCCGCGGTGGTCGCGCTGATCGCGCTGGTGTCGGGGCTCGGGATCGGCAGCCGCACCGCCGGGCCGAGCAGCCCGCTGTGGACCCTGACCAAGCTGCTCCATCCGCAGCAGGCCGAGGTGCGCGGCGTCGAGGAGACCATCGCGGGGGCCCGCGCGGCGCTGACCGCCGGCCGCCTCGACGAGGCCCAGCGGCTCGTCGACCAGGCCCGCCAGGAGCTGACCGGCATCACCGACCCGGCCGCCGCGGACCGGCTCCGCGAGCAACTCGACGCGTTGACCCGCCGGCTCGTCGCCGCGCGGACCGACGCCACGCCGCCGGCCACGCCTCCGGTCTCGGCCGCGCCGTCGGCGCCGCGGACCGGCCCCACCGGCCGCGCGACGACGCACGCCCCGGCGCCGGCGCCGCCGAAGCCGGGCACAGGTTCCACGGGCGCCTCCCCCACCGGCGGCGGTGGGAACCTCGTGCCGCCGCTGCCCCGGCTGCTGTCGCCGACTACCAGCCCGTCGCTGCTGCCGCCGCCGCCGGGCCTGCCCCTGCCCCTGCCCACCAGCGGCCTGCTCGGCTGACCGCCTGCCGCCGGTCCGGCGCACCGGCTCGCCGCCGGCTCCGGCTCGCCGGCCCCGAGGGTGGTGGAGTGCGTGGCGGCACCGGACCGGACCCGTGACGCCGCCCGACGCTGTCCCGGGACGCGCGCCCGCTCTCGGTTAGTGTGCTGCCGGTGAGCAGCGCGACGACGGCGGCGGGCCGGACCCACCGCGCAGGCCGGCCCTCGCGGATGACGACGAGCCGCCGGCTGAGCGTCATGATGCTGGCGATGAGCGTGCTGGTGCTGACCGGCGGCGCGGTCGGGGCGGCGGCCCTGTCGCACACCGCGGCGGTGTCCAACCGGCTGGCGGACCGGATCTCCCCGGCCCGCACCGCCGTCGGCCGGCTGGAGAGCGGCCTGCTGGAGCAGGTGGCGGCCGTGCGGGGGTACGTGACCACCGGCAACCCGGAGCTGGTGCGCCCGTACGAGGCGGGGGTGGCGGCCGAGCGCGCGATGGTAGACCGGACCCGCGGCCTGCTCGCCGACGAGCCGGACGCGCGGCGCGAGCTGGACGACGCGATCCGGCTGGCCGACCGATGGCGGACGGAGTTCGCCACCCGGCTGATCGGGGCGCGGCGCGCCGGGACGCCGCCGGAGCAGCTGGCCCCCGTGGTGGAGCGCGGCCGGCTCGCCTTCGACGCCGCCCGCGCCGCGCTGACCGCCCTGGAGGGCCGGCTCGACCGGGTGCAGGCGGCCGGGCGCCGGAACCTGGACGACGCCCGGGCGGTGCGCGACGTGCTCTTCGTGGCGATCCTGGGGGCGCTGCTGCTGTCCAGCGTCGTCATCTCGGTGCTGGTCCGCGCCGCGGTGCTGCGCCCGCTGGGCCGACTGGGCGCCTCGGTGCGGCACGTCGCCAACGGCGAATTCGACCACCGGCTGCGGCCGGAGGGACCGGCGGACATCGCCCGGCTGACCGCGGACGTGGAGACCATGCGGCGGCGGGTGGTGGACGCGCTGATGACCAGCCGGCGGGACCGGGACGCGCTGGAGCAGCAGGCCGCCGAGCTGCGCCGCTCCAACGAGGACCTGGAGCAGTTCGCCTACGTCGCCTCGCACGACCTGCAGGAGCCGCTGCGCAAGGTGGCGTCGTTCTGCCAGATGCTCCAGCGCCGGTACGACGACCAGCTCGACGACCGGGCCCGGCAGTACATCAGCTACGCGGTCGACGGGGCGACCCGGATGCAGGACCTGATCAACGACCTGCTGACGTTCTCCCGGATCGGGCGGGTCTACAGCGACGACCGGGAGGTGGACCTCGCGGAGGTCTTCGCCCGGGCCGAGTCGGACCTGTCCGGGCCGATCGCCGAGGCGGACGCCGAGGTCGTCGCCGATCCGCTGCCGGTGGTGCACGGCGACCCGACCCTGCTCACGATGCTCTGGCAGAACCTGCTCGGCAACGCGGTGAAGTTCCGCAGCCCCGACCGGACGCCCCGGATCCGGGTCACGGTGGCGGAGGACGCGACCGGCTGGACGTTCGGCGTGGCGGACAACGGCATCGGCATCGACCCGCGGTACGCGGACAAGATCTTCCTCATCTTCCAGCGGCTGCACCCGCGCGGCAGCTACGACGGCACCGGCACCGGGCTGGCGATCTGCAAGAAGATCGTCGAGTACCACGGCGGCACGCTGGTGCTGGACGACAGCGACACCGAGGGCGCCCGGTTCACCTTCACGCTGCCGAAGCCGGCCGCCGCGGTCGTACCGGAGCAGGCGGGCGAGCGGGCGCCGGCGGTCCCGGCCTGAGGGCGGAACCACCGGCGGCTCAGGCGGCGGGGTATACAGACAGCCGGTATACGCTGTCCCGTCAGTCGGTGGGCCGGCCGCGCCGCCCGTCGCCGTCGGCCGCCGCCGCGGCGACGTTCTCCGTGACCGGGCCGAGCACCGGGCCGACCGGCGTCGCCTGCTCCCGCGGGCCCGGCCCGCCGGACACCCCCGGCTCCCGGCTGCCGCCCCGGCCGGCGGACGGCGCCGCCTCCCGCGAACCGCGGGCCACCTCGTCGAAGAAGCGCAGCAGCTCCACCGGGAACGGCATGACCAGGGTGCTGTTCTTCTCCGCCGCCACGTCCACCACCGTCTGCAACAGCCGCAACTGGTACGCCCCCGGCGTGTCCGCCATCGCCCGGGACGCGTCGGCGAGCCGGCGGGACGCCTGGAACTCGCCGTCGGCGGCGATCACCCGGGCCCGGCGTTCCCGCTCCGCCTCGGCCTGGCGGGACATCGACCGCTTCATCCCCTCGGGCAGCGACACGTCCTTCACCTCGACCCGTTCGATCAGCAGGCCCCACGGCTTCTCGGTGGGCGCGTCGATCACCGACTTCAGCTCGGCGTTGATCCGGTCCCGGTCGCGCAGCAGGGTGTCGAGGTCGGCCTTGCCGATCACCGACCGGAGCGCCGTCTGGGCCACCTGGAGCACCGCCGACGGGTAGTCCCGCACGTTGACCAGCACCTTCACCGGGTCGACCACCCGGTAGTAGACGACCGCGTCGACGGTGAGGGTGACGTTGTCCCGGGTGATGACGCCCTGCGCGGGCACGCCGATCACCGTGGTCTGCATGCTGACCCGGACCATCCGGTCGACGACCGGGATGATCAGGTGGAAACCGGGCTGACGGATCCGGTCCAGCACCCGGCCGAAGCGGAACACGACACCGCGCTGGTACTGCTGCACGAGCCGGACGCTCAGCGCCAGCACGATCACCACGATCGCGACGATGATGACCAGCGCGACGACGGCGGCGGCTCCCATGGTCCCCCTCGATCCCGGAGGCGCCCGCCTCCCGGCGCCGCGCCTACCCGTTCCGGGAGCGTTCACTCCTCGCGTTCGCCAAGGAGTTCGGCGCGGGCGACGCCCTGATGTCTCACGCTTAGGCGGTGAAAGAACCTAGTCGTGAACCAGGAAGGTCAACGCGGTTCGGCATGAAGCGCGAGCCTGCGAGGGTCGTGGCCTTCAGCGATGCGGTCATCGCCATCGCCGTCACTCTGCTCGTCCTCGAGATCCGTCCGCCGCAGGACACCCGGCACCTGTTTCACGGTCTCGCCACGCTCTGGCCGTCTTACCTGGCTTACGTCGTCACCTTCATGTTGATCGGGCAGGTGTGGGCCAATCATCACGTCATGTTCGACCACATCCGTCATGCCGACCGGGTGGTGCTGTTTCTGAACACCGTGCTGCTGATGGACATCGCGTTCCTGCCGTTCGCCGCCTCCGTTTTGGCCAAGGCGTTCCGTGAGGGACAGGGAGAACGCACTGCCGTCGTCTTCCACGGCATCGCGTTCGAATTGGCAGCCATCTTATTCAACGCTATCTGGGAGTACACGCGTCATAATCGCCGGCTGCTCGCCACCACCATCGATTCCGCTGGTGCGCGAGCCATCAGCCGGCGCTTCCGGCTCGCCCTTGCCTGGATCGCCACCGGAACCCTGCTGGGCGCCCTGCTTCCCGCTCTCGGCGTGGCTGTGATCGCCGCATTCATTCCCTTCTACTGGCTGCCGATCTCGGGCGAGATCCCCGGTACAGAGCCGCAGCACGACGGTGGCGGTCAGGCGTGACCAGGATCAGAGGCGGCGGGCCGGCGGTATGTCGCGGGTCTGCATTCGGGAAAGGAACCAGGCCGGGTTGCTCGCCCCCAGGAGCGCCCCGTCCCTCCCCCGGACCTGGGTGCGGACGTAGCTGCCGTCGCCTGTTGTCACGCGCAGGTCGTACCAGCCCTGCCTAAGCTGCCGGCCGGAGATCCGGGTGGTGCGAGTCGCCGGGGTCAGGTCACGGATGCCGGCCAGGTCGACCGTCCCGATGACGGCCTCCAGGGACGCGCCGGCGGGCAGGTCGGTGGCGAGCAGACGTACCGTCAGCTCCGACGCGTCGGTGACGGCGACCGCGCCCATCGCCGTCCGGCCGTCGACCTCGAGGTCCAGCGCGCCCCGGTAGCGGGCCAGGTCGGTGAACCAGGCCTGGCCGGCGCGCAGCGCGGCCACCAGGTCGTCCCGGTCGGTGGACGACGCCCAGACGTACGTGATGTGCCGGTCGCCGCGGCCCCGCCAGTCGGTGCCGTCGTGGTCGTCGGTGACCCCGACGGCGGTGAAGAAGACGGCGTTGCGGGCGGCGACGTCGAGCGCCCACAGGTGGTCGTCGACGGGACCGCGACCGATCTCGACCAGGTCGGCGCCGAGGTTGTTCCGTTCCACCATCAGCCGGGCCAGCGACTGGCGGCTCTCCACGTCGAGCGGGTGGTTCCAGCAGACCACGCCGCCGTGCGAGTGCAAGAAGCCGATCATCCGCTCGGTGCGGGTCACGTCGTTGTCCCGGTACGGCGGCGACGGGAACTCCGGCAGGGTCTGGTCGCCGCCGAACCAGTTGAGGTGCCGCACCAGCGACACCTCGTACGCCCGATGGTGCGTGACCTCCGGGTAAGCGCCGTCGTACGCGCGCAGCACCTCGGTCCGGAGGTCCTCGCCGGCCTGCCCGGCGCGGCGGGTCCGGTCGAAGGCCAGCCGGTCGACGACGAAGCTGCCGCGCGCGGACGCGACGCTGACGCCGAGGCGCAGACCGCGCAGGGAGTTGTCCCCGGCGACCAGGTCGGGCCAGAGCCGCCGGACGTCCGCCAGCAGCGGGAGGCTGTGCCGCCGCCACTGCCCGGGCGGGGCGGGCAGGTCAACGGTGCCGACCAGGCCGTCGGTCGAGTGACCGGTGCGTCCGGCGGCGATGCGGTAGCGCAGGATGTGCTGGCCGGCGGGCCTGCCGCCGCGGGCGGGGTGGTGCGACAGGGCGATCTCGACGAGCAGCACCGCGGCCGGCCCGGACGTCTCCGGCAGCACGTCGAGGTGCAGTGTGGTGTCGGAAATGTTGCCGGTGTGCGTCCAGTTCCAGGCCTGACCGGCGTACCAGAGGATGCCCGCGCCGGTGGCGGTGAGGCGCAGGGCCTTCGCCGGGTCCTCGGTGCCGTGCGGGCTGTCGACGAAGTCGGCGGCCGACGTGGTCAGCCGCCCCTCGGTGGACGCCTTCCACGTCCAGGCCAGCCCGCCCTCGAGTTCCTCCGCGCCGTCGAAGTGCACCATCCGGCGGTGGTCGTGCGCGGCGACCCGGAAGTCGTGGTCGGTCCACCAGATGACGTCGACGTCGTTGCGGCGGGCCTGGTCGAGGTGGGCGGCGTAGCTGGCGATGCCCTCGCTGAACGAGGCGTGGATGTGCATCGCCATGCTGACCGGCCGGCGGCCGTGCGGCGGGAACGGCAGCGGTGGCGGGTCGGCGGTGGCGGCGAGGCTGACGGGAACGCCGACGCCGGCGACGGCGAGGCCCCCGGCGGCGACGAGCAGGCCGCGCCGGTTGAGCCGTGGCTGTCCCTCGCCCATTCCCGCTCCCATCCTGCCCGTCGGTGGGGTCAGCGTACGGTCGACCTGCTCGGGCTCGGTGGTGGCGGGTCAGGCCGCGTAGCGGGCGGCCAGGTCGACGACGCGGCGGGCGGCGGCCACCATCGCGCGGTCGGCGAACCGGCCGTCGGGCAGCACCACCGTGCCGGAGTCGCGGGCCTGCGCGTCGGCGACCGCGGCGAGGAGTTCCCGGGCCCGGGCCACCTCGCGCTCGGCCGGGCGGAACGCCTCGGCGATCACCGGGAGCTGGCGCGGGTGGATCGCGGCGCGGCCGAGGAAGCCGAGCCGCCGACCGGCCGCGCAGGAGGCGGCCAGCACGTCGAGGTCGGCGACGTTGGCGTAGACCGACATGGCGGGCGGCGGCAGGCCGGCCGCGCGGGCCGCGACCACGACGCGGCCGCGTGCCCAGAGCAGGCCGTCGTCGTCGGCGACGCCCAGGTCCGAGCGCAGGTCGGCCTCGCCGAGCCCGAGCGAGGCCACCGCCGGGTGCGCACCCGCGATGTCGTACGCGGCCTCCAGCCCGACGGCGGACTCGATCAGCGGGTGCAGCGGGGTGTCGACGCGGGCGGCGAGCGCGGCGACGGTCGCCGGGGACTCCACCTTGGGCAGCCGCAGCCCGGCCAGCCCGGGCGCGCCGGCGACCGCGGCCAGGTCGCCGTCCACGTCCGGGCCGGCCAGCTCGTTGACGCGGACCTGCACGGGCACCGCCTGCGGCTCGCTGAGGAACTCGGCGACCGCCTCCCGGGCGTACGCCTTGCGCCCGGCCACCACGGCGTCCTCCAGGTCGAGGATCACCGCGTCGGCGCCCGAGGCGACGGCCTTGGCGAACCGGTCCGGCCGGTCGCCGGGCACGTAGAGCCAGGTGAGCAGCATCAGATCACCCCGCGCTCGCGCAGCGCGGCCAACTCGTCGTCGGTGACGCCGAGCGCCCGGAACACCTCGTCGGTGTCCTGGCCGTGCCCCCGACCGGCGTGCCGGATCTCCCCGGGGCTGGCGGACATCCGGAACGGCACGTTCTGCATGCGTACCTCGCCGAGGTCCTCGTCGGGGACGGTGACGACGGTGCCCAACGCCGCATACTGCGGGTCGGCGAGGATGTCGCGGACGTCGTAGACGGGAGCGACGGCGGCCTGCGCGGCCTCGAACGCGGCGACGACCTCGTCCCGGTCGCGGTTCGCCACCCACGCGCCGACGGCGGCGTCGAGTTCGTCGGCGTGCGCGGCCCGGCCGCTGCCCGTGGCGAACCACGGTTCGTCGATCAGCTCGGGGCGGCCGACCAGTCGCAGCACCCGCTCGGCGATGCTCTGCGCGCTGGTCGAGACCGCCACCCACCGCCCGTCCGCGCACCGGTAGGTGTTGCGCGGGGCGTTGTTGTTGGACCGGTTGCCCAGCCGGGGCTGGACGTAGCCGAGCTGGTCGTACCAGGTGATCTGCGGGCCGAGCATCGCCATGATCGGTTCGATGATGGCCAGGTCGACCACCTGGCCCCGGCCGGTGAGGTCGCGGCCGCGCAGGGCCAGCATGACCGCGTACGCGGCGGCGAGCGCGGTGACCGAGTCGGCGAGCCCGAACGGGGGCAGGGTGGGCGGCCCGTCGGGTTCACCGGTGGCGGCGGCGAAGCCGCTCATCGCCTCGGCGAGGGTGCCGAACCCGGGTCGGGACGCGTACGGGCCGAGCTGACCGAACCCGCTGATCCGGGCGATGACCAGTCGCGGGTTGACCGCGTGCAGCTCGTCCGGGCCGAGCCCCCAGCGTTCCAGGGTGCCCGGGCGGAAGTTCTCCACCAGCACGTCCGCGTCGGCGATCAACCGGCGCAGCAGCTCCGCACCCTGCGGGTCGGAGAGGTTGCAGGTGACGGTCCGCTTGTTGCGGCCGAGCACCTTCCACCACAGGCCGACACCGTCCCTGGCCGGGCCGTGGCCGCGCGACGGGTCGGGCTTGGCCGGGTGCTCCACCTTGACCACGTCGGCGCCGAAGTCGCCGAGGAACGCGGCGGCGAGCGGACCGGCGAAGAGGGTGGCCAGGTCGACGACCTTGACCCCGTGCAGCGGCCCGCTCATCGGTCGTCCCCGGGCAGGTCGGCGGCGCAGCGGAAGCCGATCGAGTCGGAGCGGGTCAGTCCCGCCCCGGTGAGCAGGAGCTTCACCGACACGTCGGGCGGCTGCGGGCCGCCGTCGAGGTACCAGTCGCAACCCTCCGCCCGGTACGCGCACCCGCCCTTGAGGATCACGAAGCGGGTCCGCCCGTCGGAGTGTTCGCTCTCGGTCAGGTTCCACACGAGGGGTTCCCGCCGGCTGAGCAGCCCCGCCTCGGCGGCGACCTGCCACTCGTCCTCGGTGGGCAGCCGCAGCCCGGCCCAGTCGGCGTACGCGCGGGCGTCGGCGAGGTCCACGCCGGTGACCGGGGCGTCGGCCGGTCCCCGGCCGGCGGTGAACCGTTCCGGTCGGACGGGTCGGTAGCCGGTGGCGGCGAGGAACCGCGCGTACTGGCCGTGGGTGACCTCGCGCGTGTCGATGGCGAAGCGGCCGAGCCGGACCGGGCGGCGCAGGGTGCCGGTGTGGTGCAGCCGGGGCGGCAGCGGCTTCCACTCGTCGACGTAGGGCGCCTCCCCGTACAGCCCGGTCTCCCGGACCCGGTGGCGGACGAGCAGGTCGTGCCGGCCGCCATCGACGGTGACCATGCCGTCGGGCAGGGCGGCGAGGGGCGCCCACGGGGTGCGGGCCCGCACCGCGACCCGGGCCGGGAAGGACGGATCGCCGGCCGGCGACTCGTGCCGGACGACGGGTGTGTCGGCGGCGACCACGGCGGCGATCCCGCCGGCCGGGAGCGGGCCGCCGGCGGTGACCCGGCCGTCGCCGGTCTCGGTGACGGTCAACTCCGCGCCCGTGATCAGGTCGACGAAGCGCCGGCCCGGGCGCGGCTCGGTGAGCAGCCACGGCCCGTCGTGGTCGTCGCCCCGGTTGACCACCGTCCACAGTGGTTCGCCGTCGTACGTCCAGCGGGACGCGTACACCGGCCCGGAGCCGGCGCGGTCGGCGAGCGGCACCCAGTCCTCGGCGCCCAGCCAGGCGGCGTGGCTGGCCTGCACCCGGCGCATGGCCCGCAGCACGGCCTTGTCCCGGTCGTTCCAGCCGACCCAGACGCCGAAGACGCTCTCCCAGACCAGGACCCCGCAGCCGTTGAGCCAGGCGGAGTGCAGCTCGTCGAGGTGGCTGCGGTGCCAGCGGCGGGTGTGGTGCAGGATGTGCCGCCGCTCGAACCACTTGGCGCGCAGCACCCCGGGCACCGTCGAGTCGGCGAACCACTGCGCCCAGGACATCGCGTGGTCCTCGACGCGGGCCAGCGGCACCCGGCTCTCCCCCTCTAGGACCAGGCCGGGGCGTACGGCGTCGAGGGCCTTGCGCAGCTCGCCGGCGCCCTCCTTGAGGGTGTCCAGGAAGACCCCGTCCACGCCGAGGCCGGCGGCCAGCGCGGCCACCTCCTCGGCGTCGGTGCCGGGTTCCCGCCTGGTGCCGGTGTCCCAGGGGTTGTAGTCGACGAACACCCGGACGCCGTGCGCCTGGAACGCGCGCACCACCTCGGGCAGCTCGGGCACGTCCCGGTACCAGTCGAACTGGTTGCGGTCGTCCAGCCCGATCACCGGGTACGCGTGCCACAGCACCACCCCGTCGAAGCCGCCGAAGTCGCGCCGGGCGGCGTCGAGGAACGCCTCGACGGTGAAGACGCCCCGCTCGTGGTTGTAGAGGGTCTCGTCCCACAGCCAGGCGAGGCAGACGGAGAAGCAGTCGCCGGTGATCTCGTCGTAGTGGCTGCCGGTGTAGGCGAGGCGGGCCAGGGCGTCGGCCCGCCACCGGGCGAGCTGCTCCCGCCAGGCGGGCCAGTCCGCCGGGTCGTCCGGGGCGGCGAAGATCTTCGCCTCGTCGAGGGTGGTCAGGTCGGCGTGCGAGCCGAGCGGCACGTCGGTCGGCCGGTCGATCGGCCGCGGCACGTAGGGATTGAAGCTCACGCGGCATCTCCGTAGGTCACGGCGTACAGGGCGTCGATCGCGGCCCGCGAGGGCAGGGCGGTGGACGCGCCGGGGCGCTGCGCGCAGGCCGCACCGGCGGCACACGCCCAGCGCAGCACCGCCGTCGCCGTGCCGGCGGTGAGGGTGCCGCCGCGTTCGGCGAGGGCGACGGCGAGCGCGCCGGTGAACGCGTCACCGGCCGCGGTGGTGTCCACCGCGTCGACCTTCGGGGCCGGGACCTCGATCCGGGTCCCGGCCCGGTCGGCGTACGCGGCGCCGCGCGCGCCCAGGGTCAGCACCACCCGGGGCACCAGGGTCACGAGCGCGTCGAGCAGCGCGCCGGGCTCCTCGGTGAAGACCCCGCCGACGACCGCCGCCTCGTGTTCGTTGACCACCAGCACGTCGACCAGGTCGAGCAGCTCGGCCGGCAGCGGCCGGGCCGGGGCGGCGTTGAGCACCACCGTGGTGCCGTCGGCGCGGGCCCACTCCGCGGCCTGCCGGACCGCCGCGAGCGGCACCTCCAGCTGGAGCAGCAGCACGTCGGCGCCGGCCACCGCCGTCCGGTCGGCGGCGTCCAGCGTGGTGAGGGCGGCGTTGGCGCCGGGGGCGACGACGATGAAGTTCTCGGCCGCGCCGTCGACGGCGATCAGCGCGACGCCGGACGGCCCGTCGACGGTGCGCAGGCCCCGTACGTCGATGCCGGCGGCGATCAGGTTGTCACTCAGCAGCATGCCAAAGTCGTCGGTGCCGACGGCGCCGACGAAGTCGCAGTCCGCTCCGGCCCGGGCGGCGGCCACCGCCTGGTTGGCGCCCTTGCCTCCAGGCACGGTGCGGAAGTCGCCGCCGAGCACCGTCTCACCGGGCCTGGGCAGCTGCGGCGTGGTCACCACCAGGTCCAGGTTGGCGCTGCCGACCACGATCACCCGGGCGCTCACGCCGCGCCCCCGTCCGCCGGCACCCGGGCGTCGGCCAGGGCGAGGGTACGGTCGGCGAGGGCGTCGAAGCCGATCCCGTCGAAACCGGCGATGCTGCTGGCCAGCCGGTTGCGCAGCGGGGCGACCCAGCGCGCCGGCAGCCCGGACGCGCCGGTCAGCGCCCCGGTGACCGCGCCGACCGTCGCGCCGGTCGAGTCGGTGTCCCAGCCGCCGCTGACCACGGCGCAGATGGACCGCTCCAGGTCGCCGCGCCCGTACGCGAGCGCCGCCGCGACCAGCGCGGCGTTGTTGCGCACGTGCACCCAGTGCAGGTGGCCGTGCCGCTGGTAGAGGGTGTCCACGATGCTCTCCCAGTCGTCGGTGCCGGCGCCGAGGGCGCGCGCCTCCCGGACGGCGGCGGTGAACCTGCTGCCCGGCGGCAGCACCGACTCGCCCGCGTCCAGCACCTCGTCGATGCTCCCGGCGACCGGCGCCGCCGCGGCGAGCGCGGCCACCCAGATCGCCCCGTACGCCCCGGCCCGGACGTGGCTGACGGCGGCGTCCCGCCAGGCCGCCTCGGCGGCCTGGTCGGGGCGGCCGGGGTTGGTCCAGCCGTACACGTCGGTGCGGATCTGAGCGCCGATCCACTCCCGGAACGGGTTGTGTCGGCGGGCGGTCTGCGGCGGGGCGTGGCCGAGCAGCAGGTTGCGGTAGGCGACCCGCTCCGCGGTGAAGACCCGCCCGGCGGGCAGCCAGTCCAGCCAGGCCTGGGCCACGTCGGCGCTCGTGAAGTCCGGGCCGTGGGTCTCCAGGATCCGCAGGGCCAGCAGCGCGAAGTTGAGGTCGTCGTCCTCGGGCATGCCGGCGATGTTCTCGGCCAGGCTGGTGGGGGCGCTGCGCCGGTTCCACGGCCAGCGGGCGGCCACCTCGGCCGGCAGCCCCTCGGCGGTGAAGTACCCGCGCAGCGGCCACCGGCCGGTGGCGGTGAGGATCTCCCGGATCCCGGGTCGGGGGATCTTCTCCACCGGCTTGCCGAGCAGGCAGCCGACGGCCCGGCCGAGCCAGGCCCCGTGCAGCCGGTCCCGGGTGGCGGTGGTCGGCAGGTGCCAGGCCGTCGGCCAGGTCGCCCGGACGGCGTCGAGGTCGTCGGGCTCGTCGGCCGTGTCGGGGCCGGGCAGCGCGTCGGCGGCGTCGAGCAGGTCGACGGCCAGGGCGCGCAGCTCGGGCGACGCGGGCACGGCCGAGGCCCCGCTGACCGGGGCGGTGGCGTCGCCGCCGGCCGCCGTCCAGCGGTCGGCGAGGGCGGTCACGTCGCGGCCCTCGTCCCGGCTGGCCGCCAGCTCGTGCGGCAGCAGGTCCTCCGGCTGCACCCAGGTCAGTCGCAGCCCGCCCGCCGCGCCGGGACGGGAGGCAGGGCCGCCCGCCCCGGCGGCCGGCGCGGTGCCGGTGGCCGGGACACCCGCAGCGGTCATGCCAGGCCGCCGAAGCGCTCGGCGCGCCGGGCGAAGCGCTGCCGGTCCCGGTCGAAGACCTCGGTGGCGACCGCGGCGAGTACCCGCGCCGGCTCGACCAGGTCGGTGCGGGACGCCTCGGCCACCACCGTGGACCACTCGGGGGGCACCGCCGCCACGCCGCCCAGCGCCCCGGCGATCGCGCCGGCCATGGTGGCCGTGGAGTCGGCGTCCCGGCCGTAGTTGACCGAGCCGAGCACCGCCGACCGGTAGTCGCCCTGGGCCACCACCAGCATGCCCAGCGCCACCGGCAGCTCCTCGATGGCGTGCAGCCGGCTGGGCCGGCGGGCGCCCAGGCCGGGGCTGCGGTACTCCTCCCCCACCGTGTCGTAGGGGGCGACCGCGGCGCGCAGCGCGGGGATGGCGGCCTTCCAGTCGTCGTACCCCCGGGCCTCCTTGACCACCGCGTCGATGGCGGCGCGGGTGCCGTCGCGGGCCAGGTCGAGCGCCGCGCCGAGGACGTCGTCGACGCCCGCGCCGGGGGCCGCGGCGGCGGCGACCGCGGCGGCGAAGACCGCCGCGGCCTCCCGCCCGTAGCTGTGCTGGTGCGCCCCGGCGATCTCCACCGCCTCCGCGTACGCCCCGGCCGGGTCGCCGGCGTTGACGATGCCGACCGGGGCCATGTACATGGCGGCGCCGCAGTTGACGATGTTGCCCACGCCGGCCTCGCGGGGGTCGGCGTGCGCGTGGTGCAGGCGGGTGACCAGCCACCGTTCGGCCGCGGCCAGCCGGTGGAAGGTCACCCCGTCCCGCTCCAGGTCCGGGATGTACACCACCCGCTCGATCAGGTCGGGGACGAGCAGTTCCACCACGTCGTACGCGTCGAGGTGGTCCCGCTTGGCCGCGTACGCCCGGACCAGGGCGTGGGTCATCAACGTGTCGTCGGTGATGTGCCCGTCGCCCTTGTGGTACGGCGCGAGTGGCCGCGCGGTGGCCCAGTCGGCGTGGTACGGGGGCACGACGCCCTCGACCCAGCCGCCGTAGCGGGCGCGGATCTGCTCAGGGAGCGCTGTCTCGGTGGCACCGCCGAGGGCGTCGCCCACCGCGGCGCCGACCAGGCAACCGACCGACGTGTCGAGCAAGAGTGACATGGTTACCTCAGAACCTGCTTGCCACCGTCGACCAGCTGCGTGCCGAGCTGGTCCAGGGTGATCTTGTTGGCGAAGTACTGCTGAAGGGCCGGGGTGGCGTACTTGGTCTTCCACTCCGGGTAGCCGTCGACCTTCTGGAACGGGGCGACGGTCAGGTCGGCGGCGCTGTCCGCGGCGACGTCCCAGCCCTGCTTGCCGCTGGTGGCCTTGACCAGCTCCGCGTTGGCCTGCTTGCCGGTCGGCACCAGCCAGTCACCCTTGGCGAGGGTGGCCATGTTGGTCGGGTTGAGGAACCACTCGATGAACTGCGCGGCCTGCTTCTGGTGCTTGCTGTCCGCCGAGACGGACAGCGTCTGCGGGTTGGCGGCCTGCTTGGTCGACAGCCCCTTGATCGGCGGGAGGGTGACCCAGTCGAAGCCGGCGGGGGCCTGCTCGACCATCTGCTGACGCAGCGACACCGAGCCGGGCAGCATCGCGTACTTGCCGCCGAAGAAGCCGGGCAGGGTGTCCGCGCCGCTCATGCCGAGCGCCTCCGGGGAGGCCGACTTGGTGGCGTAGAGCATGTCGTGGATCCGCTTCGGCACCTCCCTCTCCGCGTCGCCGACCTTGACCTCGGTCTTGCCGCCGTCGGGGTAGAAGAACTTGCCGTCGTAGTTCAGCGCCAGGTTCATCACCCGGTTGGTGGGCGACTTCAGCGCCCAGGCCACGCCGTACTGGCCGGGCTTGGTGAGCTTCTGCGCGTTGGCCTGGAACTCGTCCCAGGTCCAGCCGCCGTCGGCCGGTGGCACGGCGACGCCGGCGGCGTCGAGCAGCTTCTTGTTGGCGATGACGACCTGCGACTCGAGCAGGAACGGCACGCCGGTGACCTTGCCCTCGAAGGTGGCGGTGTCCCAGACGCCCGGGTCGATCTGGCCCTTGAAGTCGTCGCTGAGCAGCTTGGAGACGTCGGCCAGGTAGCCCTGCTTGCTGAACTCGCCGATGGCGGAGGCCTCGTAGTGCACGATGTCGGCGGCGTCGCCGCCCTCGAACGAGGTGAGCAGCTGGTCGTGGACGGAGTTCCAGTCACCCTGGACGTACTCGACCTGGATGTCCGGGTGCTCGCTGTTCCACTTGGCGACCAGGTCCTTGTTGGCCTGCAGCGACTCCTTCTGCCAGGCCAGGCTGAGGAAGCGCAGCTTGACCGGGCCGGACGACGCCTCGTCCGTCCCGCCGCCGTCACCGCACGCGGTGAGGGCGCCGAGGCCGACGACCGCGACCGCGGCGGCCGCGGCGAGTCGACGGAATCTGCTACGGAGCATGGGGGTTACCTCCTTGGTGGTGGGTGGGGGATGTGGTGCGCTCGTCAGCCCTTGACGGCGCCGGCGAGCGAGCCGGAGGAGAGCCGGCGTTGCATGAAAGCGAAGAAGATCAGACTGGGCAGGGTGGCGAGCAGGGATCCGGCCGCGAGGGGACCGAGCCGAGCGGTGCCCTCGATCCCGACGAACCGGGCCAGGGTGACCGGCAGGGTGGCCAGGTCCGGGGTCTTGAGCAGCACCAGGGCGAAGAAGAACTCGTTCCAGGCGGAGATGAACGAGAACAGCGCGGTGGCGACGATCCCGGGCGCGAGCAGCGGGAAGACCACCCGGCGCAGGATCTGCAGCCGGCTGGCCCCGTCGACGCTGGCCGCCTCCTCCAGCTCGCGCGGGATGTTGCGGACGAAGCCCTGGAGCATCCAGAGCGCGAACGGCAGCGCCCAGACCACGTAGATCAGCACCAGCCCGGCGTGGGTGTTGGCCAGCCCGACCTCGCGCAGGATCAGGAAGATCGGGATGATCAGCAGCACGAACGGGAACAGCTGCGACAGCAGCACCCAGCCGAGCGCCGCGGTGCCGAGCTTCGTGCGGAACCGGGCCAGGGCGTACGAGGCGGGCAGCGCGACCAGCACGGTGAGCACCGCCGAGGCGAGCGACACCTGGAGGCTGTTCAGCGCGGCCCGGCCGAGTTCCTGCTCGGTGAAGGCCTGCACGAAGTTCTGCACGGTCGGGTTGGCGGGGATCAGCGTGGGGTGCAGCTGGACCAGTTCCCGGGGCGGCTTGAACGCGGTGGAGACCAGCCAGACCAGCGGGAACCCGAGGAAGATCAGGTAGCCGGTCAGGGCGACGTACTGCAACGTGCGCCCGGTGCGGCTCGGCTTTCCGAACATGTCAGTTCGCCTCCCGGAGTCGGCGCCGCAGGTAGACCGCGAGCAGCGCGACGATGATCAAGACCATGGCGTTGCCGAGCGCGGCGGCGTAGCCGTAGTTGCCGTAGCGGAACGCCTCCTCGTAGGCGAAGAGCATCGGCAGCATGGTCTTGCCGCCCGGCCCGCCCGCGGTCAGCACGTAGACCAGGCCGAACGAGTTGAAGTTCCAGATGAAGTCCAGCGAGGTGATCGCGACGATCACCGGCGCGAGGGCGGGCAGCGTGACGTTGCGGAACCGGTGCCAGGTGCCGGCGCCGTCCACCGCGGCCGCCTCGTGCAGCTCGCGCGGCACGCCCTGCAACCCCGCCAGCAGTACAACGGTGGTCTGCGGCATGCCGGCCCAGACGCCCACGATGATCACCGCGGGCAGCGCGGTGCTGAAGTCGCCGAGCCAGTTGGTGCGCAACCCGTCCGCGCCGACCCGGTGGAAGAACTCGTTGAGCAGGCCGGCGTCGGGGTGGTAGACCAGCTTCCACAGGATGCCGACCACCACCGGCGGCATCGCCCAGGGCACCACGGCGAGCACCCGGGCCGCGCCCCGGAAGCGCAGCTGCTGGTTGAGCAGCAGGGCCAGCCCGAGGGCGAGCACGAATTGCAGCACGGTCACCCCGACCGCCCAGAGCAGGCCGATCTTGAACGAGTTCCAGAACAGCTCGTCGCCGAGCAGCTCCCGGTAGTTGGCCAGCCCGGTGAAGCTGACCTCGACGTTGCGGCCGGCGCGGGCGTCGGTGAAGCCCAGGTAGATGCCGCGCAGCAGCGGGAACACCGAGAGCACCACGATGGGCAGCAGCGACGGCAGGAGCAGCAGGTAGATGCCCATCCGGTCGGAGCGGGACCGGGCGGCGCGCGGACCCTCGGCGCGCGCGACGTCCGGCCGTTCGGCCACGGTGGTCATGCGGTCACCTCCGGGGTACGCGGTGCGGGTGGCTTCGGCGCCGTCGGCTCCTGGTCCGGTTGGCCGGGCACGAGCGGCAGGGCTCCTTCCGCCGTCCGGGCATCGGCTCGCCGGAACGGCGCGAGCACGGGGCGCGGTGCGGCGCTGGAGGCGCGGACGGCGAGGTGGGGGGCGACCTGCTCGCGGCGGGGCGGCAGGGCCGGGTCGGTGATCCGTTGCAGGAGCAGCTCGGCGGCGCGTCGTCCACGTTCGGCCGAGCCGAGGGAGACGCTGGAGAGCTGCGGGAACATCATCCGGGCCAGCTCGGTGTCGTCCATGCCGACCAGCGCGACGTCCTCGGGGACCCGGCGACCGGCGGCGAGCAGGGCGTGCAGCGCCCCGACGGCGATCAGGTCGTTGGCGCAGACCAGTGCGTCGGGGCGGGCCCGGGCGAGCAGTCGTTCGGCGGCGGCGCGGCCGGCGGCGTACTGGAAGTCGCCGACCTCGACGAGCCGTTCGTCGAGCTCGATGCCGTGACCGGCGAGGGCGGTCCGGAAGCCGGCGTCACGGGCGGCGCCGGGGACGGTGTCGAGCGGGCCGTTGACGAAGCCGATCCGCCGGCGTCCGGCGGCGACCAAATGGTCGACCGCCAGCCCCACGCCGGTGCGCGAGTCGGTGCGGACGTTGTCGACCGGGGCGTCCGCGCCGAGCTGACCGACGACCACCACCGGCACCGGGCTGTCGACCAGCGCGGCCAGGTGGTCGTCGGTGACCCGGATCGGCGAGACGATCATCCCGTCGACGTAGCGGTGGGCCAGCCGGCGCAGCAGCGCCGTCTCCTTGGCGACCTGACCGGCGGTGGCGTGCACCAGCAGCTGCCGGCCGGAGGCGGCGACCACCGACTCGATGGCGCGCATCATCTCGACGTACACCGGGTTGCCGATGTCCTCGACGGCGAGGGCCACGAGGCCGGTGCGCTGCGACTGGAGCGAGCGGGCGATGGCGTTGGGGACGTAGCCGACCTCGGCCGCCGCCGCGCGGACCTTGCGGATGGTCTCGGGGCTGCCCCCGACGCCGTTGAGCACGCGGGAGGCGGAGGCGATCGAGACGCCGGCCCGGGCGGCGACGGTGTGCACCGTCGGCCGGCCGTCGGCCGACTCCTGTAAACGTTTACGACCCACGCCCTGGCACCTCCACCTCATTGCTGTAAACGTTTCCGGGAGTCTGCGCCTGAGCCGACGGTCAGGTCAAGGGCTCGTTACGAAAACGTTTCCAACCACGCTCAACCTGCTTCGACGGAGAGCCGGCCCAGGCGCTGCGGCTCGGCGATCACCTCGATCGCCGTGATCTTGTCGTGGCTGATCTCGAAGGTCATCACCGTGACGAGACGTCCATGGCGTTTCACCAGGAGCGCCGGGACGCCGTCGACGAGCCCGACCTGGGCATGCTCGGCCCGGTGCGAGAAGAACAGCGCCTGTCGGGCGACGGCACGGGCGCCGCGCAGCCGTATCGGGCTCCGGGAGGGCGCCGCGAAGCCGTCGGCGCTGACGCTGACCTCAGGGTGAAGCAGGTTGAGCAGCGCCGCGAAGTCGCCGTCGCGCGAGGCGACGAGGAAGGCATCGACGGCCTTCCGCTGCCGGGCTGGATCGCTGTCGGGCATCTCGGCGGCCCGCACCCGGTGACGGGCGCGACTGGCGAGCATCTTCGTCGCGTCGGTCGAGCGCCCGACGATCGGTGCGATCTCGCGGTAGGGCACGGCGAAGATGTCGTGCAGCACGAACGCCATTCGCTCCGCGGGCGTCAGCGTGTCCAGCACCACCAGCAGCGCGAGCCCGACCGAGTCGGCCAGCACCGCCTCCTGCTCCGGGTCCGGGCCGTCGACGGGGCACGGTGCGGCGAGGGGAACCTCCCGACGCCCCGTACGCGACCGCAGCATGTCCAGGCACACGCGTGCCACCACGGTGGTGAGCCAAGCACGGGCATTCTGGACTTCGCTGGTGTCCGACCGGGCCGTCCGCACCCACGCCTCCTGGACCGCGTCGTCGGCTTCGCTTCGCGAGCCGAGCATGCGGTAGGCCACCGCCCGCAGGTGACCTCGGTGCGCCTCGAAATCCTCCACCGTTACCCTTCCGCCGCGTCCTCCGTCTTACCACTGACGGGTACGAGCACCCACTGGTAACAAGGAGGAGCGATGGCACCACTGGTTTCCACGATCGAGATCGCGCGTCCGCCGGACGAGGTCTTCGCCTACGCCACCGATCCTTCGCGTTTCGCCGAGTGGCAGCACGATGTGGTGCGGGTGCGCCTTCTCGACGGCTCACGGTTCACCACGACCCGGAGGATCAGGGGTGCCGAGCGCACGATGACGCAGCAGATCACCCACAACGATCCGCCGCACCGCTGGGGCGCCCGGGGCACCGACGGGCCCATCCGTCCGCACGCCACGGTCAGCGTGGAGCCGATCGGGGACGGCACCAGATCCCGAGTGACGTTCACACTCGACTTCGCGGCCCACGGGCTCGGCGTGGCGCTGGTCCCGCTGGTACGCCGGCAGGCGCGGCAGGCGGCGCCGACCAGCTACCAGAACCTCAAGCAACTCCTCGAGAACGGCCGCTAGGCCCCGCGGTCACGAGGTCGCCGGCTGCCACTGGTAGGACCAGGGCGGCCCGGAGCCGGTGACCGGTTGGCACACGTACAGGCCGTCACCCACGACGTCGATTTCGCCCGGATGCAGCTCGGCCGGCGGTTCCCCGTGCTCGTCGAGTTCGACCGTGGCGGTGCGTCCGTCGGCCGGTCCGCCCACGATCGGCACATCAGCTACGTCTCGCATACGTGCAGCATCCCGGTCCGGCCACGATGTGCACCCCGAATGCCGAAGTTCGGCCCCTTCGTCTTTCCGGCGGGCTCGGTGACGTCATCCGCCACCGTCCGAGTTGACCACACCGGCACGCATTCGCCCCTCTCAGCTGGGCGGGTGGCGGGCGGACACGACGATTCTTCTCGCCGTCCCCCCTGGACCTTCCCGCATCGATGGCAATATCCTCCGTCTCACGCGCGGCGTCTGAAGTTCCTTTTCACTCGCCGATCCTCGCCGCCGCGAAGGAGACGACATGCACTTCAACCACCCTGAGCTGGACCGCCGCACGCTGCTGCGGGCCGGCCTCGGCGCCGCCGCGGTCGCGGTCGTCGGCAGCGAACTCGCCTTCCCGGCGGCGGCTCAGGCCGCGCCGGGCGCGGACCTCGACTGGATCATCAGCTGTGACGAGTGGGGAGCCCGCCCGCCGGCGGACCCGCTGTCGATCAGCGCGATCGCCACCAACAAGATCATCGTGCACCACATGGCGTTCCCGAACAGCACCGACTACTCCGAGGAACACGCCAAGCAGCTCGCCCGCGACTGCCAGGACCTGCACCTGGACGTCAACCACTGGTCGGACACCGGGCAGCACTTCACGGTCAGCCGCGGCGGTCACGTCCTCGAGGGCCGGCACGGCAGCCTGGAGCGGCTCCAGGCCGGCGACCGGCAGATGATCTCGGCGCACTGCCCGGGCGAGAACGGCCGGGCCATCGGCATCGAGAACGAGGGCACCTACGTCACCGAGACGCCGCCGCACGAGCTGCTCGACTCGCTGGTCAAGCTCTGCACCACCGTCTGCCAGCAGTACGGCCTGCACGCCCACGACATCTTCGGCCACTGGGACTTCCGGGCCACCCAGTGCCCGGGCGCGATGTTCTACCGGGAGTTCCCCGCCCTGCGCCGGCGGGTCTTCGCCAAGCTCGGCACCGACCTGGCCGACGTGCCGGCCCGCCGCTGGCCGGACATCTGGCGCTTCGTCGGCGGCCCGGTCGTCCGCGTCGCGCAGTACCTGCTCACCTTCCGCGGCTACACCGTGCCGGTCACCGGCGTCTTCGACGCCGCCACCGTCGCCGCCGTGCAGGACTGGCAGGCCCGCAACGGCATCCCGGTCGACATCGACGCCACGCTCACCGCGCCGACCTGGGAGACCCTCGCGCCGGAGCTGGACAAGGACGCCACCGGCATCCCGGTCAGCGCGCTGCAGTTCATGCTGAACTCCAAGGGCTACGCCGAGGTCGCGATCACCGGCGAGTACGACTACGTGACCAAGAAGGCCCTGAAGGACCTCCAGGAGCTGCACGGTCTCGACGCGAACGGAAAGGTCAGCACCACCACCTGGTGTGCCCTGGTGGGTGGTGTGGTGCGTCAGTCGTTCCAGCAGAACTGACGACGTACCGGCGGGGAAGCGGTGGAGGTGGCAACGGCGCCACCTCCACCGCCAGCTCGTGCGGCGCGCGACTCGCCCGTCGTACGTCGTTGTCCATGTCATCCGGGGCTGCGACGATGACCCTCGTCAAAGACGACGAAGGAGGGCCTCATGGCGTCTCGGCTCAACCCGTACCTCAGCTTCCGCGACAGCGCGCGGCAGGCCATGGAGTTCTACCAGAACGTGTTCGGCGGCAACCTGACGCTGAGCACGTTCGGCGAGTTCGGCAACCCGGATCCGGCCGTGGCCGACAAGGTCATGCACGCCATGTTGGAGACCGACCGCGGCTTCACGCTGATGGCCTCCGACACCCCGCCGGAGATGGAATACCAGCCGGGCAACAACATCGCGATCAGCCTCAGCGGGGACGACGCCGACGAGCTGCGTGGCTACTGGAAGCAGCTCTCGGAGAGTGGCACCGTCTCGATGCCACTCGAGAAGCAGATGTGGGGCGACGAGTTCGGCATGTGCGTGGACCGGTTCGGCATCGGCTGGATGGTCAACATCGCCGGGCCCCAGGCCTGACCCGCCCCGGCCAGGGGAGGTCGCCCGAACGGCGGTGTCCACGATGGTCCTGCCGGCGTTAGCGTACGGAGCATTCGCACCGACGCGGACACCCGGCCGGAGAGGACAGATTCATGGACGGCAGGATCCCCTCGCACCGTCGACGCCTGACCCGGCTGGTCGCCGCGGCCGCCGTCGTGGCGGCCACCCTGGGGCTGGTCGCCCCACCCGCGCACGCGGAGGCCGGGCCCAAGGTCGACGTGCTGACCCGCAACCTCTACCTGGGCGGGGACCTCACGCCGTCGATCGGGGCGCCGACGCTGCCGGCGTTCCTGGCCGCGAACTCGGCCCTGCTCCGGCACGTGGACCTGGTCGACTTTCCCGCCCGGGCCGCGCTGTTCGCCGAGGAGATCCGCGAACGCAAGCCGGACCTGGTCGGCCTGCAGGAGGTGGCGCTCTGGCGCACCGGACGGATGGGCGACCCGGCCCCGGCCACCGAGGTCCGGTACGACTACCTGGCGCTGCTGATGGCCGAACTGGCCGGCTCCGGCCACCCGTACGACGTCGCCGTGGTGCAGGACGAGGCGGATCTGGAAGCCCCGGCCGGCGCGCCGTACAACGTGGACGTCCGGCTCACCATGCGCGACGTCGTCCTGGTGCGGCACGGCGGCCGGGTGAAGGTGACCGACACGTCGTCGGGGAACTTCGTCCAGAACCTGGTGTTCCCGCTTCCGGCCACGGGTGGCACCGCCACCAGCACGCGCGGCTGGACGGCCGTGGACGCGGTGCTGGGCAACCGGGCGTTCCGGTTCGTCAACACCCACCTGGAGGCGTTCCACCCCGGCGTCCGGGTGCTGCAGGCGCAGGAGCTGCTCCGGGGCCCGCTGAACGTACCCGGGAGGGTGATCCTCGTCGGGGATCTCAACACCGGTCCCGAGCTGCCCGATCCGAACAACCGGCTCGCGTATTTCACCCTGGTGGCCGGCGGACTGGTCGACACCTGGCCGATTCTGCACCCCGGCGACCCTGGATACACCGCGGGGCTGGGCGACGATCTGACCGAGCCGGCCGACGACGTCGAGCACCGGATCGACATGGTCATGGTCCGGGGCGCGGTCGCCCCGGTGGCGAGCGAGGTCTTCGGCACCGAGCGACAGACCCCCGACGGCCGGTGGGCGTCGGATCACCTGGGTCATCAGGCGGTGCTCGCGCTGCGGTAGACGGGACCGAAGTGTCGGCATTGGCGCTTGGTGAACAACGGCTATCCCGGGCGGTGCGAATCGGCGATCCTTGCCGAGGGATCGATATGAGTTAATCTCACCTCCGGGTGTGACGCCCGGGCACGGAGGGCGAGACGTCGGCATCGGCAGTCGGGCGTACCCCGGCCCCGACTCCGAGCTCCCGGAGGCACCGCCATGCCCCGTCCCACCATCCGCACCCGCGTCGCGGCGCTGACCGCCGCGGCTGTGACCGCCGCCGCGACCGCCCTGACCGTCGTCCCGCCCGCACCAGCCGTCGCCGCCACCACGTTCGCCGGCAACGACCACTGCCTCGGCCAGTGCGCCGACATCCTGCCGCCGGGCGAGAACGGCAACGCCACGCTCGCCGCGATCCTGGCGCACCAGGTCCTCGGCACCCGGCCCGCCCACTCCAGCGACCAGCTCGACGAGTACGCGAACCTGGTGTACGGCTACGCGGGACTCACCGACGAGCAGATCGCCCGCTTCTACCACGACGCCTCGTTCGGCGTACCCGACGCGCAAGTGGAAAGCACCGTGCGCCCCCGCGCGGACGTGACCATCGTGCGGGACTCCGCCACCGGCGTACCGCACGTCACCGGCACCACCCGCTCCGGCACCATGTTCGGCGCCGGTTACGCCGGCGCGCAGGACCGGCTCTGGGTGATGGACCTGCTCCGCCACGCCGGCCGTGGCCGGCTCAGCTCATTCGCCGGCGGGGCGCCGGGCAACCGGGAACTGGAGCAGAGCATCTGGGCCAACTCCCCGTACACAGAGGCGGACCTGCAGGCCCAGGTCGACGCGCTACGGCAGAAGGGAACCCGCGGCCAGCAGCTCCACACCGACGTAGGCGACTACATCGCGGGCGTCAACACCTACATCGACCAGTGCGTCGCCAACGCGAACTGCCCCGGCGAGTACAACCTCACCGGCAACGGCGCCCCGCAGCACTTCACCATGACCGACCTGATCGCCACGGCCGGCGTCATCGGCGGGCTGTTCGGCGGGGGCGGCGGCGCGGAGATGCAGTCGGCGCTGGTGCGGGTCGCCGCCCGGGCGAAGTTCGGCCCGACCGCCGGCGACCAGGTGTGGCAGGCGTTCCGGCAGCAGAACGACCCGGAGACCGTGCTGACCCTGCACGACGGGCAGAGCTTCCCGTACGGCGGCGCACCGGCCGGCGCGCCCGGCGTGGTGCTGCCCGACGCCGGTACGGTCACCGCCGAACCCCTGGCCTACCAGCCGACCGCCTCGGCCGGCACCGCGACGGCGACCAGCCCCCGGAGCGCCACGACCGAGGGACTGCTCAGCGGGCTCGGCGCACTCCGGTCGCACGGCATGTCCAACGCCGTGGTGATCTCCGGTCGGCACACCGTCAGCGGCAACCCCATCGCCGTCTTCGGCCCACAGACCGGCTACTTCGCGCCGCAACTGCTCATGCTGCAGGAACTGCAGGGGCCGGGCATCAGCGCCCGCGGCGCCTCGTTCGCGGGCCTGAGCCTCTACGTCCTGCTCGGACGCGGGCAGGACTACGCGTGGAGCGCCACCTCGGCGGCGCAGGACATCACCGACACGTACGCCGTGCCGCTGTGCACCACCGACGGCAGCGCCCCGACCCTGCAGTCGAACCGCTACCTCTACCACGGCCAGTGCCTGGCGATGGAGGTGCTGGAGCACACCAACTCCTGGTCGCCGACCCTGGCCGACTCGACCCCGGCCGGCTCGTACACCCTGCGCGCCCTGCGCACCAGGTACGGGCTGGTGGCGTACCGGGGAATGGTGAACGGGCAGCCGACGGCCTTCACCCGGCTCCGGTCGACCTACCGGCACGAGGCCGACTCCGCGATCGGCTTCCAGGCGTACAACGACCCCGCGGCGATGGGCTCCGCCGCCGCGTTCCAGGACGCCGCCGCGAACATCGGCTACGCCTTCAACTGGTTCTACGTCAACTCGACCGAGGCGGCGTACTTCAACTCCGGGTCCAACCCGGTCCGGCCGTCCGGGGCCGACCCGAACCTGCCCACCCGAGCCGAGGCGGGCTACGAGTGGCAGGGCTGGAACCCGGACACGAACACCGCGACCTACACCCCGGCCGGCGCCCACCCCCGGTCCGTCAACCAGGACTACTACGTCAGCTGGAACAACAAGCAGGCGTACGACTACAGCGCCGCGGACGGCAACTTCAGCTTCGGATCGGTACACCGGGCACAACTCCTCGACGGCCCGGTGCGCGCCGCGATCGCGGGGCAGCAGCTCGACCGGGCCGCCGTCGTACGGATCATGGCCGACGCCGCGGTCACCGACCTGCGCGGCCAGCAGGTCCTCGGCGACCTGCTCCGGGCCGTCACCAGCCAACCGGTCACCGATCCGACTCTGGCCGACGCGGTCGCCAAGCTG
The DNA here is from genome assembly GCF_042650725.1 of Micromonospora sp. GCM10011541. NCBI lineage: Bacteria > Bacillati > Actinomycetota > Actinomycetes > Micromonosporales > Micromonosporaceae > Micromonospora > Micromonospora sp. GCM10011541. Next base: position 121,032 of record NZ_JBHSBP010000099.1, read on the forward strand.
CGGGCCTGGCAGCAGTCCGGCTTCCGCCGCGCGGAGACCACCGCCGGTTCGCGGGTCTACCAGCACGCCGACGCGATTCGGATCTTCGACGCCTGGTGGCCGCTGCTCGCCGCGGCGGAATTCAAGCCGGGACTCGGCGCCGACCTCTACGGCGCCCTGGTGGACGCCATCGAGGTGAACGAGGCACCGTCCGGCGGCCAGAGCGGCGGACGCGACGGCACCGCCGTCTGGGCGGCCGCCGGCCAGCCGCACAAGGGCTCGTCGTTCCAGTACGGCTGGTGGGGCTACGTCGACAAGGACATCCGGACCGTCCTCGGCGACCCGGTGACCGGCGGCCTCGGCCGCACGTACTGCGGCAACGGCAACCTCGGCGCCTGCCGGCAGGCGCTGCTCGACACCCTCGCCCAGGCGGCCGCGCTGCCGTCCACCACGGTCTACCCCGGCGACTCGTCCTGCGCCGCGGGCGACCAGTGGTGCGCGGACGCGATCGCCCAGTCGGGGCTCGGCGGCATCAGCCATCCCCTGATCGCCTGGCAGAACCGGCCCACCTACCAGCAGGTCGTCTCGTTCCCGGCGCGCCGCGGCGACGACGTCACCAACCTGGCCCAGGGGCGCGCCGCCACCGCGTCGAGCACCCAGTTCCTCACCAGCCACACCCCGGACAAGGCGGTCGACGGCAGCCTCGGCACCCGGTGGAGCAGCAGCTACGCCGACAACCAGTGGATTCGGGTGGACCTCGGCTCCGGCCGCACGGTCAACCGGGTCATCCTGCGCTGGGAGGCCGCGTACGGCAGCGCGTACCGGGTCGAGGTCTCCACCGACGGCGCCACCTGGCGGACGGCGTTCAGCACCACGACCGGCAACGGCGGCGTCGACAACGTGACCTTCGCCCCGGTCACCGCCCGCTACGTGCGCGTGTACGGCGTCAAGCGGGCCACCTCGTACGGCTTCTCGCTCCACGAGTTCGAGGTCTACGCCCGGTGACCCGCCCGCCGGGCGGGAGGTGACGGGATCCGGGATCGGTCCGGCACCTCCCGCCCGGCGGGCGGCTGGCGGATCGGGCGCGCCGGCCGGGTGGCACGAATACGATCATCCGGTGTCCGGCGCCGACGACATCACCCGCGACGAGCGGTCGCGCCCGGCGGGGCGATGAGCGGCGGCACCCTTCCGATCGGGCCGGCGCTGGTCGCCGCCCTGGTCGGGCTCACCCTCGCGGCCGCCGCGGTGCTCCGGCTGAGCGGTCTCGGCCGGGCGCGCGCGATCCTGGGCGCGGCCGCCCGGGCCACCGTCCAGCTCGGCGTCGTGTCGCTGGTCATCGTCGCCGTGCTGCGCCACTGGTGGAGCACCGGCGCGTTCATCCTCCTCATGTACGTGGTCGCCAGCGTCACCGCGCGCCGGCGGATCGGGGCGGGCTGCCCCGCCCCGGTCGCCCCGCTGGCCATCGCGGCCGGGGTGGTGCCGAGTCTCGGCGTACTGCTGGCCAGCCGGGCGCTGCCCGCGACGCCGCTGGTGCTGCTGCCGACCGCGGGCATCCTGATCGGCGGGGCGATGACCGCGACGAGCCTGGCCGGCCGGCGGACGCTGGACGAGCTGCGCAGCCGGCACGGCGAGTACGAGGCGGGACTGGCCCTGGGGCTGCTCCCCCGCGACGCCGCGCTGGAGATCTGCCGGCCGGCCGCCGGGCAGGCGCTGATCCCGGCGCTGGACCAGACCCGCACGGTCGGGCTGGTCACGCTGCCGGGGGCGTTCGTCGGGGTGCTGCTCGGCGGGGCGGGACCGATCCAGGCCGGGGCGACCCAGCTGCTGATCCTGCTGACCCTGCTGGCGGTGGAGGCGGTGGCGATCGCGCTCGCCGTCGAACTGCTCGTCCGCGCCCGGGCCCGTGCCGAGCCGTGACGGGTGGCGCAGTCGACGATCGAGGCGTGCGGGTGTACCGGCTCGGCAAAGGGGTACCGGCGCGGGATGACCGGGCAACGGCCGCGTGCGCGATGACCAGGGTCCGTAACCTGCGGGTACGGCCCGACCTGCTGTACGTGGCGAGCGGGTGGAGCACCCTGGTCACCGACGCGCGGGGCCGGATCACCGGCACCGACCCGCAGGGCTTCTTCGCCCGCAACACCCGGGTGCTCAGCGTCGAGCGGATCACCGTCGAGGGCCGCGAGCCGGTCCCGTTCAGCACGGGGAACGTGCAGGGGCACGCCCAGCTCTCGTACGCCGAGCTGGCCGACGGTGAGGCGATGCCGTCGCGGGCGGCGTACCTGCTGACGGAACGGTTCGTGGGCGACGGGCTGCGTACCCGGCTCACCGTGGTCAGCTACGCGCAGCAGCCGCTGCGGATGGCGGTGGAGCTCCGCCTCGGCGCCGACTTCGCGGACACCGGCGAGGCCGAGCGGGGTCGCCGGGTGCAGGAAGGCGGGGTCGGCGCGAGCTGGGACGCCGCGGCCGGGGAGCTACGGCTGAGCTATCTGCGCGACGACATCGACCGCGCGGTGGCCGTCCAGGTCCGCGCCGACGGCGTCCCCGTCCGGTACGCCGACAGCGCCTTCGCCGTCGAGGTCGTGGTGCCGCCCCACGGCACCGCCCGGCTGGACGTGGTCGTGGAGCCGATCTTCGACGGTGAACGGCTGGCCGCGCCGCCGGCGACGTTCACCGAGCCCGCCGACCCGGCCGGATCGGCGCGCGCCCGGCTGGCCGCTGAGCTGACCCGGCTGAGCAGCAGCAACTTCGACGTCACGGCGGCCTGGCGGTGCGCCGTGGAGGACCTGTCGGTGCTGCCGCTCGGCGAGCCGGCCGGGCCGACGGCGCCGATGGCGGGGCTGCCGATCTACCAGGAGATCTTCGGGCGGGACACGATGACCGCCTCCTGGCAGGCGCTGCTGGCCGGGCCGACCATGCTGGCCGACAGCCTCCGGCTCAACGCCGACCACCTCGGGCGGCGGGTCGACGACTGGCGGGACGAGGAGCCCGGCAAGCCGCTGCACGAGGCCCGCCGGGGACCGGTCTCCGTGCTCGGGCTGGACCCGTTCACCAGCTACTACGGCGACTGGTCGACCGCGCCGGACTTCCTGGTCTTCCTCGGGCAGTACCTCGCCTGGACCGGTGACCTGCGCACCGTACGGGAGCTGCTGCCGACGGCGCGGCGCGCCCTGGAATGGATCGAGCGGTACGGCGACGTCGACGGGGACGGTTTCCTCGAATACCACCGCCGCTCCCCTGCGGGGCTGAAGAACCAGGGGTGGAAGGACTCGGACACCGCCGTCGTCGACGAGCACGGGCGGGTGGTGCCCAACCCGATCGCGACCAGCGAGCTGCAGGCCTACTGGTACGCCGCGCTGCGGCACGCCGCCGTGGTGTTCACCGCGGCCGGTCACCCCGCCCGGGGCGCCGCCCTCGTGGCCCGGGCGCACGCCCTGCGCCGCCGCTTCCACCGCGCGTACTGGCTCCCCGAGCGGGGCTGCTACGCGATGGCGCTGGGGCCGGACAAGCGCCCGGTACGCTCGGTCAACTCGAACGACGGGCACCTGCTCACCACCGGCATCGTGCCGGCGCGGGTCGCCCCGGTGGTCGCCGGCCGGCTGCTCGCGCCGGACATGTTCAGCGGCTGGGGGGTGCGGACGCTGTCGGCGGAGAATCCGGCGTACAACCCGTTCAGCTACCACCGGGGCAGCGTCTGGCCGGTGGAGGCGGGCACGATCGGCCTCGGGCTGGCCCGGTACGGCTGCTGGGCGCACCTGCACCGGCTGGCGGAGGGGATGTTCGCCGCGGCGGCGCTGTTCGAGGAGCACCGCCTGCCCGAGGTGCTCAGCGGCCTGCCCCGCGACGCGGCCCACCCGCACCCGGGCGTGTACCCGAACTCGTGTTCCCCGCAGGCCTGGTCGGCCAGTTCGATCATCGCGCTGGTGCAGGCGCTGCTGGCGCTGCGCCCGGCCGCGCCGCTGCGGACGATCTTCGTCGATCCGCACCTGCCCGAGTGGCTGCCCGATCTCAGGTTGGAGGGCGTGCAGGTCGGTGGGGCCACCGTCGACCTGACGGTGCGCCGCCGCCGGGGCGGGCGGACGTCGATCAGCGCGCGCGGGGACCGGCTGGCGGTGGTCCGCCGGCCGACGCTGCTGGCGCTCTCCGCCCGGCACCGGCGCTGACCGTCGCGCCGGCACCGGGCCGGCCGGGCCTGCCCGGGCGCGGGCGGCGGCGTCACCCGCAGGTGTATTGCCGCCGGGACGGGGAATCCGGCGGCGCCTGGGGGGAGACAGGAGTGCTGCCATGGAAAGTCGCGCCAAGGCCATGGGCCACGCGATCCACCCCACCCTGATCGTGTTCCCGCTGGGCCTGCTCGCCACCTCGGTCATCTTCGACATCCTGTACCTGATCACCGACCGGCCGGGGTTCCAGATCTCCGCCGCGTACACGATCGGCGCCGGCATCGTCGGCGGCCTGGTCGCCGCCGTGTTCGGCCTGATCGACTGGCGGGCCATCCCCACCGGCACCCGGGCCAAGCGGGTCGGCACGGCGCACGGCCTGGGCAACGTGGTGGTCCTGCTGCTGTTCGCGGTGAGCTGGCTGCTGCGCCGCGCCGCCGACAACTGGGACCCGAACGCGCTGGCGCTGATCTGCAGCTTCGCCGGGGTCCTGCTCGCCGGGGTGACCGGCTGGCTCGGCGGTGAACTGGTCGAGCGGCTGGGGATGAGCGTGAGCGACGAGGCGGGCGTCAACGCGCCGAGTTCGCTGTCGCGCCGGTCCACCGGCCGGCCCCGCGCCCGCGGCGTCTGACCGGCCTACCGAGGAGTCCGGGCGCGCAGGGCGCGGATGAACCAGTCGAGCGCCGGCGCCAGGCTGTCCGGGGCCGTCCAGCCGTTGATCACCGAGAGCAGCCGGAGGTACCGCTCCCGGCGCGGGTCGTTCGCGGTCTCCAGCAGGCTTGACAACCGGCGCCGCAGGTCGACGTCGTCGGGGCGACCGGAGAGCCGCGCGTACCGCGCCGTGACCGCCGCGACGACCGGATCGGCCTCGGGCGAGGCCGGATCGAGGCCGGCCGCCAGGGCGGGGCCGGCCAGGTCACGGACGAGCGCGGCGGCGTCGCGGCGCACGACCGGATCGTCACTCCGGGCGCGCTCGGCCGCGTGCTGCTCGGCCATCCGGCGCAGGCTCGCGCGGAAGTCCGGGTCCCGGGACAGTTCGGCCAGCTCCACCCACGCCTCGACCTGCTCCGCCCCGGGTTCGTCGGGCAGTTCGGGGGTCATCGAACGCCTGATCCCGACGAATCCCGGGTCGGCCGCCAGGCCGCCGAAGACGGTGTCGAGGAACTCGCCGACGAGACGGCGGCGTTCCTCCTCGGAGAGCTTGACCAACTGATGCATGAGCTCCATCTCCTCGGGGGTCGACCCGCGCCTGGCCACGGCCGTGAGCACCGCGCGCCGCAGCCGCAGCGTGCGGATCTGCACCGCCAGCGCCTCGGCGTGCGCCGCGGCGACCTCGGGAAGCGTCACCTCCCGGTCCACGACCTTCCGGATGGTGGTCAGGTCCAGTCCCAGGTCGCGCAGGGTCCGCACGAGCTCCAGGCGGGCGAGGTCCTCGATGCCGTACCGGCGGTGGCCGGCCGGGCTGCGGCCGCTCGGCGGCACGATCCCGCGGTCGGAGTAGAAGCGGATGGCCTTGACCGTCAGCCCGGTCCGTCGGGCCAGCTCACCGATCGAGTAGGCAGTGTCGCCGTTCATTCCTCCACCCTCGCGTCTCCCCCTACGGGAGACGCAACCCCTCCGGTGCTGCCCGGTCCGTTCAGGGGTCTCCGCGCGGCGCCGGCTGCTCAGGAGGGTGGCAGCCAGCGGTCGAGGTAGTCGACCAGCGCGGGCCAGCCGTCGGCGCCGGACCGGAACCCGACGTGGCCGTCCGGTCGGACCAGGTAGAGCGCGGCGGCGGCGGCGTCGAGGCCGAGCCGGCGCAGGGCGTGTCCCTCCGCGTCGTGCAGCGCGCCGGGCTCGTCGTGGGCGCCGAGGCGCTGGACCGTGAGCAGACCGCCACGGCCGCGGGACAGCTGCTCGACCGGTCCGGCGGGCCAGGTCCGACCGGGGCCGCACAGCAGCAGGTGCCAGCCGGGGGCGGCGGTGGCCCGGTGCAGGCTGGTCGGTTGCCGGTCGCCCACCACGGGCGCGTCGGGCAGCCGGTCGCCGGCCCGGGGTCCACGCCGGGGCGGGCGCGGCCCCTCCACCGACAGCGGGCTGCGCCGGTACCGGATGTCGAGCTCGGCGACGGTACGGAACACGAACGCCCGGCCGGCCCGGGCTCGCGCGGCCAGCGGGATGACGGTCGGGGCGATGCGGGTACGGGCGAACCGGACGAGCGGTTTGGTGGAGGTGGCGACGGTGAACGCCCGGTCGGTGAAGCGCAGCACCATCCGCCCGATCGGGGCGCGTTCGGGTTCGTAGGTGTCCAGCAGCCCGGCCCCGGCGCCGCCGGGCAGCGTGTGGGCGAGTTTCCAGCCGAGGTTGATGGCGTCCTGGATGCCGGTGTTCATGCCCTGGGCGCCGGCGGGGCTGTGGATGTGCGCGGCGTCGCCGGCCAGCAGGATCCGCCCGGCCCGGTAGCGCCGGGCCGCGCGGTGGTGCAGCCGGAAGTTGGTCATCCACACCGGGTCGTGCAGCCGCACTGTCCCGCCGGTGTACCCGTCGGCGAGCGCCTGCACCTGCTCGAGGGTCACCGCCGCGTCCGGTGGGGTGGGGTCGGCCGGTGGTCGCATCACCAGCAGCCGCCAGCCGGCCGGCCGGCCGAGCGGGAAGAAGAACAGCATCCCGGCGTCGGAGAGGAACACGTGGGCCGCCCCGGTGGCGAGACCGTCGGCCTCGACGTCGGCCAGCACGAACGTCTGCGGATAGGAGCTGCCCTCGAAGGCGATGTCGGCGGCGCGGCGAACGGCGCTGTGCGCGCCGTCGCAGCCGACCACGTACCGGGCGGCGACCGTCTCCTCCCGGCCGTCGCGGTGGCGCAGCCGGCAGGTCACCTGGTCGGCCGCGCTCCGCAGGTCGACCAGTTCCACGCCGCGCTCGACGCGCACGCCGGAGGTCCGCAGGTGATCGGCGAGGATGCGTTCGGTCTCGGCCTGCGAGAGGAACAGCAGGTGCGGGTAGGCGGTGTCGGGCAGGCCCAGGTCGAACATCGGCACGGTCAGCACCCGGTTCCGGGCGTGCAGGTGCAGCCGCACCGCCGGGTTGCCCTCGGCGACGAGCTGGTCGGTGACGCCGAACCGCGCCAGCACCTCCAGGGTGCGCGGCTGGATGGCCAGGGCGCGTGATTCGTGGACCCGGTCGAGGCTGCGGTCGACCAGGCGGGGCCGAACGCCGTGCGCGGCCAGTTGCGCCGCCAGGGCCAGGCCGGTGGGGCCGGCGCCGACGATCAGCACATCCACCGAGGCGGTCATGGCCTCAACCTACGGCCCGGCCCCGGATGCGGAAAGCTCCGCCGGGGTGCGGCTGACGCCCCGGGGCCGCACCGGGGGGTCAGTACGCACCGCCCCGCCCCGCCTGCGCGGTCACCCGGTCGCGCAGCTCGGCGAGCCCCGGGCTGACCGTGGCGGTGAGCGGCGTCGGGTCGGCCAGCCGCCGCGCCCCCTCGGGCAGCCAGGCGAGGTCCGCGTCGAACCGACGGCGCGCGGCGCGCACCTCACCGGCCGGATCGGCGGGCTCGAGGCGACGTCCGCCGCGCATCACCGGTACGAGCAACGGCTCGCGGCCGGCCGGCGGGGGTTCGTCGCGCAGCCCCACCACGTCGCCGCTGGCCCCGGCGGGGTCCCGGAAGACCTGCTTCGGGCCGGGCAGGGTGGCTTTGCCGGGCGACAGCTTGAGCACCGGCCGGTCGCCGAAGGCGACCAGCTTGTAGGCGCTGTCGAGGGACGGCGCGTCGAAGGAGACGCCCATCCGGGTGCCGATGCCGTACGCGTCGATCGGCGCGCCCTTGGCGACGAGCGCGGCGATCACGTCCTCGTCGAGACTGCCGCTGGCCACGATCTTCGCCTGGGTGAGCCCGGCGCCGTCCAGGATCGCGCGGGTCTGCTCGGCCAGCGCGGCGAGATCGCCCGAGTCGAGCCGGACACCGAGCGGCCCGGTCAGGCCCAGCTCGGTGATGACCTCGACGGCGGCCCGCACACCGGCGGGCGTGTCGTAGGTGTCGACGAGGAACACCGGGTTGGTGGGAAAGTCGGCGGCGAACGCCCGGAACGCGGCCCGCTCGTCGGGGAACGCCTCGACGTACGAGTGGGCCATGGTCCCGGACGGTTGCAGGCCGTAGCGCCAGGCGGCCTCGACGTCGCTGGTGGCCGCGAAACCGGCGATGGCCGACGCCCGCGCCACGCCCGCCCCGGCCTCGATCCCGTGCGTACGGCGGAACGCGAAGTCGACCAGCTCCGCGTCCCCGGCGGCGAGCCGGCAGCGGGCGGCCTTGCTGGCCACCGTGGTGTGGAAGGTGAGCAGGTTCAGCACGCCGGTCTCCACCAGTTGCGCCTCGGCGATCGGCGCGGTCACCTCGAGAAGCGGCTCGTCGGCGAAGACCACCCGTCCCTCCGGCACGGCCCGGACGTCGCCGGTGAACCGCAGCCCGGCGAGCGCCGCCACGGTCGGCTGGTCGAGGCCGACGACGTCGCGCAGGTAGCCCAGCTCGTCGTCGTCGAACGCGAAGCCTTCCAGGAAGGCCAGCGCCTCGGCCAGCCCGGCGGCCACCAGGAAACCGCGCCGGGGCGGCAGGCGGCGGACGAACAGGCTGAACGTGGCGGGTGCCACCATGTCCCGGCGCAGGTAGCTGGCCGCCATCCGCAGCTCGTACAGGTCGGTACGCAACCCGGTCATGCCACCTCCACCCGCCCGGCGCCGTCACCGGCGGACCGGCGACGTCGACCCGATCCCCGCCCGGCCTCGCTCCCACTGTGTGTGATCCGGTGGCGGTGCGTGCGGGAAATGGAACATCGTCGTCGGAGCTCGTGGCACCCCGGTTGCGACCGGGGCCGGCCCGCCGCCCCCGCGTCCGCGACGCCGAGCGTTCCGGACCGCCGACGGTCACTGTTTCGGCAGGTCAGCGGAGCTCGGCGAGACGACCGTGCGAACATGTGTTCGTGTCGGGCGACGCCACCATCCTGCACGCCGACCTGGACGCGTTCTACGCGTCGGTCGAGCAGCGGGACGACCCGCGGCTGCGCGGCCGGCCGGTGATCGTCGGCGGTGGCGTGGTGCTGGCGTGCAGCTACGAGGCGAAGGCGCGCGGGGTACGCAGCGCGATGGGTGGGCGGCAGGCGCGGCGGCTCTGCCCGGACGCGGTCGTCGTGCCGCCGCGGATGGCGGCCTACACGGCGGCGAGCCGGGCCGTCTTCGAGATCTTCCGCGGCACCACTCCCCTGGTCGAGGGGCTCTCCATCGACGAGGCGTTCCTCGACGTCGGCGGCCTGCGCCGCCTCGCCGGCCCACCGCTCGACATCGCCGTACGCCTGCGCCGGGAGGTCGGGGAACGGGTCGGCCTGCCGATCACCGTCGGGGTGGCCCGGACGAAGTTCCTGGCGAAGGTCGCCAGCGGGGTGGCGAAGCCGGACGGCCTGCTGGTCGTCGCGCCGGACCGGGAGTTGGAGTTCCTGCACCCGCTGCCGGTGGAGCGGCTCTGGGGCGTCGGCCCGGTCACCGCGGCGAAGTTGCGCGAGCGGCGCATTCGCACGGTGGGGCAGGTGGCCCGGTTGGGCGAGGCGACGCTGGTGTCGCTGCTCGGCGCGGGCGCCGGCCGGCACCTGCACGCCCTGGCGCACAACCGCGACCCGCGCCCGGTGCAGGTCGGCCGGCGGCGCTCCTCGATGGGCGCCCAGCACGCGCTCGGCCGGGAGCCGCACTCCCCCGCGGACCTGGACGCCGTCCTGGCCGGGCTGGTCGACCGGGTGACCCGACGGATGCGCGCCGCCGGGCGGACCGGCCGCACGGTGATGCTGCGACTGCGGTTCGCCGACTACACCCGGGCGACCCGTTCGCACACGCTGGTGAAGCCGACGGCGCAGACCGGGCCGCTGCTGGCGGCGGCGCGGGCGCTGCTGCGGGCGGCGCTGCCGGAGGTCGAGGCCCGGGGCATCACGCTGATCGGGGTGTCCGTCGGCAACCTCGACGACCGGCACGAGCAGCCGCCGCTGCCGTTCGACCGCGACCCGGGCGCCGAACTGGACGCCGCGGTCGACGCGGTCCGGGACCGGTTCGGCTCGTCGGCGCTGACCCGGGCGGTGCTGCTCGGCCGCGACCCCGGCCTGGAGATGCCCCGCCTGCCGGACTGACATCACTGAGCGGTCGTCGTATCGTCCACGAGTGTCGATGTTCCGCACGCCGCAGGTCATCCTGTTCAGCGAGGACGTCACCCGGGCGGCCGCCTTCTACGCGAGGCTCGGGTTCACCGAGACCTTCCGGGTGCCCGCCGAGGGCGAGCCGATCCACGTCGATCTGACACTTGACGGGTACCGGATCGGCATCGCGTCCGTCGACTCCACCCGCGACGACCACGGCCTGGCCCCCGTCCCGTCGGGTCAGCGCGCGGCGGTCGTCCTGTGGACCGACGACACCACCGCCGCGTACGAGAAGGTCACGGCCGACGGCGCACCCGCCCTCGCGGCGCCGCACACCTGGCTCGACCGGCTGCTGATCGCCTGGATCGCCGACCCGGACGGCAATCCGATCCAGCTCGTCCAGCACCTCCCGGCCCGATAACCGGTCGTCGCGGCCGAGGCCGCTGGCGCACAATCGGCGATCATGAGTACGCGGCTGCGGGCGATCGCCCGCGAGCACGCCTGGCGGAACAAGGCGCCCAAGCGGCTGGTGGCGGCGCACGACACCCGGTAGTTTCGCGCCCGCGCCGGCCGGGGAGAGAGGCGGGCATGAAGTGGGCCAGTCGCGCCGTACCCGTCGTCTCCGCCGCCGTCGCCGCCCTCGCCGCGCGCGACCTGCTCCAGCGCGACCACGCGCTGCTGCGCAACTTCCCGGTCATCGGGCGGGCCCGCTACCTGCTGGAGGCGATCGGTCCGGAGCTGCGGCAGTACATCGTGGCCGGCAACAACGAGGAGCGGCCGTTCACCCGGGACCAGCGCCGCTGGATCTACGCCTCGGCGAAGAAGGAGAACAACTACTTCGGCTTCGGCACGGACAACGACATCGAGTACACGCCCGGGTATCCGATCATCAAGCACCGGACGTTCGGCCGGGCGGTGCCGCCGTCGACGCCGGCCGCCGGGCACGAGGTGGAGCTGCCCTGCGCCAAGGTGCTCGGCGGGCCGCGGGGCCGGGCGAAGGCGTTCCGGCCCGGTTCGGTGGTCAACATCTCCGGGATGAGCTTCGGCTCGCTGTCCGGCCGCGCCGTGGAGGCGCTGAACAAGGGCGCCGCGCTGGCCGGTTGCCTGCAGAACACCGGCGAGGGCGGGCTGTCGCCGTACCACCGCAACGGCGGTGAGCTGGTGTTCCAGCTCGGCACCGCGTACTTCGGGTGCCGGGACGAGCGGGGGCGGTTCAGCCTGGACCGGCTGAAGGAGCTGATGGCCGGCGCGCCCGTGCGGGCGTTGGAGATCAAGCTCAGCCAGGGGGCGAAACCGAGCCTGGGCGGGCTGCTGCCCGGGGCCAAGGTGTCGGCGGAGATCGCCGCGACCCGGGGCATCCCGCGGGGTCAGGACTGCGTCAGCCCGTCCCGGCACGCCGAGTTCTCCGACTGTGACAGCCTGCTCGACTGGGTGGAACTGCTTGCCGCCGAGACCGGGCTGCCGGTCGGCATCAAGTCCGCCGTCGGCGACCTGGGCTTCTGGGACGAGCTGACGACGCTCATGCGGGACACCGGCCGGGGCGTGGACTTCGTGAACGTGGACGGCGGCGAGGGCGGCACCGGCGCCGCGCCGCTGATCTTCACCGACTCGGTGTCGCTGCCGTTCCAGCAGGGCTTCTCCCGGGTCTACCGAACCTTCGCCGAGAAGGACCTGCACGAGCGGACCGTCTTCGTCGGCGGCGGCAAGCTCGGCCTGCCCGACAACGCGATCGTCGCGTTCACGCTCGGCTGCGACATGGTCAACGTCGGCCGGGAGGCGATGCTGGCGATCGGCTGCATCCAGGCGCAGAAGTGCCACACCGACACCTGCCCGACCGGCGTCGCCACCCAGAACCCCTGGCTGGCCCGGGGCCTCGACCCGACCCTGAAGTCCGGACGCGCCGCCAACTACCTCCGTACGCTGCGCCGGGACCTGGTCAAGGTCGCCGAGGCCTGCGGGGTCGAGCACCCGGGCCTGATCGACACCGACGCGGTGGAGATCCTCGACGGCCGGACCGCCGCCACCCCGCTGCGCGAGGTCTACGGCTACCGGCCGGGGTGGGGTCTGCCGTCGGCGGCCGACCGGGCGGAGATCGTCCGGCTGATGACCGCCGAGGCCCCACAGGGCGGCAGCGCCCCGCCGTCGCCGACCGCGGTCGGCTGACCCGTCACTCCTCGATCGCCCCGCCGACCGCGCGCAGGTGCGCGCGGAAGGTCAGCGCGGGATCCTCGGCCCGCCCGGCGAGGTAGGCCGCGAAGCGCACCTGGTCACGCAGCGGGACGCCGGCGCGGATGCGTTCGGCCTGCCGCCGCTCGGCGTCCCGGATCGACTCGGCGAGGGTGAGCAGGTCACCGGCGCGGCGCCCGGGCACGAAGAGCACGCCGTCGTCGTCGCCCAGGGCGACGTCCTCGGCGTCCACCGTCCACTCCCCGACCGCCGCCGAGATCAACGCCTGGGCCGGACGGGCGTCGAGGCGCTGCGGGCCGGTGGGGATCGCGCCGAGGCTGAACACCGGCAGCCCGACCGCCCGGATGTCGGCGGTGTCCCGGTGCAGACCCCAGACCACCACGCCGGCCAGGCCGGCGGCCTGCGCCTCCAGCACCACCAGGTCGCCGACGCAGCTCTCGTCGACGCGGCCGGCGTTGTCGACGACCAGCACGTCGCCCGGGGCCGCTTGGTCGATCGCCTCGAGGAAGATGTCGACGCTGCCGACGTGCCGGGTGGGGGCGACCCGGCCGGCCAGCCGCGCACCGGGCAGGACGGCCCGTACGGCGGCGGGCGCGCAGCGGACCGGAACCGCCGCCCGCAGGCAGGCGTCGGCCACGTGCGCGGTGGTCAGGGACGCGAACCGGCGGCGCAACTCGTGCGGATCGAGGCTCATGGCCCGACCGTAGTCAGCCGGTCCGGGTCCGGTGGCGGGCCACTTTCACACTCGTGGACTTCGCTGCCCTTGGCGTCGCCCGTGGGTCCGACGGGTCGACCCACGATGCCGCCGCGTGCGGGGCGCCCCCGGGCTCCGGCGCGGCCGGTGCAGGTGGACCCGCACCGGCGGTCGCACCGCCGCCTGGCCCCGGCCGGCCGCCTGCCGCACCATCCGGTTGGCGTCGTCCGGTTCGTACCCGGTCGCCCGGAGCAGTTCGCTGTTCGCGGTACGGAGGTCGGTGATCAGCGCGTCGCCGTAGGACCGCACCCCCTCGGCCCAGGTCCGGCCGGCGAGCTCGGCGCTCTCCCGGACGAGCTGCCGGGCACGCTCCGGGTCCTCACCTCTCCGGCACTCCCGATGCAGCGTCCGAACGGCGTCGCCCAGCCGTGCGGTGGCGGCGGGAAGCTGGGGTGGAATCGGCTCGCCGTACTGCAGGGCGGTGGCGGACCGGCGGGCCACGGACCGGGCGTAGAGGATCAGGCGTTCCAGGTGTTCGGCGGCGCGGGCGTACCGCTGATACTGCGCCCGGCGGTGCCAGCGGACCGGCGCGAGGGTGACCACCTCGTCGGCGCCGCTGAGCGCGTCGTTCAGCCGCGCCACGTCGGCGTCGAGGCCGCGGAGCTGGTCCAGGGCACGGATCGCCGCGTCGGCGTCCCGCGCGGACAGGGCCCGCGCCACCGCGTCCAGTTGGTCGGTCAGGCCGGTGATGATCGGCTCCACCGCCCGGTCCAGCACCCGCAGCGGGTTGATCGGCAGCAGCAGGGCCACCACCAGAATGCCGACCACGCTGCCGACCAGGGCGTCGAAGATCCGGGGCACCTCCAGGCCGGGCTGCATCGGGGCCAGGGTGGCGATCAGAACGGCCGTACCGCCGGCCTGGCCGACCAGGGCGCCGCCCCGGCCGGCGACCAGCAGCGCGGTGGCGATCGCCAGGGCGACGACCAGGCCGGTCTGCCAGGGCCCGGAGCCGAGCAGGAAGCGCAGCAGGTCCCCGACGACGACGCCGAGTCCCACGCCGATGAGCAGCTCGAACGTTCGGCGGGCCCGCTGACCGATGGCGGTGGCGATCGTGCCGACCGCCGCGGCCGGGGCGAAGACGTGCGCGCCGGGGCCCAGCAGGTTCTGGGCGATCAGCGCCGCCAGCGCGGCGGCCAGCCCCGATTGCACGGCGATCACGATGGTGACCTCCAGCTGGCGCAGCCGGATCCGACCGCCCTGCTCGCCCTGCCGCCGGGCCCGGGCCAGCACGCGGCCGCCCCGCTCGACGACCTCATCGAGCGGCGACCGGAGGGTGTCGGCGGCGGGGCGGTCGTCGGCCATGGCGGCGGTTACCCGGCCGGGGGCGGGTGAAGCGTGCCCGGTCGGGTCATCTGTGTCGCTTGGCGGCCCGGCCGGCGGCGCAGGTCAGCGGCGGAACGTGCGGTCGAGCAGGTCGAACAGGGCGGCCCAGTGCCGCTCGGTGGCCTGCTCGTCGTACATGGCGGTGTCGGCCATGGTGAAGCCGTGCGGCGCGCCCGCGTACCGCTCGGAGCGGTAGGTGACCCCGGCGGCGTCGAGCGTCTTCTCGAGGGTGGCGATCTGCTCGGCCGTCATCGACTGGTCCTGGTCGGCGTGGGCGAAGTACACCTCGCCGGTGACCGACCCGACGCCCAGGTGCGGGCTGTCCGGGGCGTCGGTGACGACCCGGCCGGCGTGGAAGCTGGCCAGCGCCGCGATCCGGTCCGGGTACGTCGCGATGACGCGCAGTGCGTTCGTGCCGCCCATGCAGTACCCGGTGATCGCCACCGGCCCCGGCGCGACGTCGTCGCGGGCGGCGAGGAAGTCCAGGTAGGCACCGGCGTCCCGGGTGATCACCTCGGGGGTCAGCGCCCCGATCTGCGGCATCAGCTGCTTGAAGAGCGCAGCCCGCCGCTCGGGGTCGTCGAGGCCGGAGAGGTCGAACAGCGGGGCCCGGCCGGCCCGGTGGAACAGGTTGGGCACCAGCACGAGGTAGCCCTGGGCGGCGATCCGCTCGGCCATCTCGGCCAGCCGGGGCCGCAGCCCGAACGCGTCCATGAAAACCAGCACGGCTGGGAACGGGCCGTCGCCGTCCGGTCGGACGAGGTAGGCGTCGGCGACACCGTCGCTGGTCGGCACGTCCACCGTCGTCGTTTCCACCCGGAGCCTCCTCGTCGCAGCCGTCGGCGTACCGCCGGACACGCTACCCGCCGCGCTGCGGGTCCGTGATGATCAGGCCCGCCTGCCGCTCCCCCGCCGCTCCGCGAGACCACCGCCCGCTTCTCCGCCAGGGCATCGCCAGCGCCGACTGCCGGGAAGGGCCAGACTGTTCCACGAACGACCGCGGTTGGCGGCCGATACGCGCGGATGGGGTTACCGGTGGCAGTGGACGTGGTGTCGGAGGTGGTGATCGACCGTCCGGTCGCCGAGGTGGCCGGGTACGCGGGCGACCCGTCGAACGCCCCCGCCTGGTACGTCAACATCAGGTCGGTGGAGTGGCTGACCCCGCCACCGCCGCGGGTCGGCTCCCGGGTCGCCTTCGTGGCGCAGTTCCTCGGCCGGCGGCTGGCCTACACCTACGAGATCGTCGAGCTGGTTGCCGGCGAGCGGCTCGTCATGCGGACGGCCGAGGGGCCGTTCCCGATGGAGACCACCTACCGGTGGGAGGCGGTCGGGGCGGGTCGAACCCGGATGACCCTGCGCAACCGCGGCGAGCCGAGCGGGTTCGCGGCGGTCGCCGCGCCGATGCTGGCCGCCGCGATGGGCCGGGCGAACCGTAAGGACGTGGCCCGGCTGAAGGCGCTGCTGGAGGGGCGCGGGGCCTGAGCCGCCCGCCGCCGAAAATCGGGCGCGTGCGGCGTCGCGGGGCGCCTATCGTGTCCGCGATGCTGATCAGACGCGAAACCCCCGCCGACGTCGACGCCATCCGCGCCGTGCACAGCGCCGCCTTCGCCAAGGCCGACGCCCCGGAAGCCGTACCCGTCGAGGCGACGCTGGTCGACGCGCTCCGCGCGGACGACGGCTGGCTGCCCGCGCTCTCCCTCGTCGCCACCGATTCGGGCGGCGAGGTCGTCGGTCACGTGGTCTGCACCCGGGGCACGGTGGCCGGCGCGCCGGTCGCGCTCGGGCTGGGACCGCTCGGGGTGCTGCCGGCCTGGCAGCGCCGCGGCGTCGGCTCCGCGCTGATGCACGCGGTGCTGGGCGCCGCCGACGCGCTCGGCGAACCCCTGGTGGTGCTGCTCGGGCACCCGGAGTACTACCCGCGGTTCGGGTTCCGGCCGGCGGTGGAGTTGGGGGTGACGCCGCCGGGTCCGTGGGGGCCGAGGTTCTTCATGGCCCGCCCCCTGGGCGCCTGGCAGCCCACGATCCGGGGCGAGTTCGCGTACGTGAAGCCCTTCGCCGACCTCTAGTTCACGGCATCGGGTTGGGGCATGCTGGGTGGATGGGAGAGGTGCGACCGATGCCCAGCTTCGGTGACCTGTTCACCGACCTGCGCGGCGACGACCGGACGATGCGCGTCAGCTACCACCCGGACCGTGGCGCGGTGGTGGTGTCCCTGTGGAGCGGCACGCTGTGCCGCGGCTCCTTCCGGATGCCGGTCGACGACGTGCGCAAGCTGACGGCACTGCTCACCGAGATCGAGACGTCGGTCGCGGCGGCGGCGCCGACCGGACCATCGCCGTCCGCCCCGGTCGGCAGCGGCCCCGTGGCGGGGACGGCCGTCGCGGGCAGGACCGTGCGGCCCGCGCCGGCCGTCGACCAGACCGGCGACATCTCGGGTACGCACCACCGCACCGCCCTGCCGATCCTGCCCGCGCCCCGGGTGGCGTAGCCACCGACCGCCGGGCCGCAGGACAAGCGCCCCGAGCGCCCACGTGTGTGATCGGTCCGCCAGCCGTTGTACATGGGCCGGGCCCGCGCCGATCGATCGGCGCGGGCCCGGTGATCTCACACCCCGGTCAGCAGGTCTCGGGGCGTAGGGCGAAGTCGGTGGTGACAGTCTTGCCCGCCTTGATCGTCACCGTCTGGGTCTGCGGGATCCAACCGTCCCGGGCCGCGATCACCTGGAACGGGTTGGCACCCTGCGGTGCCCAGATGGCGTACCGGCCATTGGCGTCGGCCTTGAGGGTGAACGTCCATCCCTTCTTGCCGTTGACCTGGACCGTGGCACCGCGCAGCGCAGCGCTCTTGCCCTGGCAGTCGACCCCGGTGACGGTGCCGGCCAGCTTGCCCCAGTCCTTGGGCGGCTGCACCACCATCGTCACGTCGATCGGCGCCACCGCGTACGGGGTGTCGGACTTGACCCCGAGCTGGGCGGTGTAGGTGCCGGGCTGGGCCACGCCCTCGGCCGCGGCGTCGAGCGTGACGGTCACCGTGACGCTCTGCCCGGGTTGCAGCGTCGCCGTGGTCGGGGACGCGGACAGCCACGGAACGTCGGTGACGGTGGCGCACTGGTCGAAGCCGGGCAGCAGTTCGCTCTCCGGCGTCGGGGTGAACCCGCCGGTCGATCCACCGACCTTCACGAACCCGCAGGCCGCCCCGGCCCGGTAGCGGGCGAAGTTGGCGTTGGGCAGCGCCGACCAGGAGTTGGCCGCCGGATCGTACGCCCAGCCCTGGTTGGTGACGATGGTGGAGTTGTTGATGACGCCGGTGGACAGCAGCAGCAGGCCGTTGGCGGTGTCGGCGGCCACGCCCCAGAAGTCGACCGGCAGGTCGGCCAGCTGAGTCCAGGTGTTGCTGCCCGGGTTGTAGCCGTAGGTGCTCTTCAGGGTCGTCGGCCCGTTGCCGCCGGCGCAGTAGACCGTGCCGTTGATGCCGCCGCAGCCCTGCCAGGCCACCGCGACCGGGTACGGCGCGACGTTGGTGAAGGTGTCGGCTCCCGGGTTGTACCGGACGACGGCGTTGGACTTGGCGCAGGTGCCGTCCACGCACCCGCCGACCAGGTAGATCTGGCCGTCGACGACGGCGATGCCGGGGGCTGCCCTCGGTGCCGGGTTGGCTGTGGCCCGGGTCTGCCAGGCGTTGGTGGTGGGGTCGTAGACGTGGACCTTGGCCGACGGGTTGCCGGCGGCGTCCCAGCCGCCGAACACGTACAGCTTGCCGTCGACGAACGCCGCCGCCGGCTTCTCGAGTGCCGCGGGCAGGTCGGCGATCCGCGTCCAGGTGTTCGTCGCCGGGTCGTACACGTAGCTGTTGGCGAGGTTGGCGGTGGCGGAGGCGCCGCCCACCGAGTACACCTTGCCGTCGTACGCGGCGACGGCGTTGTCCATGACGGAGATCGGGTAGTTGGCGGTGTTGACCCACGGCGGTGCGTACGGTGACGGCTCGACCGGATCTCCGGCCTTGCTGTCGCCCCGCCAGGCGATCGACGTGCCGCTGCCCTTGACCAGGTTGTTCTGCAGTGGCGCGCCGCGCGGTCCGAGGATCTCGAAGCCGCCGCGCCGTTCGGACAGTTCCACGCTGGCCGGTGCGTTGCCGGTGTTGCTGATCGTCGTCTGCACCGTCTTTTGCTGCCCGAGCGTCTCGGTGCCGGTCAGCGATGGTGGGGTGATGGTCAGCCGGCCGGCCTTGAGCGCGTAGTCGGCCCGGGTGGCCCGGTCGGCCGCGACGTTCACGGTGGCGGTGGCGGACCCGTAGTTGCCGCTCGCCGCCGTGAACGGGTGGTCCCCGGTCAGGGAGGAGAACAGCCAGTAGAAGCCGTCGCCGAGGTTGCCGTCGTCGGGGGTCGGCCCGGCGGTGGCCTTCTCGGCGGGCTTGTCCACGCTGGTCACCGTCGCGCCGTTGAGGCCGGTCGAGGTGTTGCCGTCGAGCACCTGGCCGAGGACGAGGCCGCCCGGCACCGGGTCGCAGGCCCGGTTGACGACGGAGACGTTGTCGACCTCCCACCACCAGGCGAAGCTGCCGCGGTAGTGGAAGCGGATCCGCACGTCGGCCTTCCCGGCGGCCTGCGGGACCTGCAGTTCCTCGAGCACCGGTCCGCGCCGGCTGGCGGTGGTCCAGTTCGCCACGGTCACCCAGGTGGTGCCGCCGTCGACGCTCACGTCGACGTTGGCGAAGCCGTTGAGTGCCCGGTAGTCGCTGTTGAACCTCAGCACCGGCGACGGCACGGCGGTCAGGTCCAGCGCCGGGGTGACCAGGTCGGTGTCGATCGTGGTGCCGGAGCCGGCCGCGTCGCTGTCGGCGATGGCGTACTTGCCGGTGCCGCCGGTGAGGTTGCCCCGGTTGCGCGGGTCGGTGAACACCCACCCGCCGCTGGCGGTGCGGTTGGTCACGGTCCAGCCCGGCGGAATGGTACCGGAGTCGAACTGCTCGGTGAGCTGCGGATCGCCGTAGTTGAACCGGTACCCGGCGGCGGTGCAGGTGTTCTCGACGGCGAGGCCGAAGTCCTTTGTCTGGTCGCCGTCGCCGACGGTGACTTGCGCGGCGCCCTGTTGGTATGCCGGGTACATCGCCTTGACGGTGAGGCCGTACTCGCCGCTGGGCAGGTCGACGGTGTACGCGCCGGTGGCGGGGTCGGTGAAGACCGGGCCGCCCGGCTTGCCGGCGACATCGATGCGCGCGTACAGCGGCCAGCCGTGCCCGGAGCCGTCCTTGACCATGCCGGAGACCTTGCGCGTCGGAACGGCGTCGAGGGTGAAGTTCGCCGTCACGGTGCCGCCGTCGGTGACGGTGACCGTCTGGGTCTTCGGCGCGTAGCCGAACGCCGACGCGGTCAGCTCGTGCTGCCCGGCCGGCAGGGTCAGGCGGTAGCTGCCCTGGTCGTCGGTGACGGTGCCGCTGCCGCCGACGCGGATGGCGGCGCCGGCGATCGGCGCGCCACCGGACTTGGTGACCTTGCCGGTCACCTCACCTCGCGGCCCGGCGACGCAGTTCGGGAACTTCATCGCGCCGACCCGGGTCTGCCACGTGGCGGAGCTGGTGGTGGTCAGGTACTCGGAGGTGAACCAGAAGGTGCAGCCGTCGGTCGGGTCCACCGACATCGAACTGTAGTCGCCCCAGCGGGCCGCCGAGTGGGTCTGCGCGCCGGTGCCCGCGATCAGCGTCCGTTCGCTCTGCCCCAGTTGGCCCAGCGGGTCGCCGGAGAGCCGGCCGGCCATCCGGATCGACGGGTACGACGTGGTGCCCGACGCCGAGTAGCCGAACGCGATGTTGCCGGTGACGTCGATCGCCCCGCTGGCCATCCAGCGGTGTTCGGCGTCGGGGGCGTAGGTGCCCTGCTGGTTGATCCGCCAGTTGGTGGGCGAGGTGCTCTGCAGTTCGTACCAGCGCACGCCGGCGTGGTCGGTGCCGTCGGTGTCCACGGTGTGGTTGAGCACGATCGAGGCGTGGTCGCCGAAGTTGCGGTACGCGGCCCGGTACATCAGCCGGTCGGCGATGGAGTCCAGCCGCGCCGAGGTGCCCTGCTGTGGGATGCAGGTGCGGGCGTAGTTGCACATGTTCGAGTCGAACGGTGCGGTCTCCAGGTAGCGGCTGGGGGCGAGGTTGTTGCCGAAGGTGGAGTTCGCCGGGTTGGCCCAGTCGACCGCGAAGTCCCACATCAACAGCCGGTCGGTGGGCGAGATGCCCCACGCGTCGTCGTCGAACATGACGAACGGGTTCGGTGCGCCGGCCGGTGGGGCGAGCCCTTCGGAGTCGGCGGGCAGCAGGCCGCCGAAGTCCGGGCCGAGGTGGAAGTAGACCATCCGGGCCGGTTGCCCGGCGAGCATCTTCTCCCGCTCGAACGCCACCGCGCCGGCGCCGACGAAGGACGGCGCGAACTCGTTGGTCGTCATGTAGTAGGCGTCCGGCCAGATCCCGTACTTGGGGTAGTCGTTCATCCGGGTCTGGTGGTAGAGGAAGTCGTACCGGTAGTAGGCGCCGGTCGGGTCCGGGGTCTGGGAGATGGCCATGCACTGGTGGTTGCCGGCCGATCCGCCGGGCAGGGCGAACTGGGTGATCATCCACCGGTCGGCGGTCTCGTCGTAGAGCACGACGGGGTCGCCGTCGTTCCTGGTCTCGCACGGTCCGCCGAAGCCTGCGAACAGCGCGTTGCCGGGCAGGGGCCCGAGCAGCAGATTGCCGGTCTTGCTGTAGACGGCGTAGTGCAGGTTCACCATCTGCACGTAGTGGTTGGGGCCCACGTCGCCGTTGGTGTCCGGCGGCAGCACCCCGTCGACGTTGCCGACGCCTTCGAAGTTGGCGGTGAACTCGGGTATTTGGCTGGCGGTGACGCCCTGTTGCACGGCGTCGCTTCCGGCCTTGGCTGCCCGGTCCGCCGCTTGGCGATCCAGCGAGCGAGCCGGTTGCGCCGCAGTTTTGGAGTCCTGGGCACGATTGTTTTTGGGTGAGATGTCGCGCAGTTTTCGAGATAGGTCATGCTTGACCGCTTGGCGCACCTCCGCTTTCGCGGCCGCGGGTGCGGGGGATTCGGTGTCGACGGGTTCGGCAACCGCCGGAAGGGGACTGAGGAGCAGGACCAGGGCAGCCAACGCGGCCACCGGGCCCGCCCTCAGCATTCCTTTTCGCGTTTCGCGCATCGGACGATGACCTCCTCGCTGGCGGCGGGCAAGGGTGCCTCGGCCCGCCGAGGGTGCAGGACGCGGAAATCGCTGGTAGGCGGCGTCCTGCGATCATCGTCGATGTGCTGTGATCTTCCTTCAAGGTCAAAAGGCGGGCAGGAATGGGGCAATATCGGTTCAAGATTGGGCCGCAGGTTTGAACGATCAACGGTTCATATTGACGGCGCCTCCTGCAAGTTGCTTTCCTTCAGGGCATGAGCAGTCCTGCGGGGGATTTTGACGAACAGCCGGTCATACTCTGCGTGACCGCCAGCCGCAACAAGCGGGCGCAGGTGGCTCGCCTGATGAGCGGCCGCGGAGTCGTGTTGATGTTTCCCGATCTGAAGGCAGTCCGCGCCGTGCTCTTCGACGGCACGGCGACATCCGCCACCGCCGGCCCGGCGAAAGGTGCGGTCGCGTTGGGCAGACTGACAGTCGACCAACACCTGCAACAGGTCAGCTGGGCCGGTGAGGTACTCCCACTGACCCGCCTGGAGCGGGAGGTCCTCGTCGCGCTGGCCAGCCCGCCACTGCGGGTCTGGACCTACCGGCAGCTCTACGAGCGGATCTGGCGCGCGGACTACCTGAACGACGCCTCGGCCGTCCGGGCCACCGTCAAACGACTGCGCGCGAAGCTACGCGACGTCAGCGCCACCATCGCCGTGGACTCGGTGCGCGGAGTGGGTTTTTCCCTGGTGGGCACCACGTCGCACAGCCGACAGTAAGCGCGCCCCCGCCGCGACCGTCACGATATCGGTATCAAGGGTCGCCAAAGGGCAGCGGCCCCTCGCCTGCCCGAACTACCGTGAAGTGCAGGAGTTCGGAAGGGAGGGACGATGGTTCCCGTCTCGCCACACACCATCCACCAACGCCGCCCCGGCGCACGCACTGCGCTCGGGTTGGCCGCCCTCACGGCCGCCACCAGCCTGCTCGTTCCCGCCACGCCGGCGGCGGCAGGCAGCGCCGCAGCGGCCAGCACGTCGTTCGCCGCCCAGACGCTCGCCACGACGGCTCAGCCCGTCCTGCGGCAGGGTTCGCGCGGCACGGCGGTGGTCAACCTTCAGCGGCGGCTCGCGGCGCTGCACTACGACGTGGGCTCCGCCGACGGGATCTTCGGACCCTCGACGCATCACGCGGTCGTCGCCTTCCAGAAGGTGAACAGCCTGACCCGGGACGGGATCGTCGGGCCGCGCACGTGGGCAGCCCTCGGCCACCCGGTGGTTCCGAAGCCGAAGTACACGCACTCCGGGTACTCGCTGGAGGCGAACCTGACCAGGCAGGTGCTGTACCTGGCGCGCGGCGGGTCGGTGGTACGCATCCTGGACGCCTCGAGCGGGAAGTCCAGCACCCCGACGCCCACCGGCAACTACACCATCCAACGCCGCATCGACGGCTGGCGGCAGAGCGACCTCGGCCTGCTGTGGCGGCCGAACTACTTCTACCGCGGCTATGCGGTGCACGGCGCCACGTCCGTCCCGAACTACCCGGCCAGTCACGGCTGCGTCCGGGTGCCGATCCCGGCCATGAACCGGCTGTGGTCGGTCATCGGGGTCGGCGTACCGGTGCACGTCTACCGCTGACCGCGCCGACCCGGCCGGTTGGGTTGGGCGCTCAGCCGTTCTCGGTGCCTGCGGCGTCTGGCCCGCCGGCGGCCAGCCAGGCCAGCACCTCGGCGGTGTGCTCACCGAGCCGGGGCGGTGGCCGGTGGTAGGCCGGGGGCGCACCCGACAGCGTGATCGGGTTGGCGACCTGGCGCGCCGGTTGCGCCCGTTCCGGCCCGTCGATGTCCACGACCGGCGCCAGCCCCAGTTCCGTGGCGAGGCTCAAGGCTCCGGCGAGGTCGTTGACCGGTCCGCACGGCACGCCGCGGCGGCTGAGCGCCGCGGCCAGGTCGTCGGCGGACCGCAGCGCCGTCCGCTCGGACAACGTGGCGATGAGCGCTTCGCGGTGGCGTACCCGGTCGGCGTTGCGGGCGTAGCGCGGGTCCGCGGCGACGGCGGGGATGCCCAGCGTCCGGCACAGGGCGCCGAACTGCGCGTCGGTGCCGACCGCCACCGCGAGCGGCCGATCGGCGGTGGGCAGCAGCTCGTACGGCACGATGCTGGGGTGCGCGTTGCCCAGGATGCCCGGGACCACGCCGGCTGAGACGTACCCGGATGCCTGGTTGACCAGCGCGGACAGCAGCGACGACAGCAGGTTGACCTCGACGTGCTGGCCGGCGCCGGTGGCTTCGCGGTGGCGCAGGGCGGCCAGGATGCCGACGGTGGCGTGCAGCCCGGTGATCACGTCGACCAGGGCGACCCCGGCCTTGACCGGCTCGCCCGGTCGGGCTCCGGTCACACTCATCAGGCCGCCGACGGCCTGGACGAGCAGGTCGTACCCGGGTCGGTCGGCGCCCGCGCCGGAGCCGAAACCGGTGATCGAGCAGTAGACGGCACGCGGGTTGGCGACGGCGATGTCGGCGTAACCCAGGCCGTGGCGTTCCATCGTGCCGGGGCGGAAGTTCTGCACGATCACGTCCGCCCGGTGCGCCAGGTGACGAGCGGCGGTCAGGTCGCCCGGATCGGTCAGGTCGAGCGTCACCGACCGCTTGTTGCGGTTGACGGACAGGTAGTAGGTAGCGGTGCCGTCAGGGTCGTAGGGCGGACCCCAGGCACGCGTCTCGTCCCCCGCGCCGGGCCGTTCCACCTTCACCACGTCGGCCCCGAGGTCGGCCAGCAGCATGGTGGCGTACGGCCCGGCGAGAACCCGGCTGAAGTCGGCGACGAGCACCCCGTCGAGAGACCCGGTCATGCGGCCCACTCCTTCACGACGACGTGGTGCGTCACCGGCAACGCCCCGCCTGTCGTCGTCGCTCACCCTAGTGAGCAGGTCGACGCCGGCCGCCAGCCCTTCCTCGTTTGACCGGCCGGTGCGCGGGAAGACGCCGCTGACCATCCGAGAGAGAGGCCCTGAAGGTGGACGACAACGAGTTCATCGGCTTGGTGGCGAAACGCTCAGGGACGTCACCGGAGCAGGCGACCGCCCTCACCCGGGCCACGCTGACGACCCTGGCGGAACGGATCGACGGCGGCGAGGCGCGTGACCTCGCCGGCCAGCTTCCGGAGGGACTGCGGGCGTACGCCTTCGCCTCCGGCGAGACCGCCGAGCGGTTCGGCCTCGACGTCTTCCTCCAACGGGTCAGCGGGCGCGCCGACGTCGACGTGACGCAGGCGAAGGACGGGGTCACCACGGTGTTCGACGTCCTCCGCGAGGCCCTCGCACCCGAGGGGTACGACGACGTCGTGTCCCAGCTCCCGGCGGAGTTCGCTGAGGTGGCCGACCCGACCGCGCCGTTCGTGCAGCGCACCCGCGGTTAGCGCGGTCGGAGGGCGAGATGCCGGGCTATCCGAAGGCGATCGCGGAGGTCGACCGCGTCGAGCCGGTGCCCCGCCGGATCCGCGCGTTCGTCGCCGGCGAGCAGGTGCTGGACACCACCGGCGCGCGGTACGTGTGGGAGTGGCCGTTCTACCCCCAGTACTACATCCCGGTCGCCGACGTGGCCCGTGCTCTCCTGGTCGACGAACAGCGCACGGAGCAGTCCCGGCGCGGCACCGCCCGGCTGCACGGGCTGCGGGTCGGCGACACCTCCCGTCCGTCGTGCGGGCGATGGTACGGAGACGACGCGCTGCCCGGGTTGCGGGACACGATCCGGTTCGACTGGGCCGCGATGGACGGCTGGTTCGAGGAGGACGAAGAGGTCTTCGTGCACCCCCGCAACCCGTACGCCCGGGCGGACGCGCTGCGCTCCACCCGCACCGTACGGGTGGAGCTCGACGGGACCGTCCTGGCCGAGTCGACGTCGCCCGTGCTGCTCTTCGAGACCGGGCTGCCGACCCGATACTACCTCAACCGCACGAGCGTGGACTTCCGGCACCTCGTGCCGTCGGCGACGACGACCTCCTGCCCGTACAAGGGGCGGACCGGCCGCTACTGGTCGGTCCGCGCCGACGGCACGGTCCACCCGGACCTGGCCTGGTCGTACGACTTCCCCACCGGCGCGCTCCTGCCGATCGCCGGCCTGGTCGCCTTCTACAACGAGAAGGTCGACCTGATCGTCGACGGGGAGCGGCTGGCCCGACCGAAGACGCACTTCTCCTGACGCCCACGACGGCCGGTGTGCCTGTTTGGTCCACAGAGGGGCCGGCGGACCACTTCGGACCGGGGCGGCGAGTTGCGCTGTGTCAGGTGTGACTCCGGGCCAGTTCCCGCTCGTGCTGCGGCACATGGTCGTGTCGGGGCAGCAGGAGCGGGGTCGTCAGGATGAGGAGACCGGCGATCGCGATCGCGGTCCGGGGGCTGGTGAGACCGGCCAGCAGGCCCCACAGGGCGGTCATGGCCGCGATGGTGGCCTTGCTGGTGACCGACCACGCCGACAGGGTGCGGGCGACCCGGTCCGGCGCGGTCTGGTCGAGCCGGTAGGTGGCGAACACCGGGTTGAACACGCCCATGCAGGTGATCAGCCCGAGCTCGACGGCAATGACGAGCACGAGACCGGCAACGCCCGGGCGGATGAAGGCCAACCCGAGCGACCAGCAGGCGCGCAGCGCCCCGGCGGTGAGCATGACCCTGCGCCGCCCGAACCGCGCGACCAGTCGGTGGGCCAGTCGGGCGCCGACCAGACCGCCGAGGCAGGGCACCGCGAAGGCCAGGCCGTACTGCCAGGGGGCGAACCCGAGGTGGCCGAGCATGAGGACGGCGAGCAGTGGCGAGGTCGCCATGATCAGGCCGCTGACCAGGATCGTGTTGAAGAACAGCGGGCGCAGCACCGGGTGGGTGAGGATGTGCCGCCACCCGTCGAGCAGGTCGCCGGCGCGCAGCCGCGGCGGTGCCTCGGTTCGCACGGTGCGCGGTTCCCGGCCGCCGATCGCCCGGATCCCCACCGCGGAGAGCAGGTAGCTGACCGCGTCGGCCACCACCGTCATCACCGGGCCGAACAGCCCGATCGCGGCCCCGCCGAGCGGCGGTCCGAGCACGGTCGCGGTCCAGTTGGTGGCCTCGAACCGCCCGTTCGCGACGAGCAGATCCCGCGGCGGTACGAGCGCCTTCAGGTAGGCGCCGCCGGCCGCCGTGAAGGTGATGTCGGCCGCGGCGACGACGACCGACACGACCAGGAGCTGGACGAAGCTGAGCCAGCCGAGCGCGAACGCGACGGGGACGCTCATCAGTGCCGCGAACCGGGTCAGGTCCATCGCGACCATCACCGGTCGCTTGCGCCGGAACTCCATCCACGGGCCCAGCGGCACCGCCACCGCCGCCCCCACCGCGAGCCCCGCGGCCGCCAGCACCGCCACCTCGGTGGGCCCGGAGTGCAGCACCAGGATCGCGATCAGGGGGAACGCGCCGAACGCGAGCCGGGTGCCGAACGCGCTGACCGCGTACGAGGCCCACAACCACCCGAACTGCCGCCCCAGCGACCGCCCAGCCCTCATCCCCAGCGCCCCCCTCACCTCGTCACGTCCACCGGCCACAGCAGAGCGAACAGCGGTTGCCGCGCGGCCCCGAGCCCGCGCCTAGCGGTCCGGGCTGTCGGCGGCGGCCATGACGCGCAGCGCGTTGGGGTCCAGGCCGATCCGGATCGGGGACTCGCCGTACGGCTCGCCGTCGACCTCGACGCGCGCCGGCGGGTCGGTCTCCAGCCAGAGTTGACGGACCGCGAGGAAGGGGTCGTCGCCGAGCGTGCGGCGATGCCCGGTCGCCGCGTTGCGGGCGGTGTCGCGCAGCAGCTCGCGGCGGGTCGGACCGCCCACCGGGTACGCGACCAGGAGGCGGTCGTCGGCGTTCGCGTCGGCGGTGATCGGCCGGCCGGCGTGGAAGCCGCCGTTGGCCACGTACAGCTGGTGGGTGACGAACTCGTGCTCGCGCCCCTCGGCCCGCACGGTGGCGCGCAGCGGCCGGTGCCGGGCCAGCAGCGCCAGGGCCGTGATCGGGTACGCGAGCCGGCCGGTGGCCCGCTTGAGCCGCGGCGGCGCGGTGAGCATCACGTCGGCGGACAGGCCGATGCCGACGTGGTTGGTGAACCGCATGTCGCCGACCAGCCCGAGGTCGACGTCGATCACCTTGCCGTCGGTCAGGACCGCGACCGCGGCGTCCAGGTCGAGCGGGATGCCCACCGTCCGGGCGAAGTTGTTGGTGGTGCCCAGCGGCAGCAGGCCGAGCGCGATGTCGCGGTGGGCGAGCAGCCGCGCGGCCGTGCCGATCGTGCCGTCGCCACCGCCGGCGACCAGGAGGTCCGGCCCGAGGTCGGCGGCCGCGGCCAGGTGCTGCTCGAGCTCGTCGGGCCGGTCCACCGGGTACGTGCCGAGCAGGGTGAAACCGGCCGCCGCCAGGCGCGACCGGGCGCCCTGGTAGAGCCGGCGACCCCGGCGGGAGTGGGTGTTGACGACGAGCGCCGCGCGTCGTTCCCGCCGGATGGCCTCGCCCAGCTCCTGCTTCGTCCGCATACGGCCAGACCCTATAGGTGAACGCCGTGCCGCTGAGCCAGGGTGAGGAGATGCCAGGACGCACTCCGGAAAGGAGTGGCCAGACCGAGGCGCCGGTCAGGTGCCCACGGCGAGCTCGGCGACGGCCCGTCGGATCTCCGCGATGTCGGACCATTCGCGGCGGGGGTGTACGCGGTTGGTGAGCAGGACCGCCACGAGGTCCCGGCCGGGGTCGACGAGCAGAGCGGTGCCGGTGAAACCGGTGTGGCCGAACGCCCCGGCCGCCGCCCGCGTGCCCATCCAGTGCGGGTCGCCGATGCGCACGCCGAGACCGTGGCGGAAGCCCGGGTCGACGGCCGGCGGCAGGTGGTCGCGGGTCATCTCCGCCACGGTGTCCGGGCGGAGGACGCGGACCCCGTCGACGGCCCCGCCCTGCCGCAGCATCTGCCCGAAGCGGGCGACGTCGGCGGCGGTGCCGAACAACCCGGCGTTGCCCGCGGTTCCGCCGAGGGACCACGAGTTCTCGTCGTGGACGCTGCCGCGCAGCATGCCACGGCCGAGGTGGGGCTGGTGTTCGGTGGCTGCGGCCCGGGCCGCGCGTGCGGGTCCGGGCAGGAAGCCGGTGTCGGTCAGCCCCAGGGGCCGGCAGACCCGCTCCTGCACCAGGTCGGGCAGCCGCCGGCCGGTGATCCGCTCGGCCAGGAGCCCGGCGACCAGGAATCCCACGCAGGAGTATTCGAAGCTCTCGCCGGGTCGGTTGACCAGCGGGGTGCGCAGCACCGCCCGGACCCGGGACGCCTGGTCCGGCCAGTCGGTCCACAGTTGCAGCAAGGCCGGCAGCCCGGAGGTGTGGGTGAGCAGGTGGCGCAGGGTGATCCGCCGTCGCTCGCCGTCGCCGAAGGTGGGCAGCCACCCGGCGATGGGCTCGTCGAGGCTCGTCCTGCCCTCGTCGACGAGGGTGAGCAGGACGGCCGTGGTGAACAGTTTCGTCATCGAGGCGAGGTCGAAGATCGTGGACGCCAGGGCGGGCTGGCGGCTCTCCGCCGCGACCAGGGCGCCGTCCGCGTCCGCATACCGGGACAGGTGACCGACAGTAACCAGGTCGGTGGGGTGGCCGTCCCGCTGGATCAGCGCGACGGCCGCGCTGTAGAGCGGGCGGTGTCCGCCTTCCAAGCCCCTGACCAGCGTTGCTTTCAGTCTGGACACGGACAGCACCATAGCGCAGACGGCAACTTTCTTCAGCTAGCGCCCGCATGCCGGAAACTATTGACACCGTTCCGTCACCCCTTGATACTCGGTCGCCGGGCGTACGGCCAGAGAATGCGGCGCCCGCGGCACTCGCGGCGATGCGGCCGTGGGCATACCGGAGGGAAGGAACGTGAAGCTCCCCAGCGCGCTGAGCGCACCAGCGACCAGGTGTGTGCTGGCCGTCGCGGCCGCCGCCCTCGTCGCGACGGGCTGCTCCAGCGGCACACCCGGCAAGGAAGGGTCGACCGGCGGCGGCACGCTGGTCGTCGGCTACACCGCCGACCCCAACACGCTCGACCCGTGGAAGGCCACCCAGTTCCAGGCGGTGCACCTGCTCGAGCAGGTGTACGGCACGCTCACCGAACTCGACGGCGACCTCAACGTCAAGCCCGGCCTGGCCGAGAAGTGGCAGTACGCCGACGGCAACAAGACCCTGACCCTGACCCTGCGTCAGGGCGTGAAGTTCCACGACGGCAAGCCGTTCAGCTCCGCCGACGTCAAGTCGTCGATCGAGCGCATCCAGAAGCCCGAAACCGCGGCGGTGGCCGCGGCCACCGTCAAGTCGATCCAGTCGGTCGACGCGCCCGACCCGCAGACCGTCGTGCTGCACCTGACGGCGCCGGACGCGGGCCTGCTCGCCGGATTCGCCACCACCAACCTGGCGATGCTGTCCAAGGACGACACCTCGGAGGCGATCGGCCAGAAGCCCAACGGCACCGGCGCCTTCACGTTCGGCAGCCGCACCGCCGGCCAGTCGGTGAAGCTGACCGCCAACGGCGACTACTGGGGTGGCAAGCCGAAGGTGGGCAGCCTCGAGTTCCGGATCATCCCGGACCAGACGTCGGTCGTCGCGGCCCTGCAGTCGGGCAACGTCCAGTTCGCCACGCTCGACGACCCGCTGGTCGCGAAGTCGGCCGAGGGCAGCGGGCTCAAGGTGGCCAAGACGCCGAGCCTGTCGTACCACGTGCTGCAACTCAACGCCCGCAAGGCGCCACTGGACAAGCTCGACGTGCGGCTCGCCATCTCCTGCGCGATCGACCGCAAGCAGGTGCTGGACACCGCCGCCCTCGGCGCGGGCGAGGTGACCGGGCCGATCACCTCCCCGGCGTACAAGTCCGACCCGAACGCCCGCCCCTGCCCGACCCGCGACGTGGCCAAGGCCAAGCAACTGCTGGCCGGCGCGGGCCTCGCCAACGGCGTCACCATCCCGGCGATCGTCTCGCAGGGCGAGTACGCCACCTCCGTGAACGAGGCCCAGAACCTCCAGGCCCAGCTCAAGGAGGCCGGCATCACGCTCGACCTGCAGACGCTGGAGTCCGGGGCGTACGTGGACAAGTGGGTCGCCGCCGACTTCACCGCGGCCGTGGCGCTCAACGGCGGCCGCCCGGACCCCGACGGCATGTACGGGCGCTACTTCACCAGCACCGGCAACCTCAACAAGGTCGCCGGCTACTCCTCGCCGGAGCTGGACAAGCTCTTCGCCGAGGGCAAGGCGACCACCGACCCGGCCAAGCGCAAGGAGATCTACACCAAGGTCTCCCGGCACCTGGAGGACAACGCGGCCTGGGTGTGGCTCTTCTCGAGCTACGGCTACACCGCCACCACCCAGGGCGTCGCCGGCTTCACCCCGATGGCGAACGGCTCTCTGCAGAACCTGCGCGAGACCTCGCTGCAGTGACCGCACGACCTGCCGGGCGGTGCGCGCACCGCCCGGCAGGACCCTCACTCAAGGAGGTGCCGGTGCGGTCCATCGCACGTCACCCGCTGCTCCGCCGGCTCGTGGAGACGGTGCTCACCCTCTTCGGGGTCGCGGTGCTGGTCTTCACCACCCTGCGGGCGATTCCCGGCGACGAGATCACGGCCACCCTCGGCACCGAGGCCGCCGGGCTCAGCGCCGAGCAGCAGGAGTCCCTGCGCGCCTACTACGGTCTGGACAAGCCGCTGGTCCTGCAGTTCTTCTCCTGGCTGGGCAACGTGCTCACCGGCAACCTCGGCTTCTCCCGCCGAGCCGGCGCCACCGTCGGCGAGATGACCGCCAACGCCCTGCCGGTCACGATGGAGTTGGCGGTCCTGGCCACCATCGTCGGTCTGCTGATCGGGGTGCCGCTGGCCATGCTGTCGGCGTCCCGCCCCAACGGCGTCCGCGACGGGTTCGGCCAGCTCGTCGGCCTGGCCGCCCTGTCCGTGCCGAACTTCCTCCTCGGCGCCGCGCTGCTCACCGTGATCTCCCGGTACGCGCACTACAACCCCAACGCCCAGGGCTTCGCCCACTTCACCCAGGATCCGCTGCTGAACCTCCAGCAGATGCTCTTTCCGGCGCTGATCCTCGGCTTCGGCCTCGCGGCCCCGATCATGCGTACCGCGCGGTCGGCGCTGCTGGAGGTGCAGACCCAGGACTTCGTCCGCACCGCCCGGGGCAAGGGCGTCGCGCCGTGGCGGCTGCGGGTGCGGCACGTGCTGCACAACGCGCTGAACCCGATCGTCACCATGACCGGCATCCAGTTCGGCTACCTGCTCGGCGGCGCCGTGGTGGTCGAGCAGATCTTCTCGGTGCCGGGCCTCGGGCGGCAGGTCCTCGCGGGCATCCAACAGAAGGAGTACGCCGTGGTGCAGAGCACCGTGCTGGTGATCGCGACCACGTTCGTCGTGGTCAACCTCCTCACCGACCTGCTCTACCGGGTCATCGACCCGAGGGTGCGTGCCGCATGAGCCAGCACGGCACGATCCACGGCGGAGGGCGGGCATGACGGCCGCGGTCGCCGGGCAGCAGGTGCCGGTGGCGGCGCCGCCGGCCCGCGCGGCGGCGTGGCGGCGCCTGCTGCGCAGCCCCGCCGGTCTGGTCGGCGCGGTGCTGGTGGCGCTCGTCGCCGCCGCCGCGGGCACCGCCCTGCTCGGGCTGACCCCGTACGACCCGATCGCCCAGCACCCGCAGGCCCGCCTGCAGCCGCCGTCGGCCCAGTACTGGTTCGGCACCGACCAGTTCGGCCGCGACGTGTTCTCCCGTTCCCTGGCCGGCGTGGGCAACTCTCTGCGGGTGGCCGTCGTCGCGGTGTTCCTCTCCGCCCTCGTCGGCACCACCGCCGGCATCTGCGCGGGCTTCTACGGCGGCCGGGTACGCGGGCCGGTGCTGGCCGTGACGAACGTGCTGTTCGCCTTCCCGCCGCTGCTGCTCGCGCTGACGCTCGCGACCACGTTCACCCGCAACTGGCTGACCATCGCGATCGCCATCGCCATCGTCTACGTGCCGATCTTCGTCCGGGTCAGCCGCGGACCGGTGCTGTCGCTGCGCGAGACCGACTTCATCAAGGCGGCCCGGGTGCTCGGCATCCCGACCTGGCGCATCCTGGTGCGTCACCTGCTGCCGAACCTCGCCGCCATCGTCATCGTGCAGGTGACCCTGTCGTTGTCGTGGGCGGTGCTCACCGAGGCCGCGCTGAGCTTCCTCGGCCTTGGCAGCCCGCCACCCGCGCCGTCGCTGGGGTCGATGGTCTTCGACGCCAAGATCCTGGCCGGTACGGCCTGGTGGAACCTGGCGGCGCCGGGCGCCGTCATCGTCGTCTTCGTGGTCGGGCTCAATCTGCTCGGCGACGGGCTGCGCGACGCCCTCGACCCGAGAAATGGACGCAACGCATGACGGATCGCCTTGGTGACCTGCTGACCGAACAGGTCGACGACCGGTACGCCGGCCTCGACACCGCGTCGGTCGCGCAGTTGGCGGCGGTCATGAACGACGCCGACGCGACGGTGCCGGGCGCGGTGCGGGCGGCGCTGCCGCAGATCGTGCCGGCCATCGAGGGGGTCGCCGACCGGCTGGCGGCCGGCGGCCGGCTGCTCTATGTCGGGGCGGGCACCGCCGGCCGGATGGGGGTGCTCGACGCGTCGGAGTGCCCACCGACCTTCAGCACCCCGCCGGAGCTGGTGCGGGCGGTGATCGCCGGCGGCATGCAGGCGTTGGTCGCCTCGCAGGAGGGCGTCGAGGACGACGAGGCGGCCGGTGCGGCGGTGATCGTGGAATGCGCGGTCACGGCCGCCGACGCGGTCGTCGGCATCTCGGCGAGCGGCCGCACTCCCTATGTCGTGGCGGCGGTCCGGGCGGCCCGCGCGCGGGGCGCGCTGACGGTCGGGCTGTCGTGCAACGCCGGCACGCCGTTGAGCGCCGCCGCCGACCGGGCGATCGAGGTGCTCGTCGGCCCCGAGGTGCTGGCCGGCTCGACCCGGCTGAAGGCGGGCACGGCGCAGAAGTTGGTGCTCAACATGATCTCGACGATCTCGATGATCAGGCTGGGCAAGACGTACGGGAATCTCATGGTCGACCTGCGGGTGACCAACGTGAAACTGCGCGACCGGGCGGTCCGCATCATCCGGCGGGTCACCGGGGTCCCCCGCGCCGACGCCGAGGCGGCCCTCGACCGTGCCGGCCTGGATGTCAAGGCCGCGATTCTCATGCTCGACCGCCCGGCCGACGTGGCGGATCCCCGGCAGCGGCTGGCCGCGAGCGGCGGTCGGCTGCGCGAGGCACTGGAGGCGAGCGCGTGAAGGTCCTGGGCATGATCTCCGGTACGTCCCACGACGGCATCGACGTGGCGGCGGTCGACTTCACGCTGCGCGACGGTGTCCTGCACGGCACGGTCGGCTACGCGGACAGCTTGCCCTACCCGGAGGAGCTGCGCGTCCGGCTGATGCGGGCCCTGCCCCCGGCGGCGCTGACCTTCGCCGAGGCGTGCGAGCTGGACACGCTGATCGGTCAGGCGTTCGCCGAGGTGGCCGCCGACGCGGCCGAGCTGGCCGGCGGGGTCGACCTGATCTGCTCGCACGGACAGACCGTCTACCACTGGGTGCAGGGGCGGCAGGTGCGGGGAACGATGCAGATCGGGCAGCCGGCCTGGATCGCCGAGCGCGCCGGTGTCCCGGTCGTCGCCGACGTCCGGGCGCGGGACGTGGTCGCCGGGGGCCAGGGCGCGCCGCTGGTGTCGCTCATGGACGTCATGCTGCTGTCCGGCCTGCCGGGCCGGCCGGCCGCCCTCAACCTGGGCGGCATCGCCAACGTCACCGTGCTGCGGCCGACCGGTGGCGGCGGCCCGGTGGCCTACGACACCGGGCCGGCGAACGCGCTGATCGACGCCGCCGTGGTGCGGGCCAGCCGGGGGCGGCTCCGGTACGACGAGGACGGCCGCCTCGCCGCCGCCGGCCGGGTGGACGACGCCCTGCTCACCGCACTGCTCGCCGAGCCGTACTACCGGCTGGACCCGCCGAAGACCACCGGCAAGGAACTGTTCCACGCCGACTACCTGGAGCAGGCGTTGACGGCGCATTCCGGCCTGTCGGACGCGGACATCGCCGCGACCCTGACCGCGCTGACCGCGCAGACCGTCGCCGACCAGGTGCGTCGCCACCAGGTCGACACCCTCGTCGCCTCCGGCGGGGGCTGCGCCAATCCGACGCTGATGGCGATGCTGCGGGAGCGGTTGGCCGGGGTGCGGGTCACCACCACCGCCGAGTTCGGCGCGCCGACCGACACCAAGGAGGCTGTCGCCTTCGCGCTGATCGGCTGGCACACCGCGCACGGCCTGCCCGGCACCGTTCCGTCGTGCACCGGCGCCACCGGCGCCCGGGTGCTCGGCGCCATCGTGCCCGGCGCCACGCCCCTGCGTCTGCCCGACCCACTGGCCACCGCCCCCGCCGCGCTGCGCCTGACCGGAGCCGTCTGATGACCGCCCTTCTCGAGCTCGCGGACCTGCGTGTGTCGGCCCGGTCCGGTCGCGCCGACCGGGAGATCGTGCACGGCGTCGACCTGACCGTCGAGGCCGGACAGACCGTCGCGGTCGTCGGCGAGAGCGGCTCCGGCAAGTCGCTGACCATGCTCGCCGTGATGGGCCTGCTCACCGATCCGCTGCGCGTCACCGGCGGGACCGTGCGGCTCGGTGACCGCGATCTGACCGCGCTCTCCGAGCGGGAGCTGCGCACCATCCGCGGCAACGACGCGGCGATGATCTATCAGGACCCGATGACGTCGCTCAACCCGCTGATGCGCGTCGGCGATCAGGTCGTCGAGGCGATGACCGCGCACGGCGTACCGAAGGCCGAGGCGGGGCGGCGGATGCTCGACCTGCTGGCCCGGGTCGGCATCCCCGACCCGAAGCGCACCGCCCGGGCCTATCCGCACGAGTTCTCCGGCGGGATGCGCCAGCGGGTGATGATCGCCTGTGCCCTGGCGATGCGCCCCCGGCTGCTCATCGCCGACGAGCCGACCACCGCGCTGGACGTGACCATCCAGCAGCAGATCCTGGCGCTGATCGACGAACTGCGCCGGGAACTCGGCATGACCACCATCTGGGTCACCCACGACCTGGGTGTGGTGGCCCGCCTGGTCGACCGGGTCGTGGTGATGTACGCGGGTCACGTGGTCGAGGACGCGCCAGTGCGGCAGGTGTTCAGCGCTCCGCAGCATCCGTACACGAGGGCGCTGCTGGCCGCGCTGCCCGACCCGACCGACGACGACCGGCCGCCGCTGGCCCAGATCCCCGGACGGCCACCGGCCGCCACCGACCCGGTGGAAGGCTGCCCGTTCCGGCCACGGTGCGCGCAGGCGGTGGACGCGTGCGCGACCCGCCCCGCGCTGCAGCCACGGGCGCAGGGACGGGCCGCGTGCTGGGTGCCCCCGCACGAGTGGAGGAACTGATGCTGACGGCGACCGATCTGGTCAAGCAGTACCCGGTGCGGGGCGGCGACGACGTCGTGCACGCCCTCGCCGGGGTCTCGCTGACCGTCGGGGACGGCGAGACCCTCGGCATCGTCGGCGAGTCCGGCTGCGGCAAGTCGACCCTGGCCAAGCTGCTGGTACGGCTGGAGGACCCGACCTCCGGCACGGTCGAGCTGGACGGGGTGGACCTGACCGCGCTGCGCGGCCCCGCGCTGCGCCGGCAGCGCCGGCACATCCAGATGCTGTTCCAGGACCCGTACTCCTCGCTCAACCCGCGACTGCGCGTCGGCCAGGCGCTCGGCGAGGTGCTGGCCGTGCACCGGCTCGCCGACGGCCGGCAGCGCGAGCGGCGGGTGGCCGAGCTGCTGGAGATGGTCGGGCTGGGCGCGGCGTTCGCCGCGCGCTACCCGCACGAGCTCTCCGGCGGGCAGCGGCAGCGGGTCGGCGTCGCCCGGGCCCTCGCGGTGGAGCCGAGGGTGCTGCTGCTCGACGAGCCGGTGTCGGCGCTCGACGTGTCGGTCCGGGCCGAGATCATGAACCTGCTGGTCGACCTGCGCCGCG
Organism: Micromonospora sp. GCM10011541; assembly: GCF_042650725.1. Taxonomy (NCBI): domain Bacteria; kingdom Bacillati; phylum Actinomycetota; class Actinomycetes; order Micromonosporales; family Micromonosporaceae; genus Micromonospora; species Micromonospora sp. GCM10011541. The sequence continues at coordinate 157,744 of NZ_JBHSBP010000099.1, forward strand.
ACCTGGGCCTCAGCTACGTGTTCATCAGCCACGACGTGGCCATGGTGCGGCACATCAGCGACCGGGTGGCGGTGATGTACCTCGGCCGGGTCGTCGAGATCGGCGACTGGAAGTCGGTGCTGGACAACCCCCGGCACCCCTACACCGCCGCCCTGTGCGCCGCGGTGCCCGCGCCCAACCCGGAGCTCTCCCAGCCGATCGAGGCCACCGTCGCCGGGGAGGTGCCCGACCCGGCCGCCCCGCCGGCCGGCTGCCCGTTCCACCCGCGCTGCCCGCTGGCGCAGGACGCGTGCCGGCGGCTCGACCCGGCGTTGCTGCCGCTTCCGCTGGGTTCCGGCCACCAGGTGGCCTGCCACGTGGCCACCGAGCAGGTGACCGACCGGTCGCTCGCCCCGTCCGGCTCGTGACCGCGCCGGTGCGGGTCCGCCGGGCGGTGCCGGCCGACGCGGACGCCGCCGGCGCCGTCTTCCTGGCCTGCTGGCACGGGTCGTACGCGGACCTGCTGCCGCCGCCGGTGCGGGCCCGCTACGACGGGGCGAGCGCGGTGGCGCTGTGGCGCCTGGTCCTCGCGGCGGCGCCCGACGGGGTGCTCCTCGCCGACGTGGCCGGGCACGGGGTGCGGGGCGTCGTGCGCTTCGGCGCGGACCCGGACGATGCGCGCCGCGGACACGTGTTCAGCCTGTACGTGCACCCGGACGCCCAGGGTCTCGGGCTGGGTCGGACGCTGCTGCACGCCGCCTCCGGGCAGCTGCGGGCCGCCGGGTACGACACGGCGACGCTGTGGGTGTTCGCGGGAAACCATGCCGCTCGCGCCTTCTACGTCGGGCAGGGCTGGACGCCCGACGGCGGCACCCGGGTGGAGGAGGCGTACGGCGAGCCCGAGGTGCGGCTCCGTCGGCACCTGCCGGCGGTCACGCCCGTTCAGTGAATTTCAACAACATCTGCTGGTGATAAACTTCTCGGCATGGCAGCGGGCCCCTGGCAGGCGGTGACGGCCCTGGTCGACCAGATCCGCCGGGCGCTGTACGACTACGTGCGCAGTCAGGACCACCCGGTGACGCGGGACGAGGCCGCCGAGGCACAGCGGATCTCGCGCAACCTGGCGGCGTTCCACCTCGACAAGCTGGTCGCCGCCGGACTGCTGCGGGCCAGGTACGCGGCGCCGACCGACCAGCCGCGCGGCCGGGGCAGAACGCCGAAGGTGTACGAGGCGGCGCCGGGCTGCATCGCGCTGACCATCCCGGAGCGGCGCTACGACCTGATCGGCGAGATCCTCGCCCAGGCCGTCGCCGAGGATCCCACCGATGCCAGGTCCGCGGCGCTCCGCCTGGCGGGGCACCGGGGCGTGGCCCTCGGTCGTCAGGTCGGCGCCGGCGGGCCGGTCGCGGACGTGCTGGCCGAGCTCGGCTTCGAACCGACCGACGACGACGAGCTGATCCGGCTGCGCAACTGCCCCTTCCACGAACTCGCCGTCCAGCAGACCGAGCTGGTGTGCGGCCTGAACCAGGCCTTCGTCGCCGGTCTGCTCGACGGGCTCGGCCGGACGGACCTGCACGCGCGGCTGGCTCCCACCCCCGGCGCCTGCTGCGTACAGATCCGCCCGGCCTGACCCGCCGGCCACCGCCACCCGCTCGGCGGCACGCCCGCTCAGCGCAGCAGATCGCCGAGCGGCACCCCCGGGTCGGCGAGCCTGGCCAGGTCGACCGCCCGGCCGGCGTGGCCGGCCCGCACCAGCGCCTGGATCTGGTCGGTCACGTCCCACACGTTGGCGTTCATACCGGCCAGCACCCGGCCCTCGGCGACCCAGAACGCCAGGAACTCGGGCGCCCGGCCGTCCACCACGGCCGGGTCGCCGCGGAACACAACCCGGTCGTAACCGTCCGGGGCCACCCACCCGGAATACTCCATCCCCAGGTCGTACTGGTCGGAGAAGAAGTACGGCAGTCGGGCGTACTCGACCTGCTGGCCCAGCATGGACCTGGCCGCGGCCGGGCCGCCGTTGAGCGCGTTCGCCCAGTGCTCCACGCGGATGTGCCGGTGCAGCAGCGGGTGGAGGGCGTTGGCCACGTCGCCCGCGGCGTGGATGTGCGGGTCGGAGGTGAGCAGCCGGGCGTCGGTGACGATGCCGTTGTCGACCTTCAGGCCGGCCGCCTCGGCCAACTGCACGTTGGGCTGGATGCCCACGCCGACGACGACGGTGTCGGCGGCCAGTTCGGTGCCGTCGGTCAGCAGCACCGAAGACACCCGCCCGGTCCCCCGCAGCTGTCGGACGCCGACGCCGAAGTGGAAGGTGACGCCGTGGCCGCGGTGCAGGTCGGCGAAGACCCGGGCGACCTCGTCGCCGAGGACCCGCTGCAACGGCAGCTCGGCGGTCTCCACCACGGTCACGGCGGCGCCGTGCCGCCGGGCGGCGGCGGCGATCTCCAGACCGATCCAGCCGGCGCCGATCACCACGAGGTGGGCCTGGTCGGTGACGGCTTCGGCGATCCGATCGGAGTCCGCCAACGTGCGCAGATACAGCACCCCGTCCAGGTCGGCGCCGGGAACATCGAGGCGGCGGGGCGCCGAGCCGGCGGCCAGCAGCAGCTTGTCGTAGCCGAGCCGTTCGCCGTCGGCGAGGACGACCTGGTGGGCTTCGCGGTCGATGCCGGTGACCCGGGTCGCGGTACGCAGGTCGACGTCGTTCGCCTCGTACCAGCCGGCGTCGTGCACGTACACGTCGCGCCGCGGCGTGCTCCCCAGCAGCAGGCCCTTCGACAGCGGTGGCCGCTCGTACGGCCGTTCGGGTTCCTCACCGAGCAGGATCACCCGGCCGGCGAAGCCCTCCTCGCGCAGTGTCTGGGCGGCCTTGGCGCCGGCGAGGCCGGCGCCGACGATGACGAACGTGGGACTGCTGTCCATGCCGCTCTCCAATCGGGTCAGTGGGCTCCGGTGAGGGAGAAGAACTCGGCCCTGGAGCGGGCGTCGTCCCGCAGGGTCCCGAGCAGGGTTGAGGTCACGGTGGTGGCGCCGGCGGCCCGCACGCCGCGCAACGTCATGCACAGATGCTCGGCCTCGATGACGACACCGACGCCCTTGGGCGCCAGCTCGAGGGCCAGCCAGTCCGCCACCTGCTTGGTCAGCCGCTCCTGCACCTGCGGCCGGTGGGCGAAGAGCTCCACGACGCGGGCGAGTTTGGACAGTCCGAGGATCCGGTCGCCCGGCAGGTAGCCGACGTGCGCGACACCGACGAACGGCAACAGGTGGTGTTCGCACACCGACCGGATGGGAATGGACCGGGCCAGCACCAGTTCGTCGTAGCCCTCGTCGTTGGGGAAGGTGGTCAGGTCGAACGGGCGCGCGGTGAGCAACTCGGCGTACGCCCGGGCCATCCGGCCCGGCGTGTCCCGCAGGCTTTCCGAGCCCAGGTCGATGCCGAGTGCGGTCAGGAACCGCGCGGCGGCCTGTTCGGCGGCGACCAGGTCGCGCGCCGGTTGCTGGTCGACGCGTCGTGGGGCCGGAGCGATGGTCACCTGAACTGCCCTCCAAGCGGTGGTTCCTGCAATCGCCATCCTGGTCCCCTGGCTCCTGAATTTCAATAGCGGGCACTGGTTAAATTCGCCGCCCGGCGCGGGCGCGACGACGCTCGGCGGCAGGTCCGGGCGGCTGAGCAGGCACTTGACGGAATGCGTTAGTAAGGCCTAACGTGTTTCGGGTGATCGACGCGTTGTCTGCCGCTGCTGAGCCCACCCGGCGACGGATCCTGCAGCTGCTCGCGTCGCAGCCCCGCACGGTGAGCAGCATCGCGGCGGAGTTCACCGTCACCCGGTCGGCGATCTCCCAGCACCTGTTGCTGCTGGCCGAGGTCGGCCTGGTGACGGCCGAGAAGGTCGGCCGGGAGCGCATCTACCGGGTCGTACCCGACGGACTCCGTCAGCTGCAGGCCGAGATCGACCGGTTCTGGACCGCCGAGCTCGACCTGCTGGTCGCCGACGCCCACGCCCTGAAGTCTCAACGGATCGAGAGAGACCACTGATGTTCACCAAGACCGTCGTCCTCCCCGTCGACATCGACGAGGCATTCGCGCTCATCACCGAGCCGGAGCGGCTGCGCCGCTGGCAGACCGTGTCGGCCCGCGTCGACCTCCGCGTGGGCGGTGACTACCGCTGGACCGTCACCCCCGGCCACGTGGCGACCGGCACCTTCCGAGAGGTCGAACCCGGCAAGCGGGTCGTGTTCGGCTGGGGTTGGGAGGGCAACCCGGACCTCGCCCCCGACACCTCGACCGTCTCCATCACGATCGAGCCGGTCGCCGACGGCACCCGGGTCACCCTCACCCACGAGGGGCTCACCGACGAGCAGGCGGCGATGCACGCCGAGGGCTGGAACCACTACCTCGGCCGTCTCGAGAAGGCCGCCGTCGCCGGGGATGCCGGCCCGGACGAGTGGTCCGCCGCTCCCGAGCGGCTCGACGAACTGTCCGCCGCCGACGCCACCCTGGCCGTGCTCCAGACGGTCCTGCGCCGGCTGACCTCCTCCGACCGCGCCAAGCAGACCCCCTGCGCGGACTTCACCTGCCACGACCTCGCCGAGCACCTGTTCGGCTCGATGGTCACCCTCGGCGCGATGGCCGGCGTCGAGGTCGTGAACCCCGGGACGGGTTCGCTGGAGGACCGGACGGCCACCATGGCGGCGCAGGCCATCGAGGGATGGCGCGCCCGGGGCCTCGACGGCGCCATCGCCGCGCCCGGCGGCGGCGAGATGCCGGCCGCGTTCGTGGCGGGCATCATGCCGGTGGAGTTCCTGTTGCACGCCTGGGACCTGGCCCAGGCCAGCGGCACGCCCCTGGCCGTCAGTGACGAGGTCGTGGCCTACGTCCACAAGCTCGCCGAGCAGATCGTCCCCGGCGGCCGCGGCTCCTCGTTCGGCGACGAGGTGACCCCGCCCGTGGACGCCGACCCGATGGAGCGGCTGGCCGCCTTCTCGGGCCGTCGCCCCCTGGCCGGATGACAGGATCCGACGATGCAGATGCCGAAGCCCACGGACGCTGACAAGCAGTTCTTCCGGTCCGTCGTGTCCGACGCCCCAGGGGTCGAGGTCAAGCCGATGTTCGGCAACCTCGGCGCGTTCGTGAACGGCAACATGTTCGCCGGGCTGTTCGGCTCGTCGGTCGGCGTGAAACTCGCCGCCGACGATCTGGCCGAACTCGCGACGATCGAGGGTGCGGGACCCTTCGGCCCTGCGGAGCGACCGATGGGTGGCTACCTGGCCCTGCCCCCGTCGTTCAGCACCGAGCAGGCGACGGTCTGGGTCGACAGGGCTCGGGGGTACGTCGCGACGCTGCCGCCCAGACCCAAGAAGGAGAAGCGGTAGCAACGGCCGCCTGAGCCGCGAGCGCAGCCGGCCGCCGGCATGCGAGAGTGTGGGCCGGGCGGACTGGTGTCGACGTTGCCGCAAGCCCCGGAGCAGGAAGGCGGTCCGCCGATGTTCAACACCGCACGCCTGCAGGTCGTGCTGGAGATCGCCCGGCACGGCACGATCGTCGCCGCCGCGGAGCAGCTACGGCTGAGCCCGTCGGCGGTCTCCCACCAGCTCGCCACGCTGGAGCAGGAGGCCGGGGTGGCGCTGGTGGACCGGGGGCCGCGCAGCCTGCGGCTCACCGCCGCCGGCCAGCGCCTCGCGGACTACGCGCAGCAGATCGCCGACCTGATGTCGGCCGCCCGCGACGAGCTGTCCGCGCACGGCGAGGGCCGGCGGGGTCTGCTGCGCATCGGGTTCTTCGCGACGGCCGGCGCGGAGCTGCTGCCGCGCGCCCTGTCGAGCTTCACCCGGGACCATCCGCAGGTCGAGCTCGCGCTGATCCTCGGGCAGCCGGACGAGCTGCTGCCCCGGCTCAACCAGGGCGAACTGGACCTCGTGGTGGTGTTCGACCACCCGTTGAGTCCGGCCCAGGCTTCGCCGTACGTGAAGGTCGAACCGCTGATGGTGGACCCGCAGCTGGTGGTGCTTCCGGCCGACCACCCGCTGTGCGGCCGGCGGCGGCTGCGGCTCGCGGACCTCGCCGCCGAGCCGTGGATCACCACCCTCGGCGTGCAGGGCGAGGTGTCGGTGCTGGAGCTGGCGGCGCGGGCCGAGGGCTTCCAGCCGCGGATCCGGTGCCGCAACGACCACTACGAGGTGGTGCTCGGCCTGGTCCGGGCCGGCGTCGGCGTCGCGCTGGTGCCGTCGCTCGGCCTGCGCAACCCGGGTCAGGTGGCGGTCCGGCAGCTCGCGCACGGCAAGCTGCACCGGGAGATCGGCGTGGCGTTGCGCCCCGGCAATCCGAACCCGGTGGTGGGCAGCTTCGTCGAACGGCTGACCGACGCCGCCGCGGGGCTCAGTCAGGAGCTGTCCGAGCGGTGGGCGCCGGCGAGCCGGTCGACCGTCGTGCCCCAGCGCCGCAGCTCCGCCACGGCGGCCCGCTCCGCCCCGGGCTCGAACGCCGCGATCACGGCGTAGACGACCGTGTGCCGGCCGGACACGATCCCGGTGTCGGCCCGTACGCCGGTGTCGGTGCCGGTCTTGTTCAGCACCCGGACGCCGTCGCCCGACCACGGGTCGTGGCCGATGGAGTCGGCCACCAGGGTGTGGTCGATGTTCCCGGCGAGCCAGTCCCGCAGCAGCGCGCACGCCCGCGGGCGCTGCCAGGTGCCGGCCGCCACGTCGGCGAGGAACGCGCAGAGCTCGCGGGCGGTGCCGGTCGCGAAGGTCTCCGGTACGCCGGGGCCGCGCTCGGCCCGGATCCGGTCGTGCACGGTCGTGTCCCGCAGGCCGGCCTGGCAGGCCAGGTCCTGCACGGCGTCGAGCGTGACCAGGCGGAGCAGCGCGTTCGTAGCGGCGTTGTCGCTGACCGCGGCCACCGCCGTGGCCAGGTCGGCGACCGTCCACCACCGGGGCGACAGCGCGCCGAGCAGGCCGGTGCCGCCGACCTCCCGGTCCTCATCGAGCAGCTCCACCCGCTGGTCGGCGGCGAGGGTGCCGTCGGCGAGCCGTCGGGCCACCTCGCCGAGCAGCAGCACCTTGCCGACGCTGGCCAGCCGGAGGACCCGGTCCGGGTCGACCGAGATGCCGCGCCCGTCGTCCAGCCGCCGCACCAGCGCCCCGATCCGCACGCCGGCGGCCGGGCCCCCACCGGCCGCGCTCATCGCCGTCCCGGCACGGCCGGCTTCCTACCGGTCACGGCCAGCACCCGGCCGGGCCGGGTGTCGGTGACCTCACCGCGGTCCACCACGACCCGGCCGCCGACCACCACGCAGCGGACGCCGCGCGGCGGCGCCAGCGGATCGTCGTACGTGGCGCCGTCGGCGACCCGCTGCGGGTCGAAGACCACCAGGTCGGCGGCGTACCCGTCGGCGAGCAGGCCGCGGTCCCGCAGGCCGAAGCGGCGGGCGGGCATCGCGGTCATCTTGTGCACCGCGTCCGCCAGCGGCAGCAGACCCACGTCGCGTACGTAGTGCCCGAGCACCCGGGCGAAGCTGCCCGCCCAGCGCGGATGCGGGCGGCCCCCTTTCGGTACGCCGTCGGAGCAGAGCATGGTGAGCGGGCTGGCCAGCACCCGGCGGACGTCGTCCTCGTGCATGGAGTGGCTGAGGATGGTGACGTCGCCCCGTTCGGCGGCGAGCAGGTCGCAGGCGTAGTCCACCGGGTCGGCGCCGCGCGCGGCGGCCAGGTCGGCGATGGTGTGCCCCTGCGCGTCCGGGTTGTTCGGGGCGGACGCGACGCGGATCAGGTCCCAGCCGCCGTTGCCCACGGTGTTCTCCCAGCCCGGCACTCCGCCGACCAGGTCGGCACGGATCCGGTCGCGGACCGCCGGGTCCGCGACGGCGGCGAGCATCGCCGACACCCCGTCGGCGATCACCCACGGGGGCAGCATCGCGAGCAGGGCCGTGCTGCCGGCGGTGTACGGGTAGACGTCGCAGGCGACGTCCAGCCCGTCGGCACGCGCCCGGTCGAGTCGGGCCAGGGTGCGGACGGTGGCGCCCCAGGCCCGCCGGCCGGCGGTCTTGTGGTGGGAGACCTGCAGCGCCGACCCGGCGGCGCCGGCGATCTCGATCGCCTCTTCGAGGGCCGACTCGACCTGGGACATCTCGTCGCGCAGGTGCGTCACGTACGGCTTGCCGTGCGCCGCGGCGACCCGGGCCAGGGCGATGACCTCGTCGGTGCCGGCGTTCACTCCGGGCGAGTAGATCAGGCCGGTGGACAGGCCGGCCGCGCCCGCGGCGAGCGCCTCGTCGAGCAGCCCGCACATTCGTCGGGTCTCCTCCGGCGTCGCGCGCCGTTGAGCGAAGCCGACCACGGCGGCGCGCAGCGTCCCGTGCCCCACGAGGGCGGCGAGGTGGTTGCGCCGGGCCGCGCCCTGCGCCGCGGCGAACTCCGGGAACGACGCGTACGCCGCCGCGGGCGGCCCGAAGGTCGCCGCGATCAGCTCCCGCACCGGCCCGCCGCGCTCGGGCGGGACCGGGAAGGGACTGATCCCGCAGTTGCCGCAGATCTCGGTGGTCACCCCCTGGAGCAGCGGCGCCCGGCGCAGCACCTCCCGTTGCTCGTCGTCGCCGGCCAGCAGGTCGGAGTGGGTGTGCACGTCGAGGAAGCCGGGTGTGACCACCAGACCGGCGGCGTCCACCACGGCGGCGGCGGGCGTGCCGCTGAACGGTGGCAGCAGCACCAGCCGTCCCTCCCGTACGCCCACGTCGGCCGGGCGGGCCGGCGCGCCGGTGCCGTCGAGCACGTCCCCGCCGGTGAACACCAGGTCGAGCCGCGCCATCACAGCACCTTGGACAGGAACGCGCGGGTCCGGTCGTGCCGCGGCGCGGCCAGCACGTCCCGGGGCGGCCCCTGCTCGACGATCAGGCCCTCGTCCATGAAGACCAGGTGGTCGCCGACCTCACGGGCGAAGCCCATCTCGTGGGTCACCACGATCATCGTCATCCCGCTGGCCGCCAGGTCCTTCATCACCTCGAGCACCTCCCCGACGAGTTCGGGATCGAGCGCGGAGGTCGGCTCGTCGAAGAGCATCAGCTTCGGTGACATCGCCAGGGAGCGCGCGATGGCCACCCGCTGCTGCTGCCCGCCGGAGAGTTGCGCCGGGTAGTGGTGGGCGCGATCGGCCAGCCCGACCCGGTCGAGCAGCTCACCGGCGCGCCTGCGGGCCTCGGCCGTCCGCACGCCCTTGACGGCGACCAGGCCCTCCATCACGTTCTCCAGCGCGGTGCGGTGCGGGAACAGGTGGAACCGCTGGAACACCATGCCGATCGACTCGCGCTGCCGGCGCAGCCGGGCGTCCGGCAGCGGCCGCAGCCGCCCGCCGCGCTCCTCGTACCCGATCAGCTCGCCGTCGACGTACACCCGCCCGCCCTGCGGCTCCTCCAGGTGGTTGAGGCAGCGCAGCAGGGTGGACTTGCCGGAGCCGGAGGGGCCGACCACGCAGACCACCTGGCCGCGCCCGATGGTCAGGTCGATGCCGCGCAGCACCTCCAGCCGGCCGAAGCTCTTGCGCAGGGCCCGGCACCGCACCATCGGCGCGGTCATCGCGCGCTCCCGGAGAACCGCAGGTTGCGGGCGATCCGCCCGCCCAGCGTGCCCGGCACCGTGGTGCCGAAGCCGCGGCTGAACCGGCGTTCCAGGTAGTACTGGCCGGCGCCGGCGACGGTGGTGAGGACCAGATACCAGATGGACGCGACGATGAGCAGGGCGATCACCTCGAAGTTCGTCAGGTAGAGCCGCTGGGCGACGGTGAGCAGGTCGGCGCCGGCGATCACCGAGACGAGCGAGGTGGTCTTCAGCATGGAGATGAACTGGTTGCCGGTCGGCGGGACGATGATCCGCATCGCCTGGGGCAGCACCACCCGCTTCATGATCTTCGTACGGGACATGCCCAGTGCCGCCGCGGCCTCCTGCTGACCGGGGTCGACGGCCCGCAGGCCGGCGCGCACGATCTCGCTCATGTACGCGCCCTCGTTGATGCTGAGCCCGAGCAGCGCCGCGACAAAGCCGGTGACCAGCGTGTTCGTCTCCCAGGTGATCAGCTTCGGGCCGCCGAACGGCACGCCCAGACCGATCTCGGGGAAGATCAGCGCGATGTTGAACCAGAAGATCAGCTGCACCAGCAGCGGCGTGCCGCGGAAGAACCAGACGTACGCCATCGCGCCGGTACGCAGGATGCGGCTGTCGGAGACCTGCATCAGGGCGACCACCACGCCGAGCACCACACCGATGACCATCGAGGCGACGGTGAGCTGGACGGTGACCCAGAGCCCTTCCAGGATGACCCGGTCGAACTGGTAGTCGGCGACGATGTCCCAGTGCAGGTTGGGGTTGATGGCGACGGTCCATCCCAGCCAGACCAGCACCAGCGCCGTCACCCCGGCGGCCAGCCAGCGGCCGGGCCGGAGGGGATGACTGATCCGGTTCGCTTCCGGCGCTTCCGAGCCGGTGGGCCCGGCCGCAGCCGGGCCCACGACGGTCGCGTCCACCGGCGTGCTCACTGCTGGGCGTTGACCGTGGCGGCCTTGACCGCGCTGCCCTGCACGCCCCACTTCTCCATGATCTTGGCGTACTCCCCGCTGTCGATCAGTTCCTGGAGCGCCTTGCGCACCGCGTCGCGGAGCTGGCTGTCCTTCTTGTCGATCGCGATGCCCCACGGGCCGGCCTCGTACTGGGCCTCCAGCACCTCGTACTTGCCGCTCTCCTGGGCCAGCATCTTGGCCACCGGGTAGTCGACGATGGTGGCCACCGCCCGCCCGGCGTCGATCTGCAGCAGGCCGGTCGGGGCGTCCTCGCTCTGCGAGATCGTCATCTTCTTGCCGCACTTGGCGTTCTGCCCCTCGCCGATGGCGAGGTTGGAGCTGCCCTTGGCGAGCACCACGGCCCGACCGCACAGGTCGGCCAGGTCCTTGACGCCGGCGGGGTTGCCCTTGGCCACCATGATCGCGCCACCGGCCTGGAAGTAGTCGACGAAGTCGACCGCCTTACGCCGCTCCTCGGTGTCGCTCATCGAGGACATCGCCAGGTCCCAGCGGTCGGCCTGCAGTCCCGGGATCAGGCCGGGGAAGCTCGCGTTGGTCATCTCCAGCTTCAGGCCGAGCCGCCCGGCGATCGCCGCGGCCAGTTCCGGGTCGACGCCGATCAGGTCCTGGGTGCCCTCCTTGTACATCTCCATCGGCGGGTAGCCCTCGGCGGTGGCGACCCGGAGCACGCCCTTCTCCTTGAGCGCGGCGGGTACGAGGTCGGTGGCCTTGGCGTCGGCGGCGACCGAGGCCGACCCACCGGCCTGCGACGTCTGACCGCTCGTCGAGCGTCCGCAGCCGGTGAGGGCGACCGAGAGAGTGGCAAGACCGATGACGACGCGGAGCGCCTGCTTCCTGAGCACCGGGAACCTCCTGCTGGGACGACTGGCGGGGACCATATCGCGGGAGTCGGCAGCGTGAACAGCCTGAATGCTTTACATGGTGAGCACCGAGAAAGTCGATGCTCGAACGGAGGGTCGCGGAGGGCAGACCCGACGCGGCGGCAGGCTCCACAATGGGCAGCCGCCGGGCCTACGGTGCGAGCCCTCGCCGTACGGCGCGGCGGGTCAGTGCCCGACGGCGAAGCGGCCGTCGGCGGCGCGGCGGATCCTGCCGCTGGCGACGGCGATGTGCAGCCCGTAGCGCAGCAGCTTCTCGGCGGCCTCGGTGCGACGGCGGTGACCGAGCAGTTCGAGCGCGGCGCGCAACAGCTGCTCCTCCCCCAGGTGCGGTGTCTGCTCCAACGCGTGCGTCAGGGCGTTGGCCACCTCCTCCGGCGGCACCTCCTCGAACCGGCGATCGGAGCTGACCTGGGTGGTGCGGTAGCTGCGCGACGTGTGCGGGTCCAGGCCGGCGGGCCAGGCGAAGACACCGATGAGGGGATGGCGGTGCAGGGTCTCGCGGTCCACCAGCTTCAGCACCTCCGCGCGCCGGTCCTCCCGGGTGCGGGCGAAGCCGAACCGGGCGAGCGTGAGCCGCGCCAGGCGGTGCTGCTCGATCGGCCCCTCGGCGGCGATGATCTCGCGCAGGCTCTCCCGGACCAGCGATCTGATCCGGCGGTCGCTGCCGATCAGGTCGATGTCCGCCTGCTCCCCGATCACCGTCGGCACGTACGGCACGAACGGGCTGGCCGTCGGGCTGCCCGTCGGCTCGGCGACGGCGCTCACCGCCGGCTGCCCGAGCAGGACGGCCGGGGCCACGGGCGCGGCAGGGGCCAGCGAGGCGATCGGGGCGGCCGGCTCCTCGGCGTCGGCCGGTGGCCCGTCGTGTCGATCCTCGCCGTTGGCCGTCGGCCCCGGCACTCGCGCGTCGGGTGACGCATCCACCCGCTGCGCCGGAACCTGCACGACAGGCGAGACGCCGGTCTCCTCCGGCACCTGCCGTAGCGCATCGGAGGCCGCCGGCACCTGGTCCGGCGCCGGCAGTTCGGCGTCCTCCCGCTCCTCCTCGGGCGTGTTGGCGGCGGTCACCGCGGCGTCGATCTGGTCGAGGATCGCGGCGCGGTCGTGGATCCACGACGGCAGCCAGAAACGGACCATCGCCGGCCAGCCCATGATCGAGCGCAGCAGGCTGGGCGCCGAGTCCCGGTCCGCCACGGTCGGCCGGCTGCTCCACTCGGGACCGTCCAGCATGACGGCGACCTGCCAGCGCGGCGCGCCGGGCGCCCGTACGGCGATGTCGACGGTGAAGTCGGAGAGCCCGTGCGAGGTGCGGACCTCGTGGCCGCGGGCACGGATGGCGGCGGCGACCTCGTCGCGGACCCGGCTGCGCCGTTCCGCGCGGTCGGTGACCAGGTCGCCGAGCCGGTCGGCGCCGGCGGCGGCCATCTCGCAGTACGCGCGCAGGTGCTGGGTCCCCACCGCCGAGGTCCGGGACAGGTCGATGTCGGACGGGTCGAACGAGGAGTAGAGCACCACCTGGCGGCGGGCCCGGGTGATCGCCACGTTCAGCCGCCGCTCGCCGCCGGCCTGGCTGAGCGGTCCGAAGTTCAGCGGCAACTGGCCGGTCTCCGGGTTGGTGGAGAAGGCCAGGGAGAAGAGCACGACGTCGCGCTCGTCGCCCTGCACGTTCTCCAGGTTCTTCACGAAGACCGGTTCCGCGACGGCGCCCGACAACTGCTCGCGTACCAGGGGGTCGGGGCTCTCCTCGAGCAGGTTGAGGATGAGGTCACGCTGCTGGATGTTGAAGGTGACCACGCCGATGGACTGGCCCGCGGTGGCCGGGTCGTGCAGCCGTCGGGTGATCTCGTCGAGGATGGCGCGGGCCTCGACCTCGTTGGTCCGCGAGGCGCCCCGGTCGTACTGCCCGTGGACCCGTCGCCAGATGATGCCCGCGGAATCGCCGGCCCCCGGCGACGGCAGGCTGGAGAGCTTGCTGTCGTAGTAGTACCGGTTGGAGAAGGCGATCAGCGACTCGTCGTGGCTGCGGTAGTGCCAGGAGAGCCACCGCTGCGGGAGACCGGATTCGACCGCCTCGCTGAGGATGCTCTCCAGGTCCTCGGGCACGGGCCCGTCGCCCTCGTCCGGCTCGTCCGGGGTGTGGGCGGCCTGCATGATGCTGGTCGGCGGCATCTGTCGGGAGTCCCCGACCACCACCACCGCACGTCCCCGGCCCATCGCGCCGACCGCCTCGGCGACGCGGATCTGGGAGGCCTCGTCGAAGATGACCAGGTCGAAGCGCCGGCTCCCGGGGGCGAGGAAGTTCGCGGCGGAGGCCGGGCTGACCAGCACGCACGGGGCCAACGCGAGCACCACGTCCGGGTACTGCTCGAACAGCTCCCGGAACGACTTCCCGCCGCGCTTGCGGCGAAGTTCCGCGGCGAAGTCGGCAAAGCGGCCGCGGCGGTCCGTCGGGCTGAACGGTCGACGGCGGACCAGCACCGACGGCAGGTGCTCGGGCAGCGCCGCGCGCAACTGGGCGGCCGCCGACTCGAACTGGGCGATCTCGTCGTCGTGCAGCTCCGGGTCGAAGTACTGCAGACCGCCGGCGCGCAGCCGCTCCGCGAGCGAGGCCGCGGCGACGCCCCGCCGGTACGCCTCCTCGGCGAGCTGCGGGTTGACCTCGCCCCGCAGCAGCTTTTCGCGGTAGTCGACGAGTCCGGCCGCGCCGAGCACGTCGGCGTGGGTGAGCACGGTCGCCCACCGGCGCAGCGGGAACAGCTCGTCGGCCCGCAGCTCGTTCAGCCAGGTCGCGCCGTCGCGCTGCCAGGCGTCGAGCCAGTGCGACCCGCCCGCCCAGCGGCTCAGCTCCGGGGCGCCGCAGCGCAGCACTCCCTGCCAGGCCCGCCACCGGGCGGCCGCGCGGTCGAGCAGGACGGCCTCCCCCTCGCCGATCCCCCGGTGGAACAGCGCCCAGGCGGCGGGGTGCGCCGCCAGGAGTACGCGACCGGCCCGGGTCGCGGTGACGGCCTCGCGCAGCCGCTGCTCGGCGTGCGGGTCGGTGGGCCGCCAGCCGCCGGGCAGGTGGAGACCACCGAGCGTGCCGCACTGCTGGGACAGGGCGGCGGCGTGCGCCTGCGCGGCCACCAGCCGACCGGTGACCAGTTCGACCTGCTCGGGGTCGACGGCGGCGCCGGACTGGAGGTGGACGGCGAGCCGGTCGGCGGTGCCCTGCCGGCGCTTGCGCTTGCCGAACAGCTTCCGGCCCGCCTCCTGGGCCTCGGCATGCCAGGCGGCCAGCTCGGCGAGCGCGAAGACGTCTGGGCGGAAGGTGGTCAGCTCGCCGGCGAACCCCTGCCGGAACGCGGCCAGCTCCGCCAGGAGCCGGTCGGCCGCCTCGTCCCAGCGGCGGTCGGACGCGCGCAGGGTGGTGTCCCGGTCCGGCAGCGTTCCCCGTACGGCGAGCCAGGCGCCGGCCTGCAGCTCGCGGATCGCGTCCGGGGCGGTCAGCGTACGCAGCAGGTCGGTCAGCTCCGGGCGGGCCGCGAGGTCGGCGCGGACCTGTTCCAGCTCGGCGGCGATCTCGGTGACCGCGTCGGCGTGCAGCCCGTCCAGGGTGCGGCAGCCACTGATGGCCCAGGGGTGCGCTGGCCGGAGCCGGGCCGAGCGGGCGGCGGCGGGGAACTCCCGCAGCGTCGTCTCCACCCGGGCCCGCTGCTCGCCGGTCGCGCCGAGATACCCGACCGGCACGGGCGCGACCGGCCCGTCGCCGTACGCCAGGGTCTGCTCGTAGGCCGACCAGAGCGACATGCCGGCGGCGTTGTCGGTGTGGACCTGGGCGGGATAGTCCGCCAGCGGCGCCAGCCGGGTGCGGTACGCCGTCTCGACGGCCGTCCAGGTCGCGTCGCCGCCGTGGTCGTACTGGTCGAGGGCGTCGCGGAGCTGCTGGCGGATCGCGTTGATGGACTGCTTGCGGCCGTGCAGGTCGAGGGCGAACGGTCCCAGGCCGATCTGCTTGAGACGGCGCTTGACCACGTCGAGGGCGGCCTGCTTCTCGGCGACGAAGAGCACCGACCGGCCGGCGGTGACCGCCCGGGCGATCATGTTGGTGATGGTCTGCGACTTGCCGGTGCCGGGCGGACCCTCCAGGACGAACGACTGGCCGCGCTCGGCCAGCACGATGGCCTGCATCTGCGAGCCGTCGGCGGGGATGGGCAGGTGCAGCTGCGCTTCGTCGACGTGGACGTCCTGCTCGGTGCCGGCCGGGTCGTCGAAGGACGCGCCGGACGACTCCACGAGGTGCCGCACCACCGGGTTCTCCATGAACCGGGGCCAGTGGTCGGTGAGGTCGCGCCACATCTGGAAGGTGGAGAACTGCAGCAGCCGCAGGCTGGCGGTCTCGTCGATGCGGTAGTTGAGTCGGTTGTCGACCAGCCCGGCGTTGATCGCGGCGAGCGTCTTGCCGATGTCGATGCCGTGCTCGTCGAGGACCGGCTGCTCCAGCTCCGGGATCCGGACGCCGTGCTTGACCCGCAGCCACTCGATCAGGCAGTAGTTGGGGGTGGCGACCTCGGCGCCGTCGATGACGATGGCGTACGGGCGCCGCCCGGCGCCGCCCTCGATCCGCACCGGCAGCAGGAACAGCGGCGCGTACGCCTCTCCCCCGGTGGTCTTCGCGTGCACCAGCGTGCCGATGGTCAGGTAGAGGTAGTTGCTGCCGGTCTCCTGTTCCATCGTGCGCGCCTCGCGTTGCAGCGAGCGCATCGCGGTCTTGTAGCGGGCCTCGGTGACCGCGCCGTAGACCCGGCCGTCGGTGCGCAGCTCCCGGGTAAGCATCTCGGCGTCGAGATCCTGCGCCCGCCGGGTGCCGGCGAGCTCGTGGACGTGGCTGATGTCGTCCTGCGGAATGATCTGCACCTGGCGGCCGTCGTGGATCAGGTCGTCGAGCAGGGCGAGCGCGCCGGCCGGGACGTGCAGCTCCAGGCCGCGGCCGCGCTTGGGCAGGTTGAGCAGCGGGTTGCGCAGGCTCAGGTCGAGCAGGGACTTCTTCCACTGCTGGATGCGCGCCGGGGAGCCGTCGGACTGCTGCGGCGCCTCGTCGCCCTCGTCGGCGAGCTGCCGCAGCTTCGCCAGCGCCACCCCGGTCGGCAGCTCGATGGAGCCGACCGCCCCGGTGGGCGCCTCGGCGTCGACCGCCGGCGGGGCGACCAGTTCGTCGGGCGAGGGCAGCGGCCGGATGCCGGAGCGGTGGGCGAGGTGCACGTCGACCACGCCCTGGAGCCGCTGGCCCTGGCCGCGGAAGTGGGCGAGGCCGACCTGCACCGCCTCGGTGAACGCGGCGGTCTGCGCGCCCGGCCCGATCCGGGTCAGCTCGACCGGCACCGCCCGCCCCGAGTCGACCATGGAGATGAGCAGGTTGGTCTCGGTCACCGCGGCGGAGCCGAGGCGTTCCTCCTCGAGCAGGAAGCCGCCGAACGCGTGCCCCTCGGTGATGAAGATCAGCGGGTGCAGCCCGGCCGCCTCCAGGCAGGCGGCGTAGGTGACGGCGAGGTCGAGGCAGTTGCCGAGCCGCCCGTCGAGGACGGCGGCGGTGGTGCGGACCTTCTGGCCGGTGTTCTCGAACGACGCCGGCAGGGCCTGGTAGGCGATGTCGAGCTGGCGCAGCGCCTCGTAGACGGCGCCGGCGATGAGCGCGGCCCGCTCGGAGCCGTCCTGGTAGCCCGGTAGGGAGCCCGAGCCGGTGCGGGTGAGCAGGATCTGCGCCGCGGCGCGCAGGACCGCGTTCACCGCCCGGGTGTTGGGTTGCACGAAGGCGGCGAGGGAGTCGTACAGGGCCTTGCTGTTGAACCACTCGTTGTGGGCCAGCACCGCCGACGGGGCGACCAGCCGGAGGTCGGGACGGTCGTCGGCGCGGGCGGTGAGCCGGTAATCGACCGGGAACGCCTCGTCGGTGCGGCCGAGCAGCCCCCGGTCCGGGGTGAACTCGCGGAAGTCGTCCCAGCCGGTGGTCGCGCCGGGCCGCAGCGGCGTGGTGAGGGTACGCGTCCACGGCTCGGTCAGGGGGCCGTCCGGGCCGAGCAGTTCAAGGGTCAGCGACACCTCCGACAGCGGCGCGTCGCCCAGGTTCGTCAGCGTGAGGTGCCGGACCAGCGGCACCCGGTTGTGCACCAGGGCGGCGTTGATGGCCGGCTGCACGAGCAGCCCGAGCGCGAGCTGGCCGTCGTCGGTGGCGAACTGCGCGAAGACGCTGTCGGGCATGGCGCGCTTCTCCAGGTAACGAGAGGGAGGAGAGCCAGCCTAGCGGTCCCTCCTGACTCCGGGCCCTCAGCCGGACCGGCCCCGTTTGCTCGCGCTCTCCCCGGGCAATCGCGCGACGCAGCATCCGCACGGAAAGGAGCAGGTGATGAAGATCCACGACCCGTCCAGTCAGGCGATGCAGAAAGACTACGACGTTACGGACATCGAGCGCCTGATGGCCAAGCGACAGTGGAAGAACTACGACGACGTGATCAACTGGCTGAAGAAGGAGGGTGACGAGGACCGGCGCTTCACCCCCGGCGAGGTGCAGCACATGATCGACGACTTCAGCCGGGTGCGGGACAAGGGGATGGACTTCGTCCGCGATCCCGAGCGGCTCTGCCGGAATCTCAAGGGCAGCCGGTAGCGCGTCGGTCCGGCCCCGCCGGTGGCCGCCGACGAACTCCGACATCGGGTCGGATCGGCCCGGGTGGCCCGGCTGGCCACCGTCGGGGACGACGGCCGTCCGCACCTGGTGCCGGTGTGTTTCGTCCTGCTCGGCGACGTCGTCTACCACGCGGTCGACGAGAAGCCCAAGCGCCACCGGCGGCTACGCCGGCTGGAGAACATCCAGGCGACCGGGTACGTCTGCCTGCTGATCGACGAGTACGACGAGGACTGGTCACGGCTGTGGTGGGTCCGGCTGGACGGGCAGGGCCGGCTGGTGGCGGACCGCGCGGAGGAGGCCGCGGCGCGCGCGGCGCTGGCCGACAAATATCCGCAGTACGTGCGACAGCCACCGGCCGGGCCGGTGGTGGCGATGCGGGTGACCGGCTGGTCGGCGTGGTCGGCGGCGGAGGCGGCCGGGTGACCGCCGGCCGGAGCGGGTCAGCGGGCCGGGGCGAGGGCGTCGAGCACCTCGTCGGCCCGCCGCAGCGACGCCCCCGCGTCAGCGCGGGGTGAGCCGATCTCCGGGTCGAAGTTGAGGTCGACGAACAGTTCGGTGATGCCGGCCGCGGCGAGCCGGCCGAGATCCGACCTGATCTGCTCCAGCGTGCCGGTGAGCGGCTCGCGCTCGGCGGGGCCCGTCGGGCGTACCCGGACGACGCCTCGGCAGACGAACCGCAACGAGCGGGGATCGCGCCCGGCGTCCGCCGCGGCAGCCCTGACCGCCGCGACCGACTCGCCGATGTCCGTCAGGTCCGCCTGGCTGCCACTGACCCACCCGTCGGCGAGCCGGCCGGCCCGGCGCAGCGCCGCGGGCGCGTGCCCGCCCAGCAGGATCGGGGGATGCGGCCGCTGCACGGGCTTCGGCTCCAGACGTGTCGGCGGGACCTGGTAGAACTCGCCGCGATGCTCGGCGACGTCGTCCTGCCAGAGGGTGCGGAGCACGGCGAGGAACTCCTCGGCCCGGTGCCCCCGCCGATGCTTGCTCACACCGGTCGCCTGATACTCCTCGTCCGCCCAACCGAGGCCGAGCCCGACGTCGAGCCGCCCGCCGGCGAGGATGTCGAGGGTCGCGGTCTGCTTGGCCAGCACCACCGGCGAGATGAACGGCATGTCGAGCACCGCGACGCCGAGCCGGATCCGCGCGGTGTGGGCGGCCAGGAACGCCAGCGTGGTCAGCGGATCCTGGACGCTGTGGTACGTCTCGCTCCAGCCGAGGTCGGCGGGGACCAGCAGGCGCTGGAACGCCCACAGCGAGTGGTAGCCGAGCTGCTCGGCCCGGCGAGCGACGTGGATCATGTTCTCCGGGGTGGCCCACGAGCCGGAGACCGGCGGGGCGAATCCAACCTCCACTCCGGCACGGTACCCAGCGCCGTCCCCGCCGGGCGCGGGAACGGCCGCCACGGCGGGCGTGGTTGCCGCACCGGCCACCCCGCGTACGGCGTACCGCGACGCGGCGGCGTTCTGCTGGGCTAGCCTCTGACCGAGGGCCACGTCCTCCCGAAAACCCCGATCTCCCTTCGCACCTCGCCCTGTCACGGGCGCGACATCCGGTGTCCACGGCATGTGCGGGGGCGCAGATGACAGCTCGACCTCAGGGTGCACCGTGGCGGTCCGCGGACTTCCGGCTCGTGGTCGCCGGTCAGACCGTCACCCAACTCGGTACCGACGTCACCACGATCGCCTTTCCACTGATCGCCGTCCTGCTCCTGGACGCCACCCCGTGGCAGTTGGGCGCTCTGGTGGCCGTGCAGAACGGCGCGTTCCTCCTGCTCGGCGTGCCCGCCGGCGTCTGGCTGGACCGGCGCCGGCTACGACCGGTGCTGATCGCCACCGACCTCGTGCGGTGCGCCGCGCTGGTCACGGTGACCCTGGCGGCCGCGCTGTCCCGGCTGACCCTGCCGCTGCTCATGACGATGGCCGCGGTGATGGCCGTGATGCGGGTCGTCTTCGACATCGGTCATCAGTCCTACCTGCCGAGATTGCTGGACCGGAAGGATCTGCTGCGGGGCAACTGCACCGTGGAGGTCGTCCGCTCCTCCGGGCAGGTCGCCGGCCCCAGCCTCGGCGGCTGGCTCACCCAACTGGTGGGCGCGACGAACACGCTGCTGGTCGACGCGGTGAGCTTCCTGGTCAGCGCGGCCTGCCTGGCCCGGATCAGGGTGCGCGAGCCCACGCCCGCACCGACCGGGCGAGCCGACACGGTGCACCAGGCTCGGGAGGGGTTGACCTTCGTCCTGGCGAATCCGGTCCTGCGCGCGATCGCCGCCACCGGTGCCCTGTCCAACCTGCTGTTCACCGCCGCCACCGCGCTGATCATCCTGTTCCTGGTCGACACCGTCGGGTTCTCTCCCGGTACGGCCGGCATGCTGATGTCCGCCGCCCCGGCCGCGGCCCTGCTCGGCGCCGCCACGGCCGCCCGGCTCGCCCGCCGCGTCGGCTCCGCCCGCATCATCTGGCTGTCCCTCGCGGTGACCAGCCCGTGCAACCTGCTGGTCCCACTGACCGGCCGGGGCTGGGCCGCCACCCTCTTCGTCGCGGGTTTCCTCGGGAGCGGGATGGGCCAGGTCATCTACGGCATCACCCAGATCACCTACCGGCAGTCCACCGTTCCCGCCCGGCTCCAGTGCCGGGTCAACGCCAGCATGCGGTTCCTGGTCATGGGTGCGCTTCCGCTCGGCGGGCTGCTCGGCGGCGCGCTCGGGGGCCTGCTCGGCGTCCGCCCCACCCTGTTCCTCATCGGGGTCGGGCTCACGCTGACGCCCGTCCCGCTGTTGCTGTCCCCGCTGCGTCACGCCCGAGACGTGGACGACCTGCCCCCGCAGCCGAAGGCTCTCCTTGCAGGAGCCTTGACGAGCCCGGCGGCGACCGCCGCGCCGGCGCGTCGCCGCGCCGGTGCCGCCGGTCGCGGCAGCGGCACCACCTGTCGTCCGCGCTACCCGGTTCGAGTCGGTCCGCGTAGAGCGGATCGGGGGCGGCCTCCGCGACGACGCCGGCCATGACATCGCCCGGTCGACGTAGGCGGGAGGCGGCGACGGGGCATCGACGCGCTCGTCCGCCGCAAGCCGCCGGCGACGGCGCGGCGGTGACCCCGCGGTCGTCAGCCGGCGCGGTTCAAGGCACGCCTGTTGTTGCGCGCGCTCCCGTACTCGGGGACGCGGTCGCCGAGCATCCGGCGCGCGGCGTCGAGTCCGGTCAGCGCCGCCCCGTAGGCGGTCACCTCCCGCTGGAAGTGCTCGACCTTGGCGTACCAGAACTTCAGCTCCGGGTTCATCCCCTTCGCGTTGATGTAGTTGACGATGTCGGCCTCGGGGGTGATGCCGTGGCGGGCGTAGCAGCGATCGAAGCGGGCCTTCGTCCGCTCGTACCGCTCGGTCATCGCGGTCAGGCTGGCTTCGGCCTCCAGCAGCCTGGCCTGCAGGTACTCCACGTAACCGCGAGGTACCGACGGGGCGGTGCGCGCCGACCGGGGCGCCGACACAGCGGCCATGGCGATCACCCGACCCGGCGGACGAGGCGTCCGTGCCACGTGCGGGAACCGGCGAACGCGAACGCCCGCCAGCTCCGGGCGCCGGGGCTGCGCAGCCCCCCGGCCAGCGCCTGCCATCGACGAACGGATCCATTCTGGAACAACATGACTGGCCGCCCTCCCTGGAACGCGATGATGGGGTAGTCATCTCGCACCGCCGACGGGTCAGGCGGCACGTCAGCGGCGTCCGCCGAGGGCCGGGGTACCAGCCGGCGCGGATCGACGCGTGAGGCCGCTCGGGGCAGCTCCGCCCTGACCCGCTGCAATGCAGTGACGTCCTTCTACCCCCGCCGGCGGCTGACTATGCATCCCCGTCACTGGAGAGTCGACGGCAATGCGGCGTGCGACGGTTTCCGCCGCCGGCTCAGGCAGCCCGGGCAGGGGTAGCCGGTCGAACGATGGCGAGGAACAGGATCAGGGCACCGGCCTGGATGCCCGCCACGGTGATGATCACGGCGGTGATCGAGTAGTCGTAGAGGGCTCCGGTGAGCAGCCCGCCGACCAGGGTCGCCGCGCCCAACCCGGCGGCGAAGATGCCGTAGGCGGTGCCTCGCCGCGCGGCGGGGACGATGTCGGCGATGGTCGCCCGCATGGTGGATTCCTGGATGCCGAGCACCGCGCCCCAGGCCAGGGCCCCGGCGACCGCGGTGACCGGGGTGGTGGTGAAGGCGGCCAGCGGGATCAGGGCGGTCAGGACGGGTACGGCGGCCAGTACCCGGACGCCGGCCCGGTCGTACAGCCACCCGGAGGCCAGCGCGGCGACCGCGTCGACGCCCATCGCGGCGGCGTACACGACCGGGACCACCGCCACCGGTACGACGTGGCGGGTGGCGAGGTGGAAGCTGAGCACCCCGAAGGTGGCGTAGCCGGCCGTGGTCAGCACCGTGAACGCCAGATAGGTCCAGAACACGCGGGGCAGCCGGGCGCCCGGCGGGGCCGGCGCTGCGCCGGGTCGAGGGCCCGGCTCGAAGCGACCCGGGTCGGGCACGCCGGCGCGTAGCCACAGCAGCAGGAGCATCCCGGCCACGCCGGGCACGGCCAAGGTGAGGAACGCGGGCCGGTAGTCGTAAGCGGTGGCGGCCAGTACGGCGGCGACCAGCAACGGCCCGGCGACGCCGCCGGCCTGGTCGAGCGCCTCATGGACGGCGAAGCCCTTGCCGCGGCCCGTGGCCGCAGCGGCGTGGGAGAGCATGACATCCCTCGCCGGGCCGCGGATCGCCTTGCCGGCACGCTCCGCGATGAAGAGCGCGGCAGCCAGCCACAACGCGGTGGTCAGCCCGAGGGCGGGCACGGCGACCATGGTCACGGCGTAGCCGACCAGGACGAGCGGCCAGTAGGCCCGGGTACGGTCCGCGAGCGGTCCGGTGCCCAGCCGTCCCGCCAGGGCGAACGCCTCCCCCACGCCGGTGACCAGCCCGACGAGGGTCGCGGACGCGCCGAGGGTGGCCAGGTAGGGGCCGATGACCGAGCGGGCGCCCTCGTACACCACGTCCGACAGCAGGCTGACCACGCCGAACGCGGTCACGAACCGCCACGGCGTCCACCTGATCGTGGGCGCGGCGACTTTCACCCTTGCAGTCTGGCCGACCGGCAGGCTGATCGGGCCTGGATCAGCCCAGCGACCCCAGATCCGTGTCGTCGATCTGCGGTTCCGGGCGCTCATCCGCCGGCGGGGCGAATCCAACCTCCACGCCGGGGACCGGCTGTTGCTCTGGATGGAGCAGGCGCAGCGAGGCTTCGCCTCGTTCGCCCGCGTGCTGGGCGTCGGTCAGGTGCCGCCGGAACCGCGGGGCAGGGCGTCCGCGCCCCCGGGCAGCGGCTCGCGGCGCACCGAGCGGGCGCTGGCCGCCGTGCTGACCGGCCGTACCGTCATCGAATCGCCCACCGGCTCAACACCGCGCACGCCGCGGACCGGGGCGCGGTGCTGGAGGACGGCCGCATCATCGAACTCGGCAGCCGCGACGAGCTGGTCCGTGCCGGCGGCGCCTACGCCGCCCACTGGCGCTCCTGGCCCGGCTGACCGCCCGACGCCGGGTCAGGTGCTCAAGTGTTCTGTGGGAAGCCGAGGTTCACCCCACCGTGGGACGGGTCGAGCCACCGGCTGGTGACCACCTTGGACCTGACAAAGAAGTTCACCCCTTCCGGCCCGTACGCGTGTGCGTCACCGAACAGTGAGTCCTTCCAGCCACCGAAGGAGTAGTACGACACCGGGACCGGGATGGGGACGTTCACCCCGACCATGCCTACTTCGACCTCGTTCTGATAGCGGCGCGCCGCGCCGCCGTCGTTGGTGAAGATTGCCGCGCCGTTGCCGTACGGGTTGGCGTTGACCAGCTCGACGGCGGCGTCGTAGCTGGGCACCCGCACCACCGAGAGCACCGGTCCGAAGATCTCGTCGGTGTAGATGGACATGTCGGTGTCGACGTAGTCGAAGAGGGTCGGCCCGAGCCAGAATCCGGCTTGCTCACCGTCGATCGGGTGGCTCCGCCCGTCGACCACCAGCTGCGCCCCCGCCGACCGGCCGGCGTCGAGGTAGGACAGCACCCGGTCGCGGTGGGCACCGGTGACCAGCGGTCCCATCTCGCAGCCCGGGCGACGGCCGTCGCCGACACGCAGCGCGGCCATCCGCTCGCCGATCTTGGCGACCAGCCCGTCACCGACGGGGTCGACGGCCACGACGGCGGAGATAGCCATGCACCGTTCACCGGCCGAGCCGAAGCCGGCCGAGACGGCGGCGTCCGCGGCGAGGTCGAGGTCGGCGTCCGGCAGTACGACCATGTGGTTCTTCGCCCCACCGAGCGCCTGCACCCGCTTCCCGTGGTGGGTGCCCGTCCGGTAGACGTGGCGGGCGATCGGGGTGGAGCCGACGAACGAGATGGCCTTCACGCTGGGGTGCTCGAGGATCCGATCGACCGCTTCCTTGTCGCCGTGCACGACGTTGAGGACACCGTCCGGTAGCCCGGCCTCCGCGAAGAGCTCCGCCAGGAAGTTCGCCGACGACGGGTCCTTCTCGCTCGGCTTGAGCACCACGGTGTTGCCGCACGCGATCGCGTTGGGCACGAACCAGAGCGGCACCATCGCCGGGAAGTTGAACGGGGTGATCACGCCGACCACGCCGAGCGGCTGGCGGATGGAGTACACGTCCACCTGGGTCGAGGCGTTCTCGCTGAACCCGCCCTTCAGCATCTGCGGGATCCCGCAGGCGAACTCGACGTTCTCCAGCCCGCGTTGGATCTCCCCCGCCGCGTCGGACAGCACCTTGCCGTGCTCGGCGGTGATGATCTGCGCGAGGTCGGACCGGCGGGCATGGAGGCGGTCCCGGAAGGAGAACATCACGTTCGTCCGGTGGGCGAGGGACGCGGTACGCCATCGGGAGAACGCCTCGCCGGCGGCGGCGACCGCTTCGTCGACGACCTCGGCGGTCGCGAAGTCGACCTGTCCGGCGACCTGGCCGGTGGCGGGGTCGTAGATGTCACCGGTGCGTTCGGCGACACCGTTCCACGGCTTGCCGCCGATCCAGTGGGTGGTCCTCATCGCTGCTGCACCTCCTTGGCCACGGCCTCGATCGACTGGGCGAGGATCTCGAGTGCCTCCTCCGCCTCGGCCTGGGTCAGCGTCATCGGCGGCGCCAGGCGGATGACGTTGCCGTACAGGCCGCCCTTGCCGACGAGCAACCCCCGGTCCCGGGTTTCCTCGAGCAGCGCCACGGCGGCCGCCGGGTTGGGCTCGCCGTCGGGTCCGACGAGCTCCAGCGCGATCATCAGGCCCTTGCCGCGGACGTCACCGACCACGGGTTGCGCCGCGGCGACCGCGCGCAGGCCGTCGAGCAGACGGCTGCCCAGCCTTCCGGCGTTGGCCTGGAGGTCGTGCTCCAGCAGGTAGTTCAGCGCGGCCAGAGCACCGGTGGTGGCGAGCGGGTTGCCACCGAAGGTGGAGATGGAGTTGGCCCGCAGGCAGTCCGTGAGGTTGGCACGGGCGACGACGCCCCCGATGGCGAGGCCGTTGCCCAGGCCCTTGGCGAAGGTGATCGCGTCGGGCACGACGTCGTGCGCCTGGATGCCCCAGAAGTGCTCGCCGGTGCGGCCCCAGCCGGTCTGCACCTCGTCGGAGACGAGGAGGATGCCGTACTCGTCGAGCACCTTCTTGAACTCGCCGAACAACCCGTCGGGCGGGGTGGTGAAGCCACCGACCCCTTGGATCGGCTCGACGATCATGCAGGCGACGTCCCCCGCCGTGGTCGTTTCGATGACCTCGCGCAGGTCCGCCACGCAGGCCTTGATGTAGTCCGCGTCGGACAGTTCGCGGAAGGGGCTGCGGTAGCGGTAGCCGCCGTGCACCCAGCTCACCTTGATCGGGCTGAGGGCGCTGGCCGACCAGCCGCGGATGCCGGTGATCGCGACGGTGGCGAATGCGCGGCCGTGGTAGGAGTTGCGCAGGGCGAGCACCTGCTCGCTGCGGCGGTACTGGGTGGCGAGCATCAGCGCGGTCTCGTTCGCCTCGGTGCCCGAGTTGGTGAAGAACACCTTGGCGTCCGGGATGCCGGACAGCTCTGCGATCTTCTCCGCGAGTTCGACCTGCGACTTGATCAGGTAGAGCGTGGACGAGTGCAGCACGCCGGTGTCGAGCTGCGAGCGAATCGCGTCGCTGATCTCGGCCACGTCGTAGCCGATGGCGTTGGTGAGAATGCCGGCGAAGAAGTCGAGGTAGGTTCGTCCCTCGCGATCGGTCACCCGGCGACCGTGCGCGCTGGCGATCTCGATCGGCTGCTCGTAGTACAGCGCCAGCCAGTTCGGCATCACGGACCGGTGTCTGGCCAGCAGCTCGCGGTGCGCCATCGCGTCCTCCCGTATCTCGCCCGTACGGCGAGTGTGGCGGCAATCGTTGTCCAACCGCTACGCACAACCTGTGCCGCTTCGGGGGCAACGGCATTACGTTCTGTGCAGTCCCTCCCACAGGAGGCCGCGATGTATCCCTCCGTCGCAGAAGCCATCGCGCTGCCGGTGATCCGGCGCGCGAAGCCGCAGGTGGTGGCCGGGTCGGCCGGCATGCAGGGCCGGGTCCGCTGGGTCCACGTGGCGGAGGTCGCCGACATCGCGCACCTGCTGCGCGGCGGAGAACTGGTGCTGACCACCGGAATCGCGCTGCCGGACGAGGCGGCGGCGCTGACGAGGTACGTGGCCGACCTGGCGGCGGTCCGCGCGGCGGGACTGGTGATCGAGTTGGTCCGGCGGTGGAGTGACGGGATACCGGAGGCGCTCGTGGCAGCGGCCGACCGGCACCGACTCCCCCTGATCACGCTCGCGGAGGAGACGAGGTTCGTGTCCGTCACCGAGGCGGTGGTGGCGCTGATCGTCGACGCCCAGCTCGCCGAGCTGCGGGCTGCCGAGCAGGTGCACGAGACGTTCACGTCGCTCACCGTGGCCGGGGCGGAGCCGGCCGAGGTGCTGCGCGAGGTGGCCAGGATCTCCGGACTGCCGGTGGTGCTGGAGACGCTGGGGCACGAGGTGCTCGCGTACGACGCGGCCGGGCAGAATCCCACCGAGCTGCTGGCCGACTGGGGTCAGCGGTCCCGGTCGATGGCCGCGCCGGAGCGGACCGCGTACGACGAGGAGTCCGGCTGGTTGGTCACGATGGTCGGCGCGCAGGGCGCGGACTGGGGCCGCCTGGTCCTGCTCTCGCCGGCTCCTCCGCCGCACCGGCACGTGGTGGTCGCCGAGCGGGCCGCGTCGGCGCTGGCGGTACATCGGCTGGTGGCACGCGATCGGGAGAGTCTGGAGCGGCAGACGCACCGGATGTTGCTCGCGCAACTGCTCGGTCAGGCGGTACCGCCGCCGGATCTGGCCGCCCGGGCGGCCGCGCTGGGCGTCGGCCTCGAGCGGCGGCAGCTGGTCGGGGTGGCGATCCGGCCCGCGACGGGGACGCCGCGCGCCCCTGCGCTGGCCTGGCAGGAGGTGTTGCGCGACCTGGCGGAGGCGACCGCGTTGGCCGCACGGCGGGTGGCCGTGCCCGCCCTGGTGGGGGTCGTGGACGACACGAGCGTTCGGGCGTTGTTGTCGCTGCCCGCGCAGGCCGGGGTCGACGCGGTACTGCGCCGGTTGGCCAGAGAGGTGCATCGTTCCGCGGCCGGTCCGGTGCTGGTGGCGGTCGGCACCACGGTGTCCCACGTCGCCGAGGTGCGCCGCAGCCTGGGCGAGGCCGCGCATGTGGCGGGGGCGGCCCTACGCTCCCCCGGCACGCAGCTCTACCACAAGCTGGACAATGTGCGCCTGCGCGGCCTGCTGCATCTGTTGCGGGAGGACGAGCGGGTCCGGGCATTCGCGGACCGCGAGTTGGGTCCGCTGTTGGCGCGGGACGCCAACCAGCGCACCCGGCTCGTGGAGCTGTTGCGCTGCTTCTGCGAGCAGGGCGGGAACAAGTCGGCGGCGGCAGCCGCCGCGCACCTGTCCCGGACGGCCTACTACCAGCAGCTGTCGCGGATCGCGCAGGTGCTCGGGGTGTCGCTGGAGGACCCGGAGTCGATGCTGTCGCTTTACGTCGCGCTTTTGGTGCACGAACTCGACGAGGCGTGACGGGTCAAGGGTCCAGCAGGAGTTGCGAATCGAGCCACCGCGCCGATTGACAGCCCGGTGCGGCCGTGCCGGTGGACACAGTGTGCCCTGATCACGGCAAGCGTGGACACTTTGCCGCTGCCCGTGGCGGGTCCGGGACACCCACCATTCCGAGATAAAGATCGAGCTGATCCGCCCCCACCCGCAGCACCCGCGCCGGTTGGCCGGCCACTGTTGCGGCAGCGCAACAGCGAGGTGAGCGATGGCCGTTGAACCCCTGCCCCCCGCCGAAACCACCGCGGTCGAGCCGGGCACACAGATCACCCATCCCGATGGCCGAGTCGAGCTGCGTGACTTCTCCACGATCGCCGGCAGCCCGTACTTCAACGAAGAGCTCGCCCCGGTACCCATCGAGAAGCGCACCTGGACCACGTACAACTTCGCGGCGCTGTGGATCGGCATGGCGCACAACATCCCCACCTACCTGCTCGCCGCCGGGCTCATCCAGCTCGGCATGAACTGGGTGCAGGCGTTCCTCACGATCACGCTGGGCAATCTGCTCGTCCTGATCCCGATGCTGTTGAACAGCCACGCGGGCACGAAGTACGGCATTCCGTTCCCGGTCTTCGCCCGCGCGTTCTACGGGGTCCGCGGCGCGAACCTCCCGGCCCTGCTCCGCGCCTTCATCGCGTGCGGCTGGTTCGGCATCCAGACCTGGATCGGCGGCGAGGCGATCTACGCCATCGCCGGCAAGCTGCTGGGCTCCTGGTGGGTCGACGCGGCGACGGTGATGGACCACCCGTGGACGCTGTGGGCCTCGTTCTTCCTGTTCTGGGCGATCGAGATGGCGATCATCTGGCGGGGCATGGACACCCTGCGGCGCTTCGAGAACTGGGCGGCGCCGTTCGTCATCGTGGTCGCCGTCGCCCTGCTGATCTGGGTGATGGTCGAGGCGGGCGGGCTCGGCCCGATCCTGTCCGAGCCGTCGAAGCTGGGCTGGGGCGCCGACTTCTGGAAGCTGTTCGCGCCGTCGCTGATGGGGATGATCGCGTTCTGGGCGACGCTGTCGCTGAACATCCCCGACTTCACCCGGTTCGGCGGCAGTCAGCGGCAGCAGGCGTACGGCCAGGTCCTCGGTCTACCCACCACGATGTCGTTCTTCGCCCTCCTGTCGATCATGATCACCTCGGGCACGGCCGTGATCTACGGCGAGGCGATCTGGGACCCCATCCAGCTCGCGGCCAAGTTCGAGAACCCGCTGGTCGTCGCGCTCGGCCTGTTCACCGTCGTGGTCGCCACGCTGTCGGTGAACGTCGCGGCGAACACGGTCAGCCCCGCGTACGACTTCTCAAACGCCCTGCCCCGACTGATCAACTTCCGGACCGGCGGCCTGATCACCGGCGTGCTCGGCATCCTGATCCAGCCGTGGCGCCTGGTGCAGGACCCCAACATCTACATCTTCGTCTGGCTCGGGTTCTACGGTGGCCTGCTCGGCGCCGTCGCCGGCGTACTCATCGCCGGGTACTGGATCCGCTACCGCACCAGCCTCCAACTGCCGGCCCTCTACCGCCCCGAGGGCAGGTACTGGTTCTCCGGCGGGTGGAACTGGGCCGCCATCGTCGCCACCGTCGTCGGCGCGGTCCTCGCGGTGGGTGGCGCCTACTCCGCACCCGGCAAGGGGCCGTTCCCCTCCGACGGGCTCATCCCGTTCCTCAAGCCGCTCTACGACTACAGCTGGGTGGTCGGTCTGATCGGCGGGTTCCTCGTCTACCTGGCGCTGTCGATGCCGCGCACCTCGCACGCGAAGGGGGAGAAATGAGCAACATCATCCGAGCCGGGCTGGTGCAGCAGAAGTGGACCGGCGACAAGGAGTCGATGATCGCCAACGCGGTCGAGGCCATCCGCCGCGCCGCGTCCCAGGGCGCACAGGTGGTCTGCCTGCAGGAGTTGTTCTACGGCCCGTACTTCTGCCAGATCCAGGACGCGGACTACTACTCCTACACCGAGGCGATCCCGGACGGGCCGACCACCGCGCTGATGCGCGAGGTCGCCGAGCAGCACGGCGTGGTGCTGATCGTGCCGATGTACGAGCAGGAACAGCCGGGCGTCTACTACAACACCGCCGCTGTGATCGACGCCGACGGCACCTACCTCGGCAAGCACCGCAAGAACCACATTCCGCAGGTGAAGGGGTTCTGGGAGAAGTTCTACTTCAGGCCGGGAAACCTCGGCTATCCGGTGTTCGACACCGCGGTCGGCCGCATCGGCGTCTACATCTGCTATGAGCGGCACTTCCCGGAGGGCTGGCGGGCGCTGGGCCTGGCCGGCGCGAAGATCGTCTTCAACCCCTCCGCCACAAGTCGCGGCCTGTCGGAGTATCTGTGGCGGCTGGAGCAGCCCGCGGCCGCGGTCGCCAACGAGTACTACGTCGGCGCGATCAACCGGGTCGGCGTGGAACCGTTGGGCGACAACGACTTCTACGGCCAGTCGTACTTCGTCGACCCGCGCGGGCAGTTGGTCGGCGACGCGGCGTCCGACACCGAGGACGAGGTCGTCGTGCGCGACCTGGACATGGACAAGCTGGCCGAGGTCCGTGACCTGTGGGCGTTCTACCGCGACCGGCGGCCCGACACGTACGAATCGCTGGTGACGCCGTGAGCATCGTCATCCGGAACGGAACAGTCGTCAACGCCACCGGGGCGTACCCGGCCGACGTGCTGGTGGAGGGCGAGCGGATCGCGGCGCTTGCCGCGCCCGACTCAGGTCTGGCGCAGCAGTGGGCGTCCGGCGCCGAGCGCGTGATCGACGCCGCCGGGAAGTACGTGGTGCCGGGCGGCATCGACGGCCACACGCACATGGAGATGCCGTTCGGCGGGACATTCTCGGCGGATAATTTCGAGACCGGGACGATCGCGGCAGCCTGGGGCGGCACGACGACCATCGTGGACTTCGCCGTACAGGGCAAGGGAACGTCCCTGCTGTCCGCGCTGGACAAGTGGCACAGCAAGGCCGACGGAAACTGCGCGATCGACTACGGCTTCCACATGATCATTTCAGACGTCAACGACACGTCTCTCAAGGAGATGGAGGCCTGCATCGACGCGGGCGTCAACACGTTCAAGATGTTCATGGCCTATCCGGGTGTCTTCTACGCCACGGATGGGGAGATCCTGCGGGCGATGCAGAAGGCCCGGGACACCGGCTCGATGATCATGATGCACGCGGAGAACGGCATCGCCATCGACCAGCTCGTCGCCCAAGCGCTGGCCAGCGGTCACACGGACCCGGTGCAGCACGGGCTGACCCGGCCGCCCGAGCTGGAGGGCGAGGCCACCTCACGGGCGATCACGCTGGCAAAGGTCACCGGCTCGCCGCTGTACATCGTGCACCTGTCCGCCGCGCACGCCCTCGACGCGGTCACCCAGGCCCGCGACACCGGCCAGAACGTGTTCGCGGAGACCTGCCCGCAGTACCTGTTCCTGTCCCTGGACGATCTGGCCAAGCCGGACTTCGAGGGCGCGAAGTACGTCGCCTCTCCCCCGCTGCGACCCAAGGAGCACCAGGCGGAACTGTGGCGGGGCCTGCGCACCAACGACCTGTCGCTGGTGTCGACCGATCACTGCCCGTTCTGCTTCAAGGACCAGAAGGAGCTGGGCCGGGGCGACTTCTCCAAGATCCCGAACGGGATGCCGGGCGTCGAGCACCGGATGGACCTGCTCTATCAGGGCGTCGTGAAAGGCGAGATCACCCTGCCGCGCTGGGTGGAGATCAGCTCCACCACGCCCGCCAGGATGTTCGGCCTCTACCCGCGCAAGGGCGTCATCGCGCCCGGCGCGGACGCGGACCTCACGGTGTACGACCCGACGGCCAGGCAGACCATCTCGGCCAGCACCCACCACATGAAGGTGGACTACTCCGCGTACGAGGGCATGGAGCTGACCGGGAAGGTCTCCACCGTGCTGTCCCGTGGTCGGGTCGTCGTCGACGACAACGCCTTCCATGGCGCGGCGGGACACGGCACGTTCCTCAAGCGCGATCTCAGTCAATACCTGGTCTGACCAAGGAGGGACCGTGGACTTCGGTGTCGTACTCCAGACCGACCCGCCGGCTCGCGACGTCGTGGCGGGTCTCACCGCCGCCGAGGACAACGGCTTCCGCTACGGATGGACGTTCGACTCCTGCGTATTGTGGCAGGAGCCGTTCGTCATCTACTCGCAGGTCCTCGCCGCGACCAAACACCTGATCGTCGGGCCGATGGTGACCAACCCGAGCACGCGCGACTGGTCGGTCACCGCGTCGCTCTTCGCCACCCTCAACGAGATGTTCGGCAACCGCACGGTGTGCGGGATCGGCCGCGGCGACTCGGCCCGGCGGGTCATCGGCCAACCGCCGGCGAGCTTGGCCACGCTGAGCGAGGCCATGCACGTGATCAAGGAGCTGGCCGAGGGCAACGAGGTCGAGCATCACGGCACGCCGGTGCGCATCCCGTGGGTGCGTGACGGCAGGCTGGAGATCTGGATGGCCGCGTACGGCCCGAAAGCGTTGCGGCTGGTCGGCGAGCAGGCCGACGGCTTCATCCTGCAGACGGCCGATCCCGACATCGCCCGGTGGACGATCGGTTCGGTACGCGACGCGGCCATCGCCGCGGGCCGGGACCCCGACTCGATCACCATGTGTGTGGCCGCACCTGCGTACGTGGGCACGAATCTTGCGCACCAACGGGACCAGTTGCGCTGGTTCGGCGGCATGGTCGGCAATCACGTGGCCGACCTGGTCGCCCGCTACGGCGACTCCGGGGTCGTGCCTAAGGCGCTGACCGACTACATCAAGGGCCGCGAGGGTTACGACTATTCACACCACGGTCGCGCCGGCAATCCGTCCACCGACTTCGTACCCGACGAGATCGTCGACCGGTTCTGTCTGGTCGGACCCGAGTCGGCGCACGTCGACCGACTGCAGGAGCTCAAGGAGATCGGGGTCCACAACTTCGCCCTCTACCTCATGCACGACGACAAGGAGAAGACCCTCACCGCGTACGGCAAGGACGTGATCACGCAGGTCTGACGCGCCGGCTGCGCCGCACGGGTCGGCGGCGCAGCCGGCGGAGCCACTCGCATTCGTGGCCGGCGCGGCCGGGTGGATCAAGCCAGGCGGCGGTAGACCGGGATCTCGTCGATCGGCACCCTCCGGTGAACCTCGACCGGGCCACTGTGCCGCTCGCCGGTGAAGAAGTCCTCCCACTCCCCCGCCGGCAGCCACACCGGCCACGTCGTGGCCCCGGGTTCGGTGACCGGGGCGACGAGCAGGTCGTCGCCGAGTTGCCACTGCTGCGGCCAGTCCCAGACCCGCTTGTCGTCGGGGTGGTCGAAGAAGAGCGGTCGCATCAATGGTTTTCCGGTCCGCACCGACCGCTCCGCCTGGTCCACCAGGTACGGCACGAGTTCCTCGCGCAGCCGGGCGAAGCGCCGGAAGACCTCCAGCACCCGCTGCTCCCCGGTGCGCTCGGCGATGTTCCACGGCGTACGGTCCACCGACGGGTCGCGATGGTGGTTGAACTCGGAGTGGTACTGCATGATCGGGGCGAAACAGGCGGCCGCCGCCGAACGCAGGTACAGCTCGGCGTCCGGGATGTCCCCGGAGAAGCCGGCCAGGTCCCAGCCCCAGAAGAAGATGCCGCCGACACCGGCGGTCAGGCCGGCGGTGATCGACGCCCGGTACGCCTCCCAGGTGGAGTCCTCGTCGCCGGCCCAGTGCGCGGGAAAGGCGGCGGACCCGGTGAAGCCGGCCCGGCTGAACGTCAGGCCGTCGGTCCCCGCTGACCGCATCAGTTCGTGGTAGGCGGCCGCGTATCGCACCGGGAAGAGGTTGTTCCCCTCGTCGCCGCGTGATCCGTCGGAGTACCGCAGATCGTGACCCCACGGGTGCTCGCCACCGTCGGTCTTGAAGCCGTCGACGCCGAGCTCCTCGACCAGGTAGCGGCGCTTGTCCAGCCACCAACGCCGGGCCTCGGGGTTGGTCCAGTCGGGCAGCAGCGCGCCGGGGAACCACCAGCCGCGGTTGCGGTGCGGTGAGCCGTCGGCCTCCCGGACGGCGTAGCCGCGCGCGGCGAGCGTCGCGAGGTCAGCGGCGACCTGGCCGTCGTTGCCGCGGTCGGTCGGGATCAGTGGGATCTGCCAGAGCAGCACCTTCACGCCGGCCTCGTGCAGCTCGTCGATCATCGCCTTCGGATCGGGCCAGGCCCCGTCGGCTGGGAACTCGAAGTCGGCGAGGCGGTGCGGCGCGCCGTCGGGATGCACCTCGTAGCGCGCGTCGCGGAACGCCACGAAGGTCGCCTCGTCGCTCCAGGCCTCGATGACGACCGCCCCGACCGGGATGTCCTCGGCGAGGCTGCGGCGCACCTCGGCCAGCACTCGGGCCTGCGTGTTCCACTCGTTCCCGCTCATCCACGGCCGGAACACCCAGGCCGGTGGCAGCGGGGGCTGCCCGGTTTCGGTGAGGAACTTCCGCACGACCGTCACCGGCTCGCCGGTGTACAGCCGCAGCGGCAGGACGGGCGTCCCCGGGTCGATCTCGGCCTCGATGAGGATGCGGTCCGGGCGGGAGGCGCCGACGTCGTACCAGGTCCGCCGGCTGGTCACCACATGGAAGCCCCAGCCGGCCTCCCCGCCGACGACCACCGCGAACGGCATCGGCAGGTAGCTGCGGTGTCCCTGCCGCTTGTACTGCTCGAACACCGTCGCGTCGAGCACCTGGCCGCGCTGGTCGAGCGCGTGGAACCGCTCACCGAAGCCGACCACGTGTTCGCCCTCGGCCAGCCGCAACGCGAAGCGCACCCGCCGGGGTCCGTCGCTGCCGGTCAGCCACTCGACGCTGTCGGGGTCGAGGACGCCGGCGCCGTCGGGGTCGCGCACCTCGAGCCGCCCGCCGTCGGGCTGCCAGGCCAGCGGCCGTACTCCGAAGGCGTCCGTGCGGACCTCACCGCCCGCCGCGGTCCGGCCGGCGACGGCGTACGCGTCGTCCCCGCCCGCCGTGGCCCGGGCGAGCCATGCCGTGCGGCCGCCGGTGTCCGGGGCGGCCGAGGCGGCGGCGGCCAGGTGACCCGCCGAGCCGGCCGGCGGGGCGGCGGGCGCACCGAAGTCGAGGGTCACCGTGGCCGGGTCGACCCGCTCGGCGGGCACCTGCGTGCCGTCGCCGAACTCGACCCGGACCTCGGTCACCTGCGGGTCGGTGAGCACCCGGATCTCGTACTCCTCGCCGCGCAGCGGATGCACCGGGACGCGCTGGTCCAGGTCGTACCGGTACGGGTGGCCGGTCCCGGCGGGGCGGTGGCTGATCAGGTGGTCATTCACAGTCCGACCTCCAGGGCGAGCGTGACGAACATGGCGTGCGACCACAGCAGGGGGGTGGCGACGGGCCCCCACCGCTCGGTCCACTCGGTGATGTGTCCGGGGCGCTGGGTGTTGCCGCTGACCTGCTCGGGCAGGTGGCCCTCGGGGGTGGCCTGGGCGGCGATCCAGTCCAGGCGGCCCAGCGCCGCCTCGGTCCGGCCGGTACGCGCCTCGTGCCAGCCCAGCCAGGCGGTGAGGATCAGCCACTCCCCGCCGCCGTAGAAGGTGTCGCCGAGGTAGCGGTAGACGCCGCCGCGCAGCAGCTGGTCGCGTACCTGGTGGTAGGTGCGTTCGGCGACCGGGCCGCGCGGGTCGACCACCTCGAAGGGGGTGAGGCAGGCCAGCAGGCTGCCGTCGACGGCCGTGCCGCCCAGCCACTTGGTGAGGTGCCCGTCCGCGATGCCGTCGGTGGCGACGAGCGCCCCGAGCTTGTCGACCGTGGCAGCGGCGGCGGCACGGGCGGGGCCGAGCAGCGGCTCGCCGTGCACGTCGCGGGCGTGGACGACGGCGCGCAGCCCGGCCAGCACCGCACCGAGCGTGGCGACGTGCCGGTGCTCGGCGTGCTCCTCCCACCAGTCGTAACAGGGCCGATCGCCAAACGCGACCAGGTAGTCCACCGTGGACCCGATCGCGGGCCGGTACGCGTCGATCGGCCGCCCGTGCCGCGCCGTGTGCGTCACGAGTACCCACAGCCAGGTGCCGTACCCGTCGAGCTGAAAGTTCCACCAGGGCTCGTCACCGTCGCCGCCGTCGAGGGTGTACCGGGTCGGCAGCATCTCGTCGGCGCCGATCTCCTCGCCCCGGTCGGCCCGCGCGACAAGGTCGGCGATCCGGTCGGCGCGGGAGTCGATCACCGTGGCGCACCACCGGAGGAACCGGTCGGCGCTGTCCACCCGACCGGCCCGGCTCATGGCGTCGGCGATGAAGGCCCCGTCGCGCAGCCAGCTGTACCGGTAGACGGGGTAGTCGGGGCTGGCCGGGTAGGCGCCGGACGGATGCTGGTGGGCCTCGATGAGGGTGAGGCTGGACTCGACCAGCGTGCGCAGGTCGGACCGTGCGGCGGTCGGCACGGGGCTCCTCCAGGAGGTGTCGGTGTGGTCCTGCGCGGGGCGCGGCCGAGTGCGAAACGGCCGCGCCCCGCTCGGGTCGGTTACTTGATGAGGGCGGTGACCGCGGCCGCCGCGTCGTCGAGCGCCTGCTGCGGGGTGGCCTGGCCGGAGGCGGCCTTCTCCAGCGCCTGGGTGACGATGTCCTGCATCTTCGACTGCTGCGCGTCGAGCACCGGCGGGAGCGCGATGTCCGCCAGCGCGTCGAAGACGGCCTTGCGGTTGGCCGGCGGCGTCTTCTTCAGATAGCTGTCGAACGCGGCCTGGTCGCTGACCGCCGGCAGCTCCCAGTTGGAGGCGAGCCGGGTCTCCACGGCCTTCTGCGAGCTGCCGAGGAACCTGGCCCACTTCCAGGCCGCGGTGGCCTTCTTGGTCTTCGCGGACACCGCCGTGGCGTTCATGAACACCGCGTTGGCCTTCCGGGTGTTACCGGGCTCGGTGACGATGTCGAAGTCCAGCCCGGCGGTGCCCGCGAGCTTGGAGATCTGCCAGATCCCGTTGTGCCACATGGCGAGCTTGCCGGACGTGAACAGGGCGGTGTCGTAGTCGGCCTTGCCGCCGATCTCGGCGACGGTCGGCTGCACCGTGCCCGGCTTGCTGAGCAGCCACTGCGCCGCCTCGAGGCCCTTGGCGTCGTTGAACGTCGCCTTCTTGCCGTCCTCCGAGAGGAACGAGCCGCCGTTCTGAGCGAGGGCCTTGTAGAACTCGTGGAAGGTGACCGGCTGGTAGTCGCCGTAGACGCCCTTGGCCTTGTTGGTCAGCTTCTCCGCCGCCGCCCGCTCGTCGGCCCAGGTCCAGTCCGCCGTGGGGTGGGCGACACCGGCCGCGTCGAAGAGCTTCTTGTTGTAGAAGAGCACCACGTCGGAGAACGTCGACGGCACCGCGTACAGCTTGCCCTTGAACTGGAAGGCTTCCCGCGCCTTCGGGTACAGCCGGTTCGCGTCGTAGTCCTGGTCGGCCTTGGCCCGCTCGTCGAGCGGCAGCAGGGCGCCGGCTCGGGCGTACGTCACG
Organism: Micromonospora sp. GCM10011541; assembly: GCF_042650725.1. Taxonomy (NCBI): domain Bacteria; kingdom Bacillati; phylum Actinomycetota; class Actinomycetes; order Micromonosporales; family Micromonosporaceae; genus Micromonospora; species Micromonospora sp. GCM10011541. The sequence continues at coordinate 195,411 of NZ_JBHSBP010000099.1, forward strand.
AAGTTCTCGTAGTTGAGCTCGAACGTGTCCGGCGCCGTGCCGCCGGCGATCGCCGTCTGCAGCTTCGTGAAGTAGTCGTCGTACGCGGCCGTCTGCACCTGCACGGTGATGCCCGGGTTCTGCTTCTCGAACTCGGCCTTGATCGCGTCGAGGTCCTTCAGGTGGTCCGGCGCGGCGGAGAAGGTGAAGTAGGTGACGGTGCCGGTGGCGCCGTCGTCCGCGCCGCCGGACGCGTCCTGCCCGCACGCGGCGAGCAGGCTCACCGCGGCGAGCGCTCCGGCGGCAGCTGCCAGGACTCGTCTTCTTGTGGTCATCGGATCTCTCCTCGGGGGTGTGCGGTGGGGGGCTAGGACTTGATTCCGGTGAAGGTGATGCCGCGCACGACGTAGCGCTGGGCGAAGACGTAGAGCGCGAGGATCGGCAGGACGGACATGGTGGAGCCGGCCATGACCACGTTCCAGGCGGTGCTGTACCGCCCCTGGAGCAGCGACAGGCCGACCGGCAGGGTCATGTGCGCCTCGGTCTGCGCGATGACCAGCGGCCAGAGGAACGCGTTCCAGCTGGACATGAAGGCGAAGACGGCGAAGGTGGCCAGCGCCGGGGCGACCAGCGGCAGCAGCACCTGGGCGAAGACCCGCAGGTGTCCGGCCCCGTCGACGTAGGCTGCCTCGTCCAGCTCCATCGGCAGCGCCAGGAAGGCCTGCCGGAGCATGAACACGCCGAAGCTGGAGACGATCGTGGGCAGCAGCAGCCCGGCGTAGCTGTCGACCAGCCCGAGGTGGCGCATCTCGATGAACAGCGGGACGATGATCACCTGCATCGGGATCATCATCGTAGCGAGGTAGAGCACGAACACCGCGCCGCTGCCCCGGAAGCGCAGCCGGCTGAACGCGTAGGCGGCGGTGGCGCTGGTGAAGAGCTGAAGCAGGGTGGACACGACGGCGACGCCCACGCTGTTGGCGGCGAAGCGCCAGAACGGGAAGGCCTCGCCGAGCCGGCCGTAGGGCTCGATGGTGGGCGGATCGGGTAGCAGGGGCGCGTCCACCCGGGCGAGCTGCGGGTCGCCGGTGAGCGAGGTGATCAGCATCCACGCGAACGGCCCGAGCATCGCCACGGCGCCGAGCGTGAGCGCGAGATACCGCAGGATCTTCCTACTCATAGTGCACCCACCTGCGCTGAAGTCGGAGCTGGGCCAGGGTGACCAGGAGGATCACCGCGAAGAGCACGATGCTCATCGCCGAGGCGTAGCCGACCCGCCCGTACGAGAAGGCGTTGTTGACGATCTGCTCGACCACGACGCTGGACGCGCCACCCGGACCGCCCTCGGTCATCACCCACACCTGGTCGAAGACCTGGAAGCCGTTGATCAGGCTGATCACGGTGACGAAGAACAGCGACGGGGAGATCATCGGCAGCGTGATGCTGCGCAGCTTGCGCCACCAGCCGGCCCCGTCGAGGGCGGCGGCCTCCAGCAGGTCGCGCGGGATGGCCTGCAGGCCCGCGAGCAGGATCACCGCGACGAACCCGACGTCCTTCCAGACGGAGGCGAGCACCACCGAGGGCATCGCCCAGTCCGGGTCGGTCCACCACCCGGGTCCCGGCACGCCGAGCGCGCCGAGGATGCGGTTGACCAGCCCGTCGGCCGGGTTGAGCAGCCACTTCCACAGCAGTGACACGGCGACCCAGCTGCTGATCACCGGCAGGAAGAAGGTGGCCCGGTAGAGGGTCATCGCGGGGAGCTTGGCGTCCAGCAGCAGTGCCACGGCGAGCCCGCAGACCAGCACCAGCGGCAGATAGCCGGCCAGATAGGCCAGCGTGTGGCCGAGCGCGGCGTGGAACTCGGCGTCGCCGAGCAGTTCGGTGTAGTTGTCCAACCCGACGAAGGTGGGCACGCCGATCAAATTCCAGTCCTGCAGGCTCACCCAGGCCGTGCCCACCATCGGGCCGATCCAGAAGCCGAGCAGCAGGAGCATGCTGGGGGCGAGGAAGCCGGCCGCCGCGACGGCCGTGCGCAACCGGCGGCGGGCGGCACCGGATCGGCGGACGCGTGGCGTCGGAGCTTTCGCCCGCGCCGTGGGGGCTGCGGGGGTGGCGGTACGTGGCCCGGTCACTGGGCCACCTCGGCACCGCGAAAGGCGGCCAGCCGCGCCCGGATGGCGTCGGCGTGCGGCTCGGCGTTCATCGTGAACGGCGCCCGGAGCACCAGGGCGGCCGCGCCCAGCGCCCACTTCGTGTCGTCCCACGGGTCGACGTGCACGCTGACCCCGTCGGCCAGCGGCGGGAACATGCCGGCGCGCAGGGCGGTGAGGAATCCTTCGGCCAGGTGCGTCCAGGCCAGGGTCCCTTCGCCGCTGACCAGCACCGCCTGCGGGTCGAGCACGGTGGCCAGCCCGGCCGCGACGGTGCCGAGCCGGGCTCCGGCGGCACGGTAGACGGCCCGGGCGCCGGCGTGCCCGTTGTCGGCCGCCGCGCGCAGGTCGGCCGGCCCGGCGTCCGGACCGACGGCACCCACCTCGCGCGCCTGTTCGACGAGCGCGCCGTCGCAGACGTACGTCTCGAGGCAGCCGCGCTTGCCGCAGTGGCAGGGCGGCCCGGCCGGATCGATCGGCAGGTGCCCGAGTTCACCGGCCGCGCCGTGCCCGCCGCGGCGCAGGTCGCCACCGGAGACGACGGCCGCGCCGACACCCTGCCCGAGGGTGATGGTCAGAAAGTCGTCGTACGGCCGGCCCAGCCCGTACAGGTGCTCGTACGCCGCCAGGGTGTTGACGTCGTTGTCCACGAGCACCGGCACGTCGAGCAGCTGGCTCAGGTAATCCCGCAGTGGCATGTGCCGCCAGCCCAGCAGCGGCGCCTCCACCAGTCCGGTACGGCTGTCGACGAAGCCGGGGACACCGAGCCCGATCCCGAGCAGCGGCGCGTCGTCGACGGCGGCCAGGTGCGGCGCGAGCAGCGCGGACAACGCTTCGAACGGGTTGACGGCGGCCTCGTCGAACGGTGCGGAGAACGTGTCGAGCAGGGTGCCGTCGAGGTCGGCGCGCACGCCGGTCAGGCGCCCGGCGGCGACCTTGACCCCGACCGCGTGCCCGGCCGGACCCACCACCGCGAGCAGCTCGCTCGGTCGGCCGCCCCGCGGGACGCCGTCGTCGACCTTGCGGATGACGCCGGCCTCGATCAGCGAGCGGGTGACCGCGGTGACGGTCGGCGGGCTCAGGCCCAGCCGGCGGGCGACGTCGGCGCGCGAGATCGGTCCGTGTCGGCCGATCAGGGCGAGCACGGCGACCCGGTTGACGTCCCGCAGGCGTGGACCCGAGGTCGCAGCCGTCATCGGAGCACTTCCTTCCGCCAGTAAATTCGGTGGCCAAACAAAGGGTCTGAAGATTACTGACGGATGTCAAGACCCGTGATCAGACCGGGATCGTTTCGCGATCGCAGCGGCCCCGGCGACAGATGGGGGTACGGTCGGCGCGGGGGCCGGTGGCCAGCCGCCCGGCCAGGGCGAACGCCTGGATCAGGGCGAGGGTTGAGCGTCGCACGATCGACGGGTCACGCGAACCGCACTGCCACGTCTCCGATGCCCGGAAAGACGGCCCGCCAGGCGCCCGGACCCTGCACGCTCTGGTTGCAGAACGATCCCGTGATCACCCGTTGGCCGGCTTCGAGTCCGCGGCCGTATCGGTGCAGCAGCGCGCAGAGGCGCGACAGCGACAGGAACGGGTCGTCCATGGCATCACCGGGGGTCCGGGTGGCGACCAGGGCGTCGTCGTGCCACAGTTCGGCCGTGGTCCCGGTGAGGGCGGACCGCACGGGCACCTCCGGGCCGACCACGATGCCCCAGTTGCCCAGGCCGTCGGCGATGGTGGTGGGGTCGTCCGCCTGCGCACTCAGCCGGCGTTCGTTCAGTTCGAACGCCGGCGCGACCGCCCGCACGGCGGACCTCGCGGCTGCCGGATCGATGCGGTCGCCGCGCAACGGCGCGCCGAGCACGAGGCACAGCTCCGGCTCCAGGTAGCACGACCTGATCCGGTCATGGCCGAGCACGTCCCCCGAGCCGAGCGTACGGCTCTCCAGGAGATAACCGAACGGCCGGAAGCCCTTCCCCATCACGTCTCGACGCGGGCCGGAGGTGAGTCCCACCTTCCAGCCGGCCAGTCGCTCGCCTGCGGCCACCAGCCGGTCGAGGACGGCCAACTGCAGGCCCAGTGCCTCGTGGACGTCCTGAGTGGCGGCGGTCGCGCCGGGGCCGGCAACGCCGTTCAGTCTCGCCTCGGCGAAGGCCCTCACCAGTTGCTCGTCGTACACGTCGTGTCCTCTGTCGGGTCTGCGGCGACCGGCTTTCACCCGCCCTCGGCCGGCATCGGGAGCGGGGAGGGACGGAACGCCCGTCCCTCCCCGCTGCCCCGTCAGGCCGGCCGTCGGCAGATCGCCGAGTTGCGCCAGGTGCGGATCAAAGCCAGCCGGGCACGACGAAGATGAGCCACGTGACGATGGGGATGATCACCACCATGCTGAAGCCCCAGCGCATAAGGCCCTGGTAGACGTACTCCCGCTGTTCGTCGGTCGCGTTGGCGACGGTGAGCGCACCGCTCGTCGAGTACGGGCTCGAGTCGACGATGGACGACGAGAGCGCCAGAGCGGTGATCAGTCCGACCGCCCCGACGGCGTTGCTGCCGGTCAGGAACGGTACGGCGAGCGGAATCAGGGCGCCGAGGATGCCGGTCGTCGAAGCGAACGCGGACACCGCACCGCCGATGAAGCAGATGACGAGCGCGGCCATCAACGGGGCACCGATGGTGGCGACCTCCTGACCGAGCCAGTCGATCGTGCCGATGCTCTGCATGACGCCGACGTACATGACGATGCCGCAGACGAGCAGCACGGTGGGCCAGGCGACGTGGTTGACGGCATTCTTGGCCGACTCCGGTGAGAGCAGGGTGAGGATCGCGGCCACGGTGACGGCGACCATGCCGACGTTGAGGTCGAAGAAGAGCGCGGCGACGGCGAGGCCCAACAGCCCGATCACCGTCATGATCCGGTCCCGGTCCAGCCTGAGCGACGCCTCCGCCTCGGCCGGCACGGTCGTGGTGGTGGTGGCGGCTCCCCCCGACGACCTGGTCGCCTGGGCGGGCACGGGCGAAGGGGCCGACCCCGCGGCGACCGCGACGGCGCCGCCGGCCGGACGGGCGCCGGCGGCGTCTTCGTCGGCGAGGCTGACGCCGGAGTCCGAGGCTCCCTCCGCGGCGGGGTCGGCGGCCGGCTCCGCGCGCCGGTCCCTCGTCGTACCGGTGCGGGTGGCGCTGACCAGGTCCGCTTCGTCGATGGTGCCGGTGCCGGTGTCGAGGGCCCGGCGGGTGAGCAGTTCGCGGCCGCCCCACATGAAGTACGCGGCGAGGCTGATGGCGAGGTTGACGAGGAACGAGGCCAGGAAGAGCAGGGTCGGGTTGCCCGGCAGCCCCGCCTTCTCGACCACACCGTTGGTGATGCTGCCGAAGATGCTGATCGGCGAGAAGCCGCCGGCACTGGCCCCGTTGATGATCAGCAGGCCCATCATGAGCGGGTTGATCTTGTACCGCCTCGCGAAGCCCAAGCCGATCGGGGCGATGATCGCCACCGCCGCCGGGACCACGGCCCCGATCGCGGTGAGGCAGGCGGTCACCAGGAACATGATCCACGGGATCAGCCCGACCCGGCCCCCGACCAGTCGGACCGCGGTCTGGATGAGCCAGTCGACCGTGCCGTTGGCCTTCGCGATGGCGAACAGGTACGTGACGCCGACGAGGATGACGAACAGATCGCCAGGGAAACCGGCGAAGACGGCATCGGTCTTCTCGCCGAGGTCCTCCCCGTCGAGGACCGAGATGCCGACGATGAAGGCGGCGACGATCGCGAGCGCGCCGAGGTTCACCGGTCGGATCGTGGCTATCACGAAGATGAGGGCTAGGACGAGGATCGAGACGAGCTCTACCGACATGGGAGCCTCCCGGGTGAGGGGTCGGAGGTCAGCGGGATGGTGGGGCAGGAGCCGTGCCAGCCGGCAACTCGGTCTACTTCGGACGGTGCGCCGTCTGCCTCCCTCGGACTCGAGCTGGCAGATGTCCGTCCCGCTCGGACGGGCGGAGAAGACATCTGGACGGACGCGTACCGGTGGCGGGAACCGGAGGGCTGCACCCGCCGCGGCACGGACCGCATAACACGGACCTGTTTCCGCAATGCGAAAATCAAATTTCGTTCTCGGGAGTATGTGCTATGTCACATCGACCGTCAAGACCACCGACCGGCCGGCCCGTGCGCCGTCCAGCCGGGACAGACCGCGGCGGCCCGCCGGACGGTCGGATGCTTGCGCTCTCCCGGCCGTTCGTTGATACGGTCTCCGTTATGCGGTAGACAACTTCCGCATGGCGGACTTTGTTACCTGAGAGGCAGCCTCGGTATGACCCCCACCGGCCGTCACTTCCTCCAGATCCCGGGCCCCACCAACACGCCGGACCGGGTGCTACGCGCCATGGCCGCGTCCACCATCGACCACCGCGGCCCCCAGTTCGCCGAGCTCGCACTGGAGGTGCTCGAGGCCGTCAAGCCGGTCTTCGGCACCACGCAGCCCGTCGTCATCTATCCGGCGTCGGGCACCGGCGCCTGGGAGGCTGCCCTGGTCAACACCCTCAGTCCCGGGGAGCGCGTGGTGTGCTTCGAGACGGGCCACTTCGCGACGTTGTGGCGGGAGATGGCGCGCAGACTCGACCTCGAGGTCGACCTCGTGCCCGGCGACTGGCGGCACGGCGTCGACCCGCAGACGGTCGCCGACAAGCTGCGCGACGACACCGGCCAGCGCATCAAGGCCGTCCTGGTCGTACACAACGAGACCTCGACCGGCGTGACGAGCCGGGTCGCCGAGGTGCGGAAGGCGATCGACTCGACCGGCCACCCGGCACTGCTGCTCGTCGACACCATCTCGTCGCTGGGATCCATCGAGTACCAGCACGACGCGTGGGGCGTCGACGTCACGGTGGCCGGCTCCCAGAAGGGGCTGATGCTGCCGCCCGGGCTCAGCTTCAACGCGGTCAGCCAGAAGGCACTGGACGCGTCGAAGAGCGCGCGGCTGCACCGGTCGTTCTGGGACTGGCAGCCGGTCATCGAGGCCAACAAGCGCGGCTTCTTCCCCTACACCCCGGCCACCAACCTGCTCTACGGGCTGCGGGAGGCGCTGCGCATGCTCGACGAGGAAGGCCTGGCCAACGTGTACGCCCGCCACCAGCGGCACGCCGAGGCGACCCGACTGGCGGTCCGCGGCTGGGGCCTCGAGGTGCTCTGCGCGGACGAGCGCGAGCATTCGGGATCGCTGACCGGCGTCATCGTCCCCGACGGGTACGACGCCGACAAGATCCGTGCCGTCATCCTGGACCGGTACAACATGTCGCTGGGCGCCGGTCTCGGCAAGCTCGCCGGACGGATCTTCCGGATCGGCCATCTGGGTGACTTCAACGACCTGATGCTCGCGGGCACCCTCGCCGGTGTCCAGCTGGGCCTCGTCGCCGCCGGGGTTCCGATCGACACCACCGGGATCAACGCGGCCCTCGACCGCCTGCAACGCCCCTGAGCCGCCCCGAATCTCGCCCTCGCCCGGTCCACAGAGGAGGCCAGTAACCGTGACCATCAGTGACGATCGCGTCGACCGGGACGTCGAGGAGCTCGGCCGGGACCTTGCCCGGGACCTCGAGCACGCCCTCGACGGCGAGACCGGCTTCGACGCGTACACCCGCCACCTGTTCTCCCGGGACGCGAGCATGTACGCCATCCAACCGATCGGCGTGGTGTTCCCGCGGCACGCGGACGATGTCGCGGCCGCCGTCTCACTGGCCGGGAGGTACGGCGTACCGGTGGTCCCACGCGGCGGTGGCACGAGCCTCGCCGGGCAGACGATCGGCCCCGGCCTGGTGCTCGACCTGTCCCGGCACATGCACCGCATCCTGGACATCGACGCGAACGCCCGGGTGGCGCGGGTGCAACCCGGAGTCGTGCAGGACCAGCTCAACCGCGCGGCCGCCGCGCACGGCCTGATGTTCGGGCCGGACACGTCCACCAGCAACCGCGCCACCATCGGTGGGATGCTCGGCAACAACTCCGCCGGGAGCGGGTCCGTCCGCTACGGGATGACGATCGATCACATCCGCGAACTCGACGTCGTGCTCGCCGACGCCTCCCGGGCCCGCTTCGCCCCGCTGGATCCGGCGGAGCGGGCCCGTCGCGCCGCCCTGCGGACGCTGGAGGGGAGCCTCTACCGGCAGTTGCCGCACCTGCTGGAGACGTATGCGGGCGCCATCTCGAAGGACTTTCCGGCGTACTGGCGACGGGCCTGCGGCTACCGCCTGGACCGGCTCGCCGGCGACCCGTCGTTCAACCTCGCCCCGTTCGTCGTCGGGTCGGAGGGAACCCTCGTGATCGCGACCGAGGCCCTCGTGGACCTCGTGCCCAAGCCACGCCGGACGGTGATCGCGGTCGGCCATTTCACGTCGGTCCTCGGCGCCATCGAGGCGACCGAGGACGCCCTGGCCTGCGACCCGGCGGCGGTCGAGATGATGGACCGCACCATCCTCGACCTGTCCCGACAGAAGATCGAGTACGCCGACCTCGGGCGGACCCTCGAAGGCGACCCCGAGGCGCTGCTCTTCGTCTCCTTCAGCGGGGACGACGAGCGCCAACTCGTCGGTCAGCTCGATCGCCTGGCCGCGCTGTGGAGCAGGCACGGCCACGGGTATCACACGCTGCGCGCCGAGACGGCCCAGCAGCAGGCCCCGTTGCTCAAGGTGCGCAAGTCCAGCCTCGGCCTGCTGATGGCCGCCGGCAGCGGGACCCGGCGTCCGCTCGCGTTCGTCGAGGACACCGCGGTCGACCCGAAGCACCTCGCCGACTACACCAGACGCTTCCGCGAGGTGCTCGACCGACACGGCCTCCAAGCCGGCTTCTACGGGCACTGCTCGGTCGGTTGCCTGCACATCCGGCCCTTCGTGGACGTCAGCAGACCCGAGCAGGTCCGCGCGATGCGCGCGGTCGCAGAAGAGATCAAGGATCTTGTCCGGGAGTACGGCGGGGTCAACTCCAGCGAGCACGGCGACGGCCTGGCCCGCAGCGAGTTCAACCGGGAGATCTTCGGCGAAGAGCTGTACGAGGCGATGCGCACCGTCAAGGGCATCTTCGACCCGGAGAATCTCATGAACCCGGGCAAGATCGTCGACGCCCCGTCGATGACCGAGAACCTGCGTGACGCCGCGCTCCCCCCGGCGCCGCCGATCAGGACGCGGTTGACCTTCGACGTTGTCGGGGGCATGCGGGGGGCCGCGGACCGGTGCATGAACATCGGGCTGTGCCGCAAGAGCGAGACCGGTGCCATGTGTCCGTCGTACATGGCGACCCGGCAGGAGGAGCATGCCACCCGGGGACGGGCGAACGCACTGGTCAAGGCGCTCTCCGAGCCGGACCCCGCGACGGCGCTCGGTGACGAGCGGCTGCACGAGATCCTCGACCTGTGCCTGATGTGCAAGGCGTGCAAGAGCGAGTGTCCGCTCGGGGTGGACATGGCATCGCTCAAGGCCGAGGCCCTCGCACAGCACCACGACGTCCACGGCGTACCGCTGCGCTCGCGGCTCTTCGGCGCCATCCGGCTGCTCAACCGCCTTGGCTCGGCCGTGGCGCCGCTGTCCAACCTGCCCGGCCGTGTCCGGCCGCTGCGCGGGCTGATGGACCGAGCCGCCGGCATCACGCCGAACCGTCCGCTGCCCGCCTTCCAACGGCGCAACCTCGTCCGCTGGTTCCGCCGCCACGCCCGCTCGGTGGACGGGACGGCACCGCTGGGCGAGGTGACCCTGCTCGCCGACTCCTTCACCACCTTCACGGAGCCGGGAATCGGTCGGGCAGCGGTGGAGCTGCTGGAAGCCGCCGGCTGGACAGTCCGGCTGGAGAGCGGGGGATGTTGCGGTCGCGCCAGCTTCTCCAAGGGCCTGCTCGACGACGCCAGAAGGAAGGCAGGGTCGCTGGCCAGAAGGTTGGCCCGCTCGTCGACGCCCGGATCTCCGATCGTCGGGTGCGAGCCCTCGTGCATCCTGACCCTGCGCGACGAACACCGGCAACTGCTTCCCGACGACCCTGACGTGCGGGATGTCTCCGGCCGGGTGCGTCAGGTCGAGGAACTGCTGGTCGAGGCCATCGACTCCGGCCGGCTGCGGCTCGCCGAGTCGGGGCTGTCCGGCCGACGCATCCTCTACCACGGGCACTGCCATCAGAAGGCCGAGGTCGGTACGGCCGCCACCGTGGCGTTGCTGCGCCGCATCCCCGGCGTCGAGGTGGTCGAGCTGGACGCCGGATGCTGCGGGATGGCGGGTTCGTTCGGGTTCGAGTCCGAGCACTACGAGCTGTCGATGGCGGTGGGAAACGACCGCCTCTTTCCGGCCGTCCGGGCGGAGCCGGCCGACACCGTGGTGGCTGCCACCGGCGTGTCCTGCCGTCAGCAGATCCGGCACGGCACGCAGCGGGTCGCCCGGCATCCACTCGAGCTGGTCCGCCAGTCGTTGGCCGCGAGCTGACCATCGGCAGCCGCTGACGCAGGTGCCGGCCGATGACCGGAGGGTGGGCGCAACGGCGCGTTCCCGGTGCGGCCCCGGCGGCGCTGCTGTCGCAGCCCCGCCGGGATTCAGCTGCTGCTCATGCTTACTTCTCGGAGGAAACCTGGTACGCCGGAAGGGTGAGGAAGTCGGCGTAGTCGTCGGCCAGGGCGACCTCGAGGACCAGCTTCCGGGCCTGGGCGAACCGCTCCTCGTCGAACTGCTCCTTCCCCAGGGCGTCGCAGATCTTGGCCAGCTCCTCGTCGAGAATCCGCTCGACCAGCTCGCCCGTGACGGTCGTACCGGTGTCGAGCTCGACGTCGTTGTGCACCCACTGCCAGATCTGCGACCGGGCGATCTCGGCGGTCGCCGCGTCCTCCATCAAATTGTTGATGGCCACCGCACCGTTGCCGGCCAACCACGAGGCGAGGTACTGCACCGCGACGCTGATGTTGTTGCGCAGCCCGGCCTCGGTGACCGCGCCGGGGGTGCTTCGCACGTCGAGCAACTGGTCCGCGGTGACCGAGACCTCCTCGCGCAGCCGGTCGAGCTGATTCGGCCGGCCACCGAGCACCCGGTCGAAGACCTCCTGGCAGATGGGCACCAGGTCGGGGTGCGCGACCCACGAACCGTCGAAGCCGTCCCCGGCCTCCCGCTCCTTGTCCTCGCGGACCTTCGCCAGCGCCAGCTGGTTGACCTGCGGATCACGTCGGCTGGGGATGAAGGCCGCCATCCCGCCGATCGCGAACGCCCCGCGCTTGTGGCAGGTGCGCACCAGCAGCTCGGTGTAGGCGCGCATGAAGGGGGCCGTCATCGTCACCGAGTTCCGGTCCGGCAGCACGAAGTCGGCGCCGGAGTCGCGGAAGTACTTGATGATGCTGAACAGGTAGTCCCACCGGCCGGCGTTGAGGCCCGACGCGTGCTCCCGCAGCTCGTAGAGGATCTCCTCCATCTCGAACGCCGCCGGCATCGTCTCGATCAGCACGGTCGCGCGGATCGTGCCATGGGCGATGCCGAGCCGCTGCTGCGCGAACGTGAACACCTCGTTCCACAGCCGCGCCTCGAGGTGGCTCTCCATCTTCGGCAGGTAGAAGTACGGGCCACTGCCCCGGCGCAGGAGTTCCTCGGCGTTGTGGAAGAAGTACAGGCCGAAGTCGACCAGGGCGCCCACGACCGGCCGGCCGTCGACGAGCAGATGGCTCTCGTCGAAGTGCCAGCCGCGCGGTCGCACCACGATCGTCGCGAGTCGCCCGTCCTCGCGCAGCGCGTACTCCCGGCCGTCCGGGGAGGCGAAGGAGATCGCCCGGCGCACCGCGTCGTACAGGTTGATCTGCCCGCCCACGACGTTGCCCCAGTGGGGCGTGTTCGCGTCCTCGAGATCGGCGAGCCAGACCCGGGCGCCGGAGTTGAGAGCGTTGATCGTCATCTTGCGGTCGGTCGGTCCGGTGATCTCCACCCGGCGGTCCCGCAGGTCGTCAGGGGCTGGAGCGACGGTCCACGCGGTCTCCCGCACCTCCCGTGTCTCGGGCAGGAAGTCGAACCGGTGGCTGCGGGCGACGGCGTCCCGGCGCTGGCGGCGCAGGTCGAGCAACTCGTCGCGGCGGGCGCCGAACAGCTCCTGCAGCTCGGCGACGAAGGCCAGCGCCTCGGGGGTGAGAATCTCGTCGCCGCGCGCCACCGGGCCGCCGGTCACGTCGATCTCGGGCATCCGGATCACCTTCTCCTGTCTCCCGCGGCCGATCTGGCCGAAGTCTTCGGCGCGGCACGAGCCGACCCCGCCGGGCGCCGATCCGCGCCCTTCATCATTGTGGATAATAATTTCCGCTTTACGGAAGTCAAGGGGAGGGTCGCGCGGAGGACCCCGGTCACGCCGGATAGACTTCTGCGATGCGGAAACAGCGCCGCGTGGCCGGTGACCCTCCCAGGCGCATCCGGGCGAAGGAGGATCTGAGTGACCGAGTCGAACCTGGACCTGGCTGCCGACGGCCCGCAGCCGAGAGGTCGGGTGCCCGGTGGCGTCCAGTCGCTGGAAAGAGCCTTCGAGCTGCTCGAAATCATGGCGGACGCCGGAGGCGTGATCGGACTGTCCCGGCTCGCCCAGGAGTCCGGGCTCGCGCTGCCCACCATTCACCGGCTGATCCGTACCCTGGTCGACCTCGGCTACGTCCGCCAGGAGCCGTCCCGGCAGTACTCCCTGGGGCCCCGCCTCATCCGGCTCGGCGACAGCGCGAGCCACCTGCTGGGCACCTGGTCCCGGCCGTACCTGTCCCGACTCGTCGACGCCCTCGGCGAGAGCGCGAACCTCGCGATGCTGGACGGTGATCGCGTCGTGTACGTGGCGCAGGTCCAGTCCAGGCAGTCGATGCGGATGTTCACCGAGGTCGGACGGCGCGTCTACCCGCACTGCACAGCCGTGGGCAAGGCCCTGCTCGCCCACCTGCCGCCGATCGACGTGCATACGCTCCTCGAGCGCACCGGCATGCCGGCCCAGACCGAGCACACCATCACCGAACCACGCCGGTTCGCCGAGGAGATCGACCGGGTACGGGCCCAGGGCTACGCCATGGACGACGGCGAGCAGGAGATCGGCGTGCGCTGTGTCGCCGTACCGGTGCTCGGCATCGCGAACCGGCTGGCCGTCTCGGTCTCCGGGCCGGCGCCACGCATGACGCCCGACGTGGTCGAGCGGGCCGTACCGCTGCTGCGTCAGGCCGCCGAGGACCTGGCCGACGAACTCAGCGTTCCCCGTTCCGCGGGACCGGATCGCATCGCCGGCTGACGCCCGGCCCGGTCGTCAGAGCAGGGCTGTCGCCGCGGCGTGCGCGCGGGCCCGCTCGACGTACCCCGCGGCGTCGCGCACGATGCCCACGCGTTCCGCCTCGGAAAGGTGACGCCGCACCCGCGCGGGCAGACCCGCGACCAGCGAGCCGGGCGGGACCACCGCGCCCTCCAGCACCACCGCACCTGCGGCGACCAGCGAGCCGGAGCCGATCCGGGCGCCGTTGAGGACGACGGCTCCCATGCCGATCAGGACGTCGTCCTCGATGGTGCAGCCGTGCAGCACGGCGCGGTGCCCGACGGAGACCCCCGAACCCACCACTGTCGGAAAGTCCGGGTCGGCGTGCACGACGCAACCGTCCTGGATGTTGCTGCCGGCGCCGATGCTGATGTCCTCGGTGTCGGCGCGCAGCACGCAGCCGTACCAGACGCTGGCACCGGCCGCCAGCCGGACGGAGCCGACGATGGTGCAGCCCGGCGCCGCCCAGGCCTCGGGATGGATGTTCGGCGTGCGGTCACCGAAGTGGACGACCAGCGCTTGAGTGCTCACGATCGGGGCGCCTCCAGTCCAAGGGCAGTGTCGGAGCGGGACCGGCCGAGCCGTTCCAGCCAGGCCTCCGCCTCGGCCGAGCGGCCGCCGAGCGAGTGGCCGAGTTCGAGGACGAAGGTGTGCTGCCCATGGTCGGTGAGCATCTCGAGGACCTCCTGCGGGTCCCCGCGCTCCAGGGTCGCCAGGATCGCGCGGTGCCGTTCGACGATTCCCCACAGCCCCTCGCCGGCCACCCTGGCCCGCTGGTTCATGCCCATGCAGAGCCGCATCTGCAGAGACAGGGAGCGGTAGGAGTCCTCGAGCCGGCGGTGGCCGGCCAACCCCACCACGGCCAGATGGAAGTCGAACGCGCGATCCGTGACCGTCGCGGCGTCGCCGGCCCGGGCGGCGTCCTCCAGGTCACGTAGCGCCGCCCGGCAGCGCTCGAGACGATCCGGCGATCGCACGGGTACGCCGAGCTCGACCGCCATCCGCTCAAGCTGATCGCGGAGCGTGAAGATCTCGTACACGTCGTGCAGGTTGATCGGGACGACGATCACCCCGCGCCGGGGCTGCTGGACGAGCAGGCCCTCCTGCTCCAGCACGCGCAACGCCTCGCGCAACGGCGGCCGGGACACACCGAGCTGGTGAGTGAGCTGGTTCTCCACCACGCGGTCACCCGGCTGCAACTCGCCGGTGAGGATCATCTTCCGCACGGCGTCCGCGGCGAGCCGCGCCATGCTCGGCGGAGGCGCGATCCGGCGGGCCGCCTCGTCGGGCCTCGTCACCGTCGTCCTCTCCGCCATCGGAACTCCTCGCCACGGGCCTTGTCTTCTGTAGACAACGGTGGACTCTACCGGTAGCTTTCCCATCCGAACACCCTGTGCTCTCCCGTGCGGCACGGGTTGTCCCGCGATCACGTACCGGCGCCGATCACCCGGAGGCAGGTCGATGACCAACGAACGCACGCCGCCCCTGACCGGAGTGACCGTGTTGGAGATCGGGGCGTTCATGGCGGCGCCGTTCGCCGCCCTGCAACTCGCCGACCTCGGGGCGAAGGTCATCAAGGTCGAGCACTCGACCGGCGGTGACCCCGTACGCCAGACCGGTCCGTTCCTCGGGACGGAGAGCTCGCCGTTCGTGCGCATCAACCGCAACAAGCGCTCGGTCGCCCTGGACCTCAAGTCGCCGGACGCGCGGTCGGCGTTCCTCCGACTGGTCGAGCGGGCCGACGTCCTCGTCGAGAACCTCCGCCCCGGCGCCATGCGCCGTCTCGGTCTCGGTTACCAGGACCTGCGGGAGATCAACCCCCGTCTGGTGTACGCCTCCGGCTCCGGCTGGGGGCAGGACGGGCCGCTCGCGAATCTGCCGGGGTTGGACATCATGGCGCAGGCGCGTAGCGGGCTGATGAGCATCACCGGCCACCCCGGCGGTCCACCGGCGAAGGTGGGCGTGCCGATCTGCGACCTGGTCTGCGGCCTCTACCTGGCGCTCGCGGTCACCGCCGCGCTCAGGGAACGGGACCGCTCCGGAACGGGGCAGCACATCGACGTTTCGCTGTTCGAGGCCGGGGTGTCCTTCGCCGTCTGGGAGGCGGGAAAGTACTTCGCAACCGGCGAGGTGGGTGGCCCGATGGGCTCGGCGCACCAGAGCAACGCTCCGTACCAGGCGGTGCACAGCAGCGACGGCTACGTGACGATCGGCGCCACCACCCCCCGCAACTGGCAGGCGTTCTGTGGCGCCCTCGGGCTGACCCGGCTGCTCGCGGACCCGCGCTACGCGGACGCGTTCTCCCGGCTGGAGAACCGCGCGGAGCTGATCAAGAGCATCGAAACCGTGACGAGCACGATGAGCACGGCGGAGATCATCGAGCGGCTCAACAAGGCCGGCGTGCCGTGCGCCCCGATCGCCGACTACGGCGAGGTCTTCACCGACGAGCATCTCGCGGCCCGCGGCTTCTTCTGGGACGCCCCGCACCCGACCCTGGGGTCGGTGCGCCAACTCGGCTCGCCGATGCGCATGTCCGAGACCCCGGTTCAGCGCGCGGGCGCGGGTCCCGTCCTCGGCGCCGACACCCGGGAGGTGCTGCTCGCCGCCGGTTGCAGCGCGGCGGAGATCGATCACCTCGTCGCCGCCGGCGCCGCCCTGGCCGACGACGTCGGCGGCGCCACGACCACGAGCTCCGCCACGACAACGACGACCAGGAGGTAGGCAATGCCCTCGTCGCCCGATTCCCGCTCCGAGGTCCTGGTCGAAAAGCAGGGCCCGGCCCTCGCCGTGACCTTCAACCGACCCCGGCAGCGCAACGCGATGACGTGGGCGATGTACGACGGCCTGTACCAGGCGTGTGAACGGGCCGACGCGGACGACGACGTGCGGGTGCTCGTGCTGCGCGGGGCGGGCGAGGACGCCTTCGTCGCCGGCACCGACATCAGACAGTTCGCGGACTTCACCGGCGGCGCCGACGGGGTCGAATACGAGCGGAAGATCACGCGGGTGCTGGACCGGCTGGAGGACGTCAACGTGCCGACGGTCGCGGCCATCCGTGGCTACTGCGTCGGCGCGGGCCTGGCGATCGCCGCCGTGTGCGACCTCCGACTTGCCACCCCCGACGCGCGGTTCGGGATCCCCATCGCCAGGACTCTGGGAAACTGCCTGTCGATGCCCACCTATGCGCTGCTGCTGCACCACCTCGGGCCGGCCCGCACCCTGGATCTGCTGCTCAACGCGAAGTTCTACTCCGGTCGGGAGGCGCACGCGGCAGGGTTCGTGGCCGAGTCCACGGAGGATCTCGACAAGGCCGTCCAGCAGACCGTCGACCGCCTGGCCGGGCATGCCCCGCTGACCATGTGGGCGACGAAGGAGGCGATCCGACGGCTACGCCGGGGCCGCACCGACGGCGACGACATCGTCTCCCGGGTCTACGGCAGCGACGACTTCCGAACCGCCGTCCGGGCCTTCACGGCCAAGCAGCCGACGACATGGACCGGACGGTGACCACGATGCGACGAGGGAGCGGAGAAGTGCTGCTGCCGGCCTTGTCCGGGGCGTTCGGTGACGACGCGGACGCGATCCGGGTCGGGGACCAGCGGGCGTCCCGGGAAGCGGTGCTGTCCGCCGCCACCGCCCTCGCCGACCGCATCGCCGGCAGCGACGCGGTGGCGATCTGGGCGACCGCCAGCATGGAGACCGTGGTGGCGGTCGTGGCCGGCCTGCTCGCCGGGGTGCCCGTCGTACCGGTGCCACCGGACTCCGGCCCCACTGAACGGGACTACGTGCTGCGCGACTCGGCCGCCTCGCTGCTGCTCGTCCCCCCGGCCAGCTACGGCACCGCGCCGCTGGCAGGTACGCGAGTTCCCGTCGCCGCTGTCGACCTGACCGGACGCTCGGCCACCAGCTATCCCGAACCCGCGCCGCAGAGCACCGCGCTGATCCTCTACACCTCCGGCACCACCGGAGCGCCGAAGGGAGCCCTCATCCCGCGGCAGGCGATCGCCGCCGACCTGGACGCGCTCGCGGACGCATGGACGTGGAGCCCCGACGACCTGTTGGTGCACGGTCTCCCCCTGTTCCACGTGCACGGCCTCGTGCTCGGTGTACTGGGAGCACTCCGGGTCGGGTCCCGGCTGGCCCACACCGCCCGGCCCAGGCCGGACGCCTACGCCGCCGCCGCCGGAACCCTGTACTTCGGCGTGCCGACCGTGTGGTCAAGGGTCTGCGCCGAGCCGTCCGCCGCCCGAGCCCTGTCGTCGGCCCGGCTGCTGGTCTCCGGCAGCGCACCGCTGCCGCTGCCCGTCTTCGAGCAGCTCGCCGAGCTCACCGGACAGCCGCCCGTCGAGCGCTATGGGATGACCGAAACGCTGATCACCGTCAGCAGTCGCGCGGACGGAGAACGCCGGCCCGGGTTCGTCGGCACGCGACTCGCCGGGGTGGAGAGCAGGCTGGTCGGCGAGGACGGCACCCCGGTCGCGCCCGACGGTGAGACCCCGGGCGAACTCCAGATACGTGGACCGATGATGTTCAGCGGGTACCTCAACCGGCCGAAGGCCAACCGGGATTCGTTCACTTCCGACGGCTGGTTCCGTACCGGGGACATCGCCACGATCGACCCCGACGGGTGGCACCGGATCATCGGCCGCGCCTCCATCGACATGATCAAGAGTGGCGGGTACCGGATCGGCGCGGGCGAGGTGGAGAATGCCCTGCTCGCCCACCCCGCGGTCCGGGAGGCCGCGGTGATCGGCGCGCCCCACCCCGACCTCGGGCAACAGGTGGTCGCCTACGTGGTCGCCGACGCGGTGACCGAGGCGCAGCTCATCGAGTTCGTGGCCGGTCGGATCTCCGCGCACAAACGCCCACGGCAGGTCCATCTGGTCGAGCAACTACCTCGCAATGCGATGGGCAAGGTGCAGAAGAAGCTGCTCGCCGGCGGGTGAAAGCTCGCCTGCGACGTCCCGGTTCGGGCCGCACGTCACACCCATCCGCCGGCGCGGCCGGTCATGACGGCACGGTCACGGAGATGTGTGCCCACGTCTGGGTGAACCAGAGCTCGTCGTCCACGGTCAGCGGGCGCATGCCGGTCGGAGCGTGGCCGGAGAGTTCTTCGGACAGCTCCTCCTCGATCTGACGAGCGACATCGCCACCTGTACCGGCCTGCTCGAGCCAGGGACGAAGCGGACGCTCGACGTCGAAGACGTCGGACGTCTCGACCGCCGCCCCGGCCGACGTGAGCAGCCGGAGGATGGCCTCGGCACCGAGCATCGCTCCGTGGGACGGGTCGCGCAGCCGCTCCACCCGGTCGGGGTCGCCGGGCAGCTCCGGCTTGATCACCATGTCGGCAACCACCACCCGCCCGCCGGCGCGGCACACCCGTACCATCTCGGCCGCGACCTTGTCCGGCTCGGCCACGTGGTGCAGCGAGAACCTGGAGATCACCAGCGAGAACGAACCGTCGAGGAAGGGCAGTCGCGCCGCGTCGCCCCGCTGGAACACCACGTTGGACACGCCTTCGGCGTCGGCCCGCATCTTGCCCGTCTCCAGCATTTCGGGAGTGGCGTCAAGCGCGGTCACGTGCCGGGTGCGCACGGCGAGCGCGCGGGCGACCAGTCCGGTGCCGCAGGCGACGTCCAGGCAGACGTCCTCGGGGTCCGGCCTCGCGAAGTCGACGAGGCGCTGGAGATGCCGGGTGAAGGCGCCGTTGAGGCGGGCGTCCTCGAAGCTGCCGGCCTGCCGGGCGAACTCCCGCAGGATCAGGTCATGGCGTACCACGTCATTGTCTCTGGACCGCATCGCAGACGCTTCCTTAACAGCCGGAACGAGACCGGAGACGTAAATGGTAGAACGTTCACCAGGTCCAGGCCCGGTGCCTCGGCGTCAACGCGATGGGGCAGAAGGCCGGATCAGCTGGTGACGGCGGTCCGGTCGATGAGCGGGCCCAGCGTGACGGACTCGTCCACGCCACGGCCGACGACCAAATCGCGGGAGCGCTCCGCGAGCCGGCCCGCGAAGGACCGCGCCATGGCTTCGTGGACGTAGAACCGGTTGGCGGCCGTGCACGCCTCACCGTTGTGGCGCAGCTTAGCCTCCATCGGCTCGTCCATCGCGTGGTCGTGGTCCTCGAACGACGGACAACGAGCGTGGTCGGGCGGCACCCCGGTGCCGCCCGACGGCTTGTTCTAGTTGCTGCCCTCGTCGTGCGGGACGGTGACGGTGACCGTGCAGCCGACCGGTCGCCCGATCTCGTCGTGGCCGGCGTACGTCAGGTTGTACACCCGGTCCCCGCCGTCTCCGGCCCGTTCCGCCCGTAGCATGCCGCTGGTGTCCGGCGTGTCGGTGGTAAAGCCGCTGGCGTCCGCGGCGTCACCGCCGGTCACGCCGGTCAGGGTGAACGCCCTCGGGCCGAGCACACCGTCGCGAAGGTCCACCGTCACGGTGACGTCGACCAGTTCGTGGTTCGGCGGCCAGAGGACCGGTCGGTCCACCGCACAGTCCAGCTGCCGCACCGGCACCGGGTTGGCGAGGGCTGCGGTAGCGTGCCCGATGGTCGCGGTGAGTCGGCCGCCGGCCTCGTAGTACATGTGCGCGGTACGACCATCGAAGTAGAACGTCGGCGCGGCCGATCGTCCGAGGTCGGGCCCACCAGGCATCGAGTCGTGCACGATGCCGAGGTGGATCTCCTGGTCGAAGTCCGCTCCGACGTCCACCGCGTGCATGTTGCCGTCGGCGGCGTGGTAGATCACCAGGTTGCGGTCGTACCAGCGCAGGAAGAACGGCCCTGAGGCGTTCGGGCCTTCGATGCCCTGCGGGGTCACGATCGGTTCGGGTTGGATCGTCCAGGTCCGCGCGTCGTTGGAGACCGCCCAGCGGATCCGCCGGGACACCGGCCCGGTCGGGCCGGGCAGCGCCGCGGTGGGATTGTCCATGAAGAGCATCAGGTACCGGGTGCCCAGGCGCGGCACGGACTGCTCGAACACCCGGGCGTAGGAGGTTTCCCCGCCGGTCGTGTCGTCCCGGCTTACCGCAGTGCCGCCGTAGCTGAAGTGGATGCCGTCGTCGGAGGTGGCGTAGCGGGTGATGGAGTTCTCGCCGTGGAAATAGAGGAACAGCTTGCGCTCGCCCTCGATCCACACCGCGTGTGGTGAGGAGACGTGGCTGACCGTGGAGTAGTGCGGCAGCCAGGTGTTGCCGATCAGCGGGTTGGCGGCGTACTCGGTCCACGGGCCGTCGATCGAGTCGGAGTAGGCGAGGGCGATCCCGCCGGGACGCTCATGGGGGGCGTAGTACATGTAGTAGGTGCCCCGCGGGTTCGGGAAGTAGTCGGCGGCCCGGATGACACTCGGGAAGATGAACTCGTTGGTCGGGTTGTAGGCGAGCGCGCTCTTGTCGAACGCGGTACCGGCGTAGGTGAAATGTGGGAAGTCGAGTGCCGCCTCGGCGGTGGCGGGCGCGGCGCCGCCGACGGCGGCGGCGAGCAGGCCCACGCCGGCCGCGGCCAGGGCGGCCCGCCGGCGCGGTGAACCGGATGCTCTCGTCATGTCAGCCTTCCTGTCCTGTTCGATGGTGGGGGCGTTCCACGGTGGACGGTGCGGGACGGGCAGCCACGTAGGGTGACTGTCGGGGGAAGTGCGGTGCACCCGCCGTCGGTGCGAGGCGACCGATCGACGCTGCTAATACGTATTAGCATCGATACCTCTCGTATCTAGCCACCCACTGGACGGTCCTGTCAAGAGGCGTGGTGCCGGCGGTCGACCGACCGGCACAACGATGTCGCAGCTCACCGCCCCCGGCCCGCTAATGCGCATTAGTTCAGGGAGTTCATCTCGCCGAAATTTCGCTGACAGCTCTTGACACCACATCGTCGGGCGGCCAGGCTACCTGCCAACGCCGCTCGCTAATACGCATTAGCCCGACCGGAAGGGCCACGCCGTGACCTCGACCCCCAGACGTGTGACACAGCGTGACATCGCGCGGTTGGCCGGGGTCAGTCAGGCGACCGTCTCCCTGGTGCTCAACAACCGTGCCGACGCCGACGTCCGGATCGCGCCGGAAACCCGCGACCGGGTGCTGCGGGTGATCGCGGAGACCGGCTACGCGGCCGATCCCGTCGCCCGCCGGCTCGCCGCAGGGTTCAACCGGATCATCGGCGTCTTCACCTACGAACCTGCCTTCCCCAGCGGCACCCGGGACTTCTTCCACCCGTTCCTGGTCGGCATCGAGGAGTACGCCGAGCGCGCCGGCTGTGACCTCCTGCTGTTCACCAGCGCCCCTGTCGTCGACGGTCGGCGGCGGATCTTCCACCAGGACAACCGGCTCCGGCTGGCCGACGGGTGCATCCTGCTGGGTCGCGAGATCGACGCGGCGGAGCTGCTCCGGCTCAACCGCGACGGCTACCCGTACGTGGCCGTCGGCCGCCGCGACGACGCGGGCGGACCGGTCCCCTACGTCGGCGCCGACTACGCGAGCGCCGTGGGTCAACTCGTCGAGTCGGCCGTCGCCCGCGGGCACCGCCGGCTGGCCTACCTGGGCATGGGATCGGCCGCCGAGTCCTCCGAGGACCGCCGGCGTGGCTTCGCCGAGTCGGCGCGGGCCGCGGAAAGCGCCGTCCAGCTCTCCACCGCCGGACGCGACGCCGACGCGGTCCTCGATGACCTGCTCGCCGACCGGACCACCGCCGCCTTCGTCGAGGACTACGCCACCGCGGTGGCGCTGGAGCTGGCCACCCGGAGGCGCGGGCTGAGCGTGCCCGGCGACCTGTCCCTGCTGACCCTCGGCGACCCGACCGTGGCGGTCCCCACGGAGATCGCCTTCACCGGCTTCCACATCCCGCGCGAGGAGATGGGCCGGCAGGCGGTCGAGGTGCTGGCCGGTGTGATCGACGGCAGCTCCAGCGGCCTGCAGCAGCGACTTCTCCCCTGCGAACCCGTCGAGGGCGAGACCCTCGGCACCCCTGATCGGGCGGTCGAGCGCCGCTGAGCGGCGACCGCGCAACTGGAAGGAAGCAAGTGGCAGTTATGCGTGCGGACGTCCTCGTCGTCGGCGGCGGGCTCGGCGGCGTGGCGGCGGCTCTCGCCGCGGCCCGCGCGGGCCGGTCGGTGATCCTGACCGAGGAGTTCGACTGGCTGGGCGGGCAGCTCACCAGCCAGGCCGTCCCGCCGGACGAGCACTCCTGGATCGAGCAGTTCGGCGCCACCGCCAGCTACCGGGCCCTGCGCGCCGGGATCCGCGACTACTACCGCCGGCACTACCCGCTGACCGAACGCTCCCGCGGCTGGACGGACCTCAACCCGGGAGCCGGCTGGGTGAGCCGGCTGTGCCACGAGCCGCGGGTGGCGGTGGCGGTGATCGAGGAGATGCTGGCGCCGTACCGGGGCTCCGGCCGGCTGACCGTGCTCCAGCCGTACCGGCCGGTCGCGGTGGCGACCGACGGGGACCGGGTGGTCGGGGTCACCGTGGCGCACCGGGACCGGGACGACCGGATCGAGATCACCGCGCCGTACACGCTGGACGCCACCGAGACCGGTGAGCTGCTGCCGCTGTCCGGCACCGAGTACGTCACCGGGTTCGAGTCGCGCGAGCAGACCGGCGAGCCCAGCGCGCCCGCCGAGGCGCAGCCGATGAACATGCAGGCGGTCTCCGTCTGCTTCGCCCTGGACCACGTCGCCGGCGACCACACCATCGACCGGCCCGCCGGGTACGACTTCTGGCGCGACTACAAGCCCGACTTCTGGGGCGACCGGCTGCTGTCCTGGAAGTCGCCGCACCCGCGCACGCTGGAGATCGTCGAGCGCAGCTTCACCCCCAACCCGGACGACGACCCGTGGGCCGTCAACGCCGACCAGCGGGTCAACCCCGGTGACGGCAACCTGTGGACGTTCCGGCGGATCGCCGCCCGGCGCAACTTCCTCGACGGCACGTACGCCAGCGACATCACCCTGGTCAACTGGCCGATGATCGACTACTTCGAGGCCCCGGTCATCGACGTGCCGAACGCCGCCTGGCACCTGTCCAAGGCCCGCGAGCTGTCGTACTCGGTGCTCTACTGGCTGCAGACCGAGGCCCCCCGGCCGGATGGTGGCGCCGGCTTCCCCGGGCTGCGGCTGCGCGGCGACGTGACCGGCAGCGCCGACGGCCTGGCCCAGGCCCCGTACATCCGCGAGGCGCGGCGGATCCGCGCCGAGTACACCGTGGTCGAGCAGGACCTGTCCCTGGCCGTACGCGGTGAGCACGGCGCGGTCAGTTACCCGGACTCCGTCGGCGTCGGGATGTACCGGATCGACCTGCACCCGTCGACCGGCGGCGACAACTACATCGACGTCGGTTCCTGCCCGTTCGAGATCCCGCTCGGTGCGCTGATTCCGCAGCGGATGGAGAACCTGCTTCCGGCCGGCAAGAACATCGGCACCACGCACATCACGAACGGCAGCTACCGGCTGCACCCGGTCGAGTGGAACGTAGGCGAGGTCGCCGGCCTGCTCGCCGACTTCTGTCTGGCGCGGGGCGAGTCTCCGCGCGCGGTCCGCAACACCCCCCGTCTGCTGGCCGACTTCTCGGACCGCGTCACCGCGGCCGGCGTGGAACCGCGCTGGCCCCGGATCGCGGGCTACTGAACCACCACCCCCGGTAGAGGAGAACATGGTGACAACAGGAAAGGGTCTGCGCGGCGTGGCCGTGGCACTGGCCGCGGCGCTGGCGCTGGCCGGCTGCGGTGGCGGCGAGAAGGCCGGCTCGGACGGTCCGGCGAACCTGCGGATGACCATCTGGTCGGCCAACGAAGCGCACCTCAAGCTGTTCAACGAGATCGCCGACGAATACAAGAAGGGCCACCCGGACGTCGGGACGATCACCTTCGACCCGCTGCCGTTCGACAGCTACACCACCACGCTGACCACCCAGATCGCCGGCGGCAACGCCCCCGACCTGGCCTGGATCTTCGAGAACTCGGCCCCCGACTTCGTCGCCTCCGGCGCGCTGCGGCCGCTGGACGACACGCTGAAGTCCACCGAGGGGTACGGCTACGACGACCTGTCCCCGGCCACCCGCAAGCTCTGGCAGAACGACGGCAAGCTGTACGCGTACCCGTTCTCGACCTCGCCGTTCGGGATCTTCGTCAACACCGACCTGCTCAAGAAGGCCGGCCAGAAGACCCCGGCCGAGCTGATCGCCGCGGGTCAGTGGACCTGGGACGCCGCGCTGGCCGCCGCCTCCGCGAGCCAGGCGAAGACCGGCAAGGCGGGGCTGGTGATCCGCGACTTCGACTACAAGGGCTGGGACAACCTGTCCACCTTCTGGACCGGCTGGGACGCCCGCGCGTGGAGCGAGGACGGAAAGACGTGCGGCTTCAACGCGCCGGAGATGGTCGACGCGATGACCACCCTGCACAAGGCGATCTTCACCGACAAGGCGCTGCCCGGGCCGGGCACCACCGCCGACTTCTTCGCCGGTGACGCGGCCATGACGGTCACCCAGATCTCCCGCGCCTCGCTGCTGAAGGACGGTGGCTTCGGCTGGGACCTGGTCCCGCTGCCGGCCGGCCCGAAGGGGAACTACGCGGTGATCGGCCAGGCCGGCATCGGAGTGCTGAAGAAGAGCCCGCACGCCAAGGCCGCCGCGGACTTCCTCGCCTTCCTGACCAACCCCACCAACTCGGCGAAGCTGGCCCGGTTCTTCCCGCCGCCCCGGCAGTCGCTGCTGACCGCCGAGACGCTGGCCAAGACCAACCCGAAGCTTAAGCCGGAGCAGCTCCAGAAGGTCGTCATCGACGGCATCACCAGCGGCGTGGTCAAGCCCAGCCACGCCGGGCAGGCCGAGCTGAGCCAGCAGGTACGCGCCGGACTGGACCCGCTGTGGCAGCCGAACGCGGACGTCAAGGCGGTGCTGGAGGGCGTCTGCGCCAAGATCCAGCCGCTGCTGGCGAAGTAACCATGTCCCGGACGGACACCAGGGTGGGTCGGGTCGAGGCCCGGCCCACCCCGGGCCGGTCACGGCCGTACTGGACCACCCGCCGCCGCGACCAGCTCACCGGCTACCTGTTCATCGCCCCGCAACTGCTCGGCAGCGTCGTCTTCGTGATCCTGCCGCTGCTCCTGGTCGTCTGGTACAGCCTGCATGAGTGGAACGTGCTCGCCGACACCTTCGACTTCGTGGGCACCGACAACTACACCGCCCTCGCCGACGATCCCAACCTCGGCCCGGTGCTGCGGGCCACCGGACTCTTCTCCGTCGGCCTGGTGGTGTTCAACCTCGGCCTGGCGTTGCTGCTCGCCGTCCTGCTCAACCAGAAGCTGCGGGGCACCATCGTCTTCCGCACCCTGTTCTTCTCCCCCGTGGTCGTCTCCCTGGTCGCCTGGACCATCGTGTGGGGCTTCCTGCTTGAGGACAACGGCGGACTGAACGGCCTGCTCGACACGATCGGCGTGGACGGGCCGAACTGGCTGCGTGGCGAGGGCACCGCGATGGTGTCGGTCATCGTGGTGCAGGTGTTCAAGAACGTCGGCCTGAACATGGTGCTGTTTCTGGCCGCTCTCCAAGGCGTACCGGCGGAGCTGTACGAGGCCGCCGAGGTGGACGGGGCGAGCCGGATGCGCCAGTTCTGGCGGATCACCGTGCCGCTGATCAGCCCGACGATCCTGCTCACCTCGATCATCACGGTGGTCGGCTCGTTGCAGGTCTTCGCGCAGATCGCCGTGCTCACCCAGGGTGGGCCGGGCACCTCCACCACGGTGCTCGTCTACTACCTCTACCAGCAGGCGTTCCAGTTCCACCACTTCGGCTACGGAGCAACCCTGTCCATCGTGCTGTTCGCGATCGTGCTCGTGCTCACCCTGCTGCAGTGGCAGATGCGCAAGAGGTGGGTCTTCCATGAATCGTGACCTGTCGCCCCGGACCAAGCTGGTGCTCTACGGCGTACTGCTGGTCCTGGCCGTCCCGTTCGTCTTTCCGACCTGGTGGATGGTCACCTCGTCGCTCAAGCCGGTGGCGGACATCTTCGCCTTTCCGCCCCAGCTGCTGCCGGTCAGCCCTCGGCTGGAGGCGTACCAGCGGGTGTTCGAGTTGCAGCCGTTCGGCCGGCAGTACCTCAACAGCCTCTACATCGCGCTGGTGGTCACGGTCGGCACCTTGGGCGTGTCGGCACTGGCCGGGTACGCCTTCGCGCGCATCCGGTTTCGCGGCCAGAACCTGTTGTTCCTGGTCGTCCTCGGGGGCCTGCTCATCCCCAGCGAGGTGACGATCGTGCCGCTGTTCCAGATGTTCTTCAAGCTCGGCCTGGTCAACACCCACTGGCCGCTGATCCTGGTACCGATCTTCGGCGCGCCGAGCGTGTTGGCGACGTTCATCATGCGGCAGTTCTTCATCAGCCTTCCCGGCGAGTTGGAGGAGGCGGCCCGGGTCGACGGGCTTGGCCGCTTCGCCACCTTCTGGCGGATCGCGCTGCCGCTGTCGCGTCCCGCACTGGGCGCGGTGGCCATCTTCACCTTCCTGCACAGCTGGAATCTCTACCTGGAGCCGATCGTGTTCCTCTCCTCCCCGGAGAAGTTCACCCTGCCTCAGGCGCTCACCCAGTTCGTGGACGCCTACGGCGGTCCGATGTGGGACGTCCAACTCGCTGCGGCGTCGATGACCGCGCTGCCGGTCCTGGTGGTCTTCGTCATCGCCCAGAAGCAGTTCGTCGAGGGCCTCGCGCACACCGGTCTCAAAGGATGACGGCATCGGCACCCCTGATCGGCCTCGACATCGGCGGCACCAAGACGGCGGCGGCCCTGATCGGCCCTGACGGGGACGTGCTCGAGCGCCGTCAGGTGCCCACGCCCGCCCGGTCGGGGCCCGAGGCCGTGCTGGACGCCGCCGCGGTGCTGGCCGCGGACCTGCTGGACGCGGCCGGTAGCGGACCGGTCGGGGTAGGCACCGCCGGCACGGTCGACCCGGCGACCGGCACCATCCGGTATGCCACCGACAGCCTGCCCGGCTGGACCGGCACTCCGGTCGCCCACGCCCTGGCCGAGCGCCTCGCCCGCCCCGTTCTGGTCACCAACGACGTGAACGCTGCCGCGCTGGGCGAATGCTGGTCCGGCGCGGGGCGGGCCAGAACACACCTGCTGCTTGTCTCGATCGGCACCGGCCTGGGTGCGGCAATCATCCGTAACGGCCGCATCGAGGCCGGCGCTCGCGGCGGCGCCGGCGGGGTGGGCCACCTGCCGGTGCCGAGTGCCGAACGCCTGCGTTGTGGGTGTGGCCGGTACGGGCATCTGGAGGCGATCGCCTCGGGCAGGGGGCTGTCCGCCGCGTACGCCGTGGAGACCGGCGCGCGCGTCACCGGACAGGCCGTAGCGCAACGCGCGGCGGCGGGGGACGCCGTCGCGCAGCAGGTCCTGGACCGGGCCGGCACCGTCCTCGGCGCCGCCCTGGCCGGGTTGGTGGCCCTGCTCGATCCGCAGGCCGTCCTGGTGGCGGGTGGTGCGGCCGGCGCCCTGCTGCCCGCCGCGTCGGCCGCCTACTCGGCCGAACTGCCGGCCGGATGGGCCGACGTGCCGCTGCTGCCAGCCGCCCTCGGAGCCGACGCGGTCATGGTGGGCGCGGTCCGGTTGGTCATGACACACAGTGAACAGTGACGGTGGGAGCCGTCCCGGCACCGACGAAGGGACCAGACAGGTGAGTGTGCTCGACGACCTGACCGGCGGGCTGGTGGTGTCCTGCCAGCCGCTGCCCGACGAGCCGGATGACCCGATGCGGGACCCCTACGTCCAGGGCCGGGTGGCCGCCGCGGTGGTGCGGGGCGGCGCGGTGGCGGTCCGGGCCAACGGACCGGCCGACATCAGGGCTATCCGTGCCGTGCTCGACGTGCCGGTGATCGGTTTGTACAAGCACGGCACGGATGACATCTTCATCACCCCGACGGCGGCCCACGCGCTCGAGGTGGCCCGGGCCGGGGCAGACATCATCGCTGTCGACGCCACCGACCGTCCCCGTCCAGACGGGCGGAGCTTCGCCGACACGGTCCGGGCGATCCGCGAGCGGACCGACGCACTGGTCCTGGCCGACGTCTCCACCACGGCAGAGGGCGTCGCCGCCGTCGAGGCAGGTGCAGACGCGGTCGCCACCACGCTGTCCGGCTACACCCTGGCCAGCCCCCAGACTGACGGGCCCGACCTCGGGCTCGTGGCGCGACTCGTCGCACTGCTACCGGTTCCGGTGATCGCCGAAGGGCGGTACCGCACCAAGGAGCAGATCGGCCGGGCCTTCGAGGCCGGTGCGCACGCGGTGGTGATGGGCAATGCCGTCACCTCACCGCTGTGGATCACCCGCCGGCTCGTACCGGCCACCCCCCGCGCGGCTGGCGCCCCAGAGAAGAGGGAGAGCAGATGAAGAGACGTACCCTCCTGGCCACCGGCGTGGCCGGCCTGACCGCCGCAACGATCGGCCGACCGGCGTACGCCGGGCCCGCCGACCGGCAGCCAACCGTGGCACTCGTGCCCTTGGACGACCGGCCGGTCAACACCTACTGCCCTCAGATGACCGCGGCAAGCGCCGGCGCCCAGGTGCACCTGCCGCCCCGGGAACTGCTGGGCCGCTTCTTCACCCCCGGCGACGGCGCCGCCATCGCCCGCTGGCTCAGCGCCACCGACGACGTCGACGGGTACGTCATCTCGGTCAGCATGCTCGCCTACGGCGGTCTGATCGCCTCGCGCACCGCCGCCCCGACCCTGGCCGCCGCGCTGGAGAACCTGGCCGCGATCCGGAACCTGCGCTCGACCCGGCCCGAGGCGGTGATCGAGGTGCACGACACCATCCAGCGGCTCGCCATCACCAGCACGGGCACCGAGCTGGACAACTACCGGGCGCTGCTGGTCGATTGGGCGAAGCTCTACGACCAGGTGGTCAACCTCGGGCACGAGGAGCTGCGGGCCCGTCTCGACGCCGTCCGGGCGCAGATTCCGGACCAGGTGGTCGAGGACTACCTCGCCGCGCGGGCCCGCAACCACCAGGTCAACCGGCTGATGGTCGAGTGGGTCGCCGACCGCACCATCACCCACCTCGTGCTCTCCGAGGACGACACCGCGCCGGTCGGCCTGGCCCGGGCGGAGCGGGTCGAGCTGGAGGAGCTGGTGGCCCGGCTCGGCGTCGGCGACCGGGTGGAGATCTTCCCCGGCGCCGACGAGGTCGACGCGCTGCTGGTCGCGCGGGTGGTCGCCGCGGGCACGGCGCCCAGCTACCGGGTGGAGTACGCCGGTGTCTCGGGCGAGGACTGGACCGCCCAGCTGGAGGGCATCCCGTTCGCGGAGAACATTCGTCGGCATGTGACCGCCGTGGGTGGACGGGTAGTGGACGGCGACGCGGACATCGTGCTCGCCGTGAACACCCCTTCGGCGGCGCCCGCGCAGCGGGCCGCGGACCTGGACGCCTTCGTCGGGCGGATCGGCGGGCTGCTGGCCGCCGGCACCCCGGTGATCGTGGTGGACCCGCTGATCGTGAACAAGGCGGACCACGAACTGGTCGCGCGGATGGAGGCCCGGCTGGACCTCACGGCGCTGCTGTCGTATTCGGGATGGAACACCGGGGGCAACGCACTCGGTCTGGCGCTCGGTCACGGCACCGCCCGCTGGGCCCACCTTCGCTCCTCCGGCAACGGGTACGGCGTGCCCGATCTGCGCGGGCCTGGCCAGGCGCACGCCGAGTACCTGCTCTACCGGTTCGTCAAGGACGACTCGTGGAAGAACGTGGTGCAGGTCGAGGCGTACGCGCACGCGCGGGCCCGGGGCTGGGATCCAATCGCGCTGACCCCCGAGCAGAAGAGCTACTTCGACGGCTGGGTACGCGACCGGCTCGTGCCGCTGACCGAGCGGTACTTCGTCGACCACTTCGCCGGACACCGTGTCGTGCTGGGCCGGCGGGGCGCACAGAATTTCACCGCGACCCTGGCGCACTTCGAGTCGGCCCGGGTCGAGCTGCCGTGGGACCGGCTCTTCGAGGTGATCCTGGAGCCCCGGCTGCGGCTGTCCTGACCGGACACCGGTCGCGCCGGCACGCACCTGCCGGCGCGACCGGCCAGGGTGCAGGCCACCCGGGCCGACGGCGGCAGCTTCAGCCCGCGCGGCCGAGGCCGCCACCGCGGGTCGCGCCCTCCTCCCGCGCCTCGGCGGCGACCGGCCCCCGCCGTCCCGCCTCGCGCAGATCGTCCAGCAGCAGGTCGATCAACCGCTCCTCCATCACCGCGCGCCCGGCACGGCGCATCATGTCGGACAACGTGGGGTCCCAGGGCGTCCGGGCGGGGGCGCCGAGCAGGGCCGAACCGGACACCGCCGCGGTCTCGTACTCGGTCGTGGTCATCCGCCATGGAACGGCCGTCGGGTAGCGCTCGAGGGCCGCGGCGGTCAGCCGTACGCCCGTCCAATCGAGGTCGTTGCGCCATCGGATCATCGCGCCGTGCGCTGCGCGCAGCAGGGCGTGCACCGCCATCGAGGGCGTGCCTTCGGTGCAGAGCAGCGGCGGCGCCTGCGCGCCGAGCGCGGCGGTGGCGGCCCGAAGCACGGCCGGGTTCTCGCAGACGAAGATCTCGTCGCAGGTCAGCGTGAGCGGGGCGAGGCGGAGCTGGTGCAGGGTGACCCGCATCGGCACGCCCGCGTCCGCGGCCTCGGTCAGCCACCGTCCCAGCAGGCCGCCGCTGGCGGGCAGGTTGAGTATCAACACCTGGCTGGCGAGGTCATCGGGAACCAGCCCGACGGATTCCCACAGAGCCCGTTCGGGCTCCCCGCCGGTGGGCACGGGCACCTGCTGCCAGGCGGCGAGGGCCCGCAGCACGAGCCCGCGAAGCGGACCCTCGGCAAGGGCCTTCGTGTCGTCGAGCACCCGGTCGGCAAAGACCGGGATCGGCTCGTCCGGCGCGGGCAGTGCGTCGAGCACCCGCAGCATGTCGCGGAATGGCAGCCCGGCCCGGATGGCGCGGGTGAGGGTGCCGTCGCGGCGTAGGCCGTCGAGCCAGTCGGCGTACCAGACGGCGGTGGCGTGCCGGCTCTCCCGGGCGAGGGTGAGGAGGTCGTCCCGAGCCTTTGCCTCGCGTTCCGCCTCGGCGGGCCGGTTGCGCAGCGGGACCGTGGCGGAGAGCAGGTCGAGCAGGCCCACCCCGTGGACCGCGCGAAGCTGGTCGTCCACGTCGGCGAGCCGCACGCTGAGCCGCGCCGACCCGGCGGACCGGTGGGCACCGGTGATCCCGATGATCACGACACGTTCGTCGTCGGTGGGGGCGGTCAGGGTCACGGCGGCATCGAGTCGTCCACCGGTGCGCTCGAGGCTGCGCCGGGCGGCCGTCAGCAGCCGCCGCCAGCCCGGGTCGTCGGGCAGCCGCCGCCAGCCTGGCTCGGACCGGGCCGCCGGCCGGCCGGCGGGGTCGGCCTGGTCGGTTGGCGGCTGCGGGCGCACCCTCATTCGTCGGCGAGGCCGAGGACGAGCTCGGACGGGTCGAAGGGGTCGGCGGTGCCCGGCGCGCGGCGGGTCTCCGGCGAGCCGAGCGCGCGGGCCAGCGTCCCGTCGAAGTCGGCGATGTTGACCGAGCCGTCCCACACGAGCAGCAGGGTGGAGACCGTGTGCTCGACGGTGGAGTGGGACAGGTCGTAGTGTGCCGCGCCGCCGACCGCCGGGTGGGTGGCCCACAGGTCGTACCCGGTCATGAACAGGTCCAGGTCGAACTGCTTCGCCAGCGCCATCAGCTCGCCGCGGCCGGTGTCGTCCACCCCGGCGAATGCCTCGTCCAGACCGAGCAGGCGGGGCGCGTCCAGCCGGGCCGAGCTGAACAGGGCGTTGGCGGCGGCGAACAGCGGCAGGTGCAGCGACACCGACTGTTCGCCACCGGAGAGCTGGCTGTGCCGGGCCCGGGTCAGGGCCTCGGTGCCGCCGCCGGGCCGGTGCAGGGTGAAGGCGAACGTGCGCCACTGCCGGTAGTCGAGCACCTCACCCAGCAGTTCCCGGTACGGCCGCTCGAGGTGCATCGCCCGTGCCGCCTTGATCCGGGCGGCGAAGTGCCGGCGCATGGTGGTGAGCTGCGCCGGCCCCAGCCGGGCCGGATCCCGTTCCAGCAGCTTGCAGACCTCCCGCTGCTCAGCGTCGAGATCGTCCGCGAGCCGCCAGCCGACGCCGACGGTGAGCCCGGAGGACATCCGGCGGGCCCGCATCTGGGTGTCCATCGCTCCCACCAGGTCACGGGCCTCGATGGTGCGGTGGTGGATCTGCCGGGCGAGCTGGCCGAGCAGCGCGTCCTCCAGCACCCGCTGCTCGGCATCGGTGAGCAGCTGTTCCTGGTCGCGTCGCTCGCGGGCGATTCGGTCGGCGAAGTGCGCCACCGGGGTGAGCCCCTGCTCGTCGACGACTCGGACGACGATGACCCCGTCGTCGGTGTCCCACTCGGGCCGCTGGTCGAGCCCGGCCGCCGGCAGCTGCGCCTGCAGCTCGGTCAGCGCGGTGGTGAGGCGGGTGGCGCTCTGCTTGAGCGAGGTCTCGGTCGGACTGAGCTCCCGGGTGGCCGCGAGGATCGCCTCGTGCAAAGCGGTCACCTGCGGATCCAGGTCCGAGCCGGGTCCGTCGTCGGTCGCCCGGGCCGGCCACCGCAGCTCCGTCGGGCAACGCAGCAGCCCCAGCAGGTCCGGTCGGGCGTACGGGCGCAGCCGCAACGCGTCGTGGTGCGCCTCGGCCACCGCCGCGGCGACGGCCTGCTCGCTCAGCTCCACCCGGGTCACCGCGGCGGCCCGCCGCTGCTGGGCGGCACCCAGGTCGGTCCGGGCCCGCTCGACAGCCGCCTCCGCGTCGATGATCTCGTCGGCGGTACGTGCCACGTCGGCCAGCACCCGTTCCGCCTCGGCACCGACGCTGGCCCGCAGCGTCCGGTACGCCTCGGCCTTTTCCCGGTGCCGGTCGGTCGCGGTGTGCGCGGCATCCTCGGCGGCGGCGAGCCGCTCGACCGCCTCGTCGTGGCGCTGCTGCGCCTGCGCCTCCTGGTCGGCGGCGCGGGCGGCGGCTGGGCGGGCGCTCTCCAGCCGTACCCCCCGCTTCTCGAATCGGTCCACGGCGTCGGCGGTGGCGTCCAAGCGGTCCAGCGGGAGGGACCGCTCCGCGGTGACCCGGCGCAGTGCGGCGGCGGCCGCGGCCCGCTCGGCCAGCGCCTGGTCCAGGCGCACGTTCGCCGCGGCCGCGGACTCCTGCCGGGCCCGCAGCGTGACCGCCGCCCGGTCCAGTTCCCGCAGCGCGGTGTGGATCGGGGTGAGGGGCGGCAACTGCCCGGCGGCCGCCACGGCGGCCAGCAGCCGCTCGATCGCGGACCGCTCCTCGTCGAGGGTGCGCAGCTCGGCGTCCAGCGCGGCGCGCTGCCGGTCGCACTCGGCGATCCGGGCGGCGCGCCGGGCCGCCCGGGCCGTCGCGCCGATGTACTCGCAGCGGTCCTTGGCGAACCGGCCGACGCCGACGCCCTGAACGTAACGCCCGTCGACACCGACCGTCACCGCAGCGGTGGACTGCGCGTCGACCACGTCGGCCAACGCCACCGAGGCGAGCACGTCGCGGATCCGTTCGGCGGGCACCTCGTCCTGGTCTTCGCAGACCAGCACGTCGGCGAGGGTGGCGCCGGCCGGACGCCGGTCCGGTGGCAGGGGCAACAGGTAGCCGTCCCGGTCGTCGCCGGCCACCGCGTCCGCGGCGGCGCCCGGGTCGGGGTGCAGCCAGGCGTCCAGCAGGCCGGCGGCGTGCAGGGCCGCCTCGACGGCCGCGGCGTCGGCGCCGGGCACCACCTCGGCGAAGCGGACCAGCCGCCACAGAGGCGCGCCGGGGCGGCCGGCGCGCGGAGCGGGACGGGTCACCGGGGTCGGCGGGGCGTCGTCCTGTTCGGCCGCGATCCGGTCCCGTACCGCCGCCAGTTCGGCCCGGCGGCCGGCCAACGCCGTGCGGTCGGCGGTCAGCTCCGCGAGCCGGTCGCGATGCCGGGCGACGGCGGAAGCGGTGGCTTCGGCGTACACCTCCCGCAGGGTCGGGGCGCCGGGCTCGCCGGCGGCGTCGACGGCGGCGGCCAGCACGGCCGGCAGGTCCGGCCGGTCGAGGTGGGGCAGCAGTGCGTCGTTGTCCTGCGCCCACCGGCTGACGCTGGCGCGCACCCGCGTGCGAGCTTCCGCGAGGGCGCTTTCGGCGCGCTGCTCAGCCTGCTCGGCCTCGGTGAGCGCGTCGGCGGCGCCGGCCGCGTCGGCGGCCGCCCGGGTGTGGTCACGTTCGGCCTGGGCGTGCCGGGCCGCCTGCTCGCGCACGGCGCGCACGTCGTCGCGGCGGGCGCCGGAGCGGGCGGCGAGCCGCGCGGGAAGTCCGTCCGTGCCGCCGTCGGCGGCGGTCCAGGCGATCCCGGCCGTCTCGGCGTCGAGCAGCAGCTCGGCGGCGAGGCGGTCGGCGGTCGCCCGCGCGTCGCGGGTCGCCACGGCGGCCCGTTCCCACTCGCCGCGCCGCCGCGCGGTGGCGTCCCGCTCGACGGCGACGGTACGGCGAGCCCGCTCGGCCGCGTCGGCCAGGTCGTGCACGTGCCGTTCCAAGTCGGCGAGCTGCTCGTGGGACTGGTAGGCCGCCGAGCTCTTCAGGCTGTCCAGGTGCGCGCGCAGGCGACCAGGTTCGCCTTCGACGGCCCGCAGCCGCGCGGTGGCCGCGGTCTCGGACTCGGCCGCCACGACGGCCTCCTGACGCGCGTCGGCCAACGCCGTGGACCGGCCGGTGACCGCGTCCCGGCGCCCGGTCAGCAGGTCGGCCGCCGCGCGAGCGTGGGTGCGCAGGTAGGTCGAGTAGACGGCGAGGAAGGCGGCGGTGGCGGCGTCCGCCGCGGCCAGCCCTTCGAGCGTACGGGCGACGGCCTCCATGTCGTCGAACGAGCGGGCGGCCTCCACGAGCAGGTGGTCCTCGACCGGCCGCAGCCCGCGCTGCAGGGTGCGGGAGAGTTCGACCGGGTTGAGGTCCTTGGCCAACTGCGGCTTGCGCAGCGTCAGCACCAGGTCGAGCAGCTGCTCGTAGCGGGCCGGGCCGAGGCCGAACAGCCGGGCGTCGACGAGATGCCGGTAGTCCTCCGGCGAGTCCCGCACCGCGTCGGCGCCGAGCTGGTCGATCAGGTCGCGCCGGGTCAGCGGCCGGTCGTCTGTGTCGAGCAGGGAGAAGTCCACGCCGATCCGGCCGTCGGTGACGAAGTGCCAGCGGGTCACCCGGTCGACGTGCCGGTGGGCGCGCAGTCCGATGCCGACCGTCACGTACGAGTCGCCGTCGCCGAACTCCATCCACACGTACGCGTGGGCCACCTCCTGCCCGCGGTAGAGCAGGTTCGACTTCATGGTCCGGTCCTCGCTGGCGAACGGGTTGAGCCGGCGCGGCTCGATCCGCCCGTCGAGCACGAACGGGAAGAGGACCTCCAGCGCCTTCGTCTTGCCGGAGCCGTTCGGCCCGCGCAGCACCAACCACCCGTCGACGAAGAGGAACTCCTCGTCGCGGTAGTCCCACAGGTTGATAATCCCGGCCCGGGTGGGCGCGAAGCGGCGGACGGCGCGTTGTTCGATCACGAAGGCTTCCAAGGTCAGAAGAGGGTCTCGGTGACGGCCCGTTGCCGGACCGCGGCGACGGTGTGGCGGTAGCGGCCCACCAGCGGCTGGACCAGGACGCCGCCCGGCACGCGGATGACCGCGCCGAACCGTTCCAGCAACGCCACCGCCTCGGTACGCAGCCGCTCCGGGTCGGCGTGCCACTGCGCCCCGAACGCGGACCCGTACCGTCGCAGAATCTCCCCGACCGCGTCCCGCAGGAAGCTGTCGGTGATGAGGGGAAGGCGGCCCTCGCCGGTCGCGTCGACCGGGTCGTCCCCGGTCGGGGGCAGCGACACCGCGTCGTCGAGCAGCACCTGCGTGGCGGTTGGCAGGCCGGCGTCGAGCTGGTCGACCAGGGCGCGTTGCCGGGCGTGCGGGTCGGGCGGGGCGAGCCGCCGGACCCGGCGGCCGTCCGGGTCGAGGGCCCGGTCGGCCATCTCGACGGCGAGCAGCACGGCGGCCTGCGCCACCGAACCGGTGCCCGGGAACCGTTCGACGGTGAAGCCCGTGGTGTCCACCAGCAGCACGCCCTCGGCGCGTCGCTCCAGCCGAAGCCCGGTCAGCCGGACCAGGTCGGCGGCGAGCGCCGCGCCCCGCAGGTGGTTGGCGACCGCCGGCTCGACGTCGGTCAGATAAACCACCGGGCCCTCCACCACCGCCCGTCGGGCGACCTGGGCGGCCTGACGCCGCTCGGCGTTGCCGCTGCTGGCCATCGTCCGGTCCAGCAGCGCTGTCACCGACTCGACATGCTGCAGGACACGGGTCGGGCGGAACAGCGCGAGCACGACGTCCCGCGCCACGTCGTACAGCGCCTCGCCCGCACCGGGGTCGCTGGCCCAGGCGACGCTGGAACCGTCGGCGAGCCGGAGCACACCGCGCTCCTCCAGCCAGCCGACGGCGTCCACGAACGCCCGCCGGTCCGCGCCGTGGTCCGGGTCCAGCCCCAGGCCGGTGATCCGGTTCGCGTCAGCGGCCACCGAGTCCGCCAGCTCGCTGAGGGTGATCTGGATACCGGTGCGGCCCAGCACCGCAAGGCACAACGCCAGGTACGCGTACCGCTGGCGGTCGAACGCGCGGCCGGTGCGCGACAGCGCCGGCTGGGTCGGATCCAACCGGTCCTTCGCCCGGACCAGCCGTGCCGTGGCGCCGTGCAACTCCAGCCGGTAGCCGAACGCCTCGGACAGGTCCCGGCCCAGGGTCGCCGCGAACCGCCGGACCCGTGGCAGCGCCCGCTCGTCCGGCCAGGTCGCCGTAATCAGCGGGTGGCGCAGCACCAGCCGGACGGCGCGCTGGTAGTCGGCCAGTTCCAGGTCGCTGATGTCGGCGGCGAACCGGTGACGGGTCGGTTCGGTCATGCCGAGACCAGCTCCAGGCGGCGGACCGCGGTGTGCGTCGCGGCGGTCACGCTCAGCGCATACCCGTCGAGGTGGAGACAACCGGCGGTGGTGGCCACCGTGGTGAACCGACCCGGCGTCGGGGTGAGGGTGAGCCGGACGCCGTGCGCGGCCGCGGCCAGCGGCGCCGGCGCGGCGCCGCCGACCCGGGCGGCGAGCGCGATGTCGAGCAGGCGCAGCAGGACACCGCTCTGCGCCTCGTCCAGCCGGAGCCCGGCGAGGCCCTCCTCCGCCAGGACGGTCGCCGCGGCGGCGAGTTGGCGCTCCCGAGCCAGCTGGTCGGCGCGCAGCCGGTGCCGGCGGTCGTCGCCGCGGTCGACCCGGGCCGGCCGGCCGCGGCCCTGGCCGGGTGCCCGGCCGGTCGCCACCAGGGTGCGCGACAGCTCGACCGCCGGCGCCTCCCACCACGACAGCCGGGTCGCGATGGCCTCCGGGTCCGGATGGGTCACTGCCACGTGCCGCGGACCGCCCAGGCCGAACACGGCGTCGAAGAGCGCGTGGGAGGCCTCCTGCGACCCGGCCCGGGTGAACCAGGTGGCCAGGTGGCGCAGTTGCGACTCGCGGCTCACCCCGCCGCGGCGGGCCTCGGTCACCCGGCGCAGCAGCGCCAGCACGTCGCCGATCGCGGCGATGGTGGCGTCGGCGAGCCGGTCGGCCTCGCTGGCCTCCGCCATCCCCGGCGGCGCCAGCCACGACCGCAGCCCGCGCCAGCGACGCCGCCAGTCCTCCAGCCGCTCCACCGGCGTGTGGAAGAGCCGCTCGTCGG
Source organism: Micromonospora sp. GCM10011541 (assembly GCF_042650725.1). Lineage (NCBI taxonomy): Bacteria > Bacillati > Actinomycetota > Actinomycetes > Micromonosporales > Micromonosporaceae > Micromonospora > Micromonospora sp. GCM10011541. Next base: position 233,540 of record NZ_JBHSBP010000099.1, read on the forward strand.
CCTCGGCCGCCGCCTCGATGAGACGGTCCAGGCCGGTCGCCTCCACCTCGTGCACCGCCGCCCGCAGGCGCGGCGTGTAGCGCTGCAGTTCGTCGTGGAAGTCTCGCAGGTGGGCCAGCAGGGCGTCCTTGTGGGTGAGGAACGCCTCCGGGCGTACGTCGTTTGTGCGGCTCAGGTCGCCCAGCATGTGGTAGAAGCGGGCGGCCCGCTCGGCGATGTCAGCCAGCGCCCGGTCGAGCCGGTTGAGTTTGCGGTAGACCTCCTCGGCGTCTCCCGCCTCGTTGGCCGCGGCCAGCGCCGTCAGGTCGGCGAGCAGGTCGGCGAAGACCAGGCGGGACAGGGTGGTGTCGTCCATCGTCGCCGTGAGCACGGCCTCCACCGCCCGGTGGGCCCGGTAACCGGCCTCGGTGAACTGGTAGACGGAGTGCCGGTTGCGGTATTCCGCGAGGGTGGTCGCCCGCGTGGCGTCCTGGCCCCGGTCGAGGATCCCCCACTCCACGAGCGCGTCGAGCAGCCGGGGCAGCTCCAGCTCGGCCGGGTCTGGGCAGTCTGGGCTGGCCTCGTGCAATGCTTCCATCGCCGCGGCCACGTCGGCGGTGTGCAGCATTACGTGATAGCTGGAGCGCGCCGAGTCGAAGGCGCGTAGCAGCCAGAGGTAGGCGAACCGGTTCTCCGCGGTGACGTAGCCGAACAGGCGCATCCGGTCGTCCAGCCCGAACTCGTCCAGGCCGAAGGTGTGCCTCGACGGCTGTGCGGTCATCGTCGTCCTTCCAGGCGGGCTGAGTCCCGGGTCGGACCAGCCTACCGACGCCCGCTGACACGCCCAACGTACGGCCGACGAGTGTCGGACGCCGCTGCGGTCAGCCGGGACGCTCTCCGCTCAACGCCGCAGCGTGCGGGCGCAGGGGCCGTCGTGGTCGGCGCGGAGCAGGCAGCGCCGGCCGCCGGGCATCAGCAGGTCGCAGAAGACCCGATGGCGTACGTTCTGGTCGTCCTCGGCGGAGACGGTGGTCTCGCCTGGGTCGGTCTGCGGCAGGACGAGCAGCCAACGGCCGACCACCCGGGCCAGGCGCTGCGCGGCGGGCAGGTCGTTCGCGACGACCGGCAGGTGGATGACGTACCGCTGGGTCACCGCTCGTTTCCCCGGGCGTCGCGGGCGCGGGCCTGGTCGGACTGCCAGCGGCGCAGCGCGTCCTTGATGCGCCGGCACGCCCTCCGCCGCGGCGCGGCGCAATCCGGCCCCCATGACGGCGTGGCCCCGGCGACGACCGGCTGGTCGGGATGGGTGCCCAGGACGCCGAGGTACCAGAACGGGGTGGTCGGTGGTGCACCTGGCCGGCGACGGCGCGCAGCTCGCGGGCTGCTCACCGCCGACGTGCGCCTCGCCTCCACCATCGGCTACGGCCCGGACCCGCATCCGGCCGCCACAAACCCTCGACCGGCTCACAACTGGCTGATCAGCCCGGGCCGCCCCAAGTCCTCACCGCCACGTCAACGTCGGTTCGCGCGAGCGGCGGCCGTACGTTCTCTCAGTGGCCGGTTGGCGGAATCGCGGAAGGTTTGTCCGCCTGCTTGGCCTTCTTTGCCGCCCGCTTTTCCTTCAAAGTCATGGCTGGCTTCTTCATACTGCTCTTCTGGGGAGACTTGTCGGACATATCGACCCTTCCCACACACAACGTCAGGATGGCGGTCCGCGGTGGCGACTGCCAGCCGCGATCCGCCGGACGAAACCATGGACAAAACGGCGATGCCCGCCGGTTGGCCACCCTGAGCCAAGAAACATGATCAGACGACCACGTCCCCTAGCCTAGTCCTCCAACAGCACGTTGTGACCGTGGTCCGAGCGCCGGCCGACCGCCGCCGGGCCAGGGAACGGCTCGGATCACGCCCCGACTCTGCTGCCCAACCGGACAAAGGAGCTGCCGGATGTCCTTTTGCCGGCCTATCCCCCGGCCATCGCTCCGAGGATGATGAACGGTTCCTCGCCGGCGACGACCCGCTCGGGCAGTGGCGCGTCGGGCGACTCGTTGGACAGGTCCTCCTCGCACGCGTAGAAGCGGACGAACGCGCGGCGCTTGCCGCTGTGGCGGTCGCGGATCGTGCCGAGCAGCATCGGATATCGCGCCTCGAGGGTGTCCAACACCAGGCGCTGGGTGACCGGCCCGGCATGCGGACCGGTCACCTCGAGCGTTACCGGGCCGGTGACATGCGCCAGGTTCTTCAGGTGGGCCGGGAGGACGACCCGGATCACGGCAGCACCTGGGCTTCCACGGAGAGCACGGCCGGCAGGTCCCGTACGATCGGCGCCCAGCTGTCGCCTCCGTCGGCCGAGTGGTAGACCTGGCCACCGGTGGTGCCGAAGTAGATCCCGCACGGGTCGAGCGTGTCCACCGCCATCGCGTCCCGGTACACGTTGACGTAGCAGTCGGACTGCGGCAGGCCCTTGGTCAGCGGCTCCCAGTCGTCGCCACCGGTGCGGCTGCGGTAGACGCGCAACTTGCCCTCCGGCGGGTAGTGCTCGGAGTCGCTCTTGATCGGCACGACGTAGATGGTCTCCGGCTCGTGCGCGTGCACCGCGATCGGGAACCCGAAGTCCGACGGCAGGTTGCCGCTGACCTCGCGCCAGTTCGCACCGGCGTCGTCGCTGCGCAGCACGTCCCAGTGCTTCTGCATGAACAGGGTGTCCGGCCGGGACGGGTGCTGCGTGATGTGGTGCACGCAGTGGCCGACCTCGGAGTCCTGGTCGGGGATCTCCCCGGAGCGCAGACCCTTGTTGATCGGCAGCCAGCTGGCGCCGGCGTCGTCGCTGCGGAACGCGCCCGCCGCCGAGATGGCGACGTAGATCCGGTCCTTGTTCACCGGGTCCAGGATGATCGTGTGCAGGCACATCCCGCCGGCGCCGGGCTGCCACGACGGTCCGGTCGGGTGGGTACGAAGGGCGGTGAGCTCCGTCCACTTCTGACCGCCGTCGGTGGTGACGTAGAGGGCGGCGTCCTCCGCACCCGCGTACACCGTGTCGGGGTCGTCGCGGGACGGCTCGAGGTGCCAGACGCGCTTGAACTCCCACGGGCGTGGGGTCCCGTCGTACCACAGGTGTTCACCGACCTCGCCCGAGTAGGCGAAGTCATTGCCGACGGTGGTCCAGTTTCTGCCGCCATCGTCCGAGCGCTGGATCAACTGCCCGAACCAGCCACCGGACTGGGACGCGTAGAGCCGGTTCGGGTCGGCCGGCGACCCGGTCAGGTGGAAGATCTCCCAGCCGCCGAAATGCGGTCCCTCGACCGTCCAGTCGCCGCGCCTGCCGTCCGAGGTCAACGTGAACGCGCCCTTGCGCGTGCCTACCAGCACCCGTACGCCACTCATACCCTCATCCTTTCCACTCGTTTCCCTTGGGTAGACCGTCCACCACGCCGATACTCATCGGTCTCCGTCAGTCGTACTCCCCAGGTACGACGAATCGACGTCTCCGGCCTGTCGGAGGGGCCGGCTAGCGTCCCGCACATGACTGGCCCTGGGGACGTCCCACCCGAGATCCTCCACCGGCTCCGGCCCGTCTGCCTCGGGCTGCCGGAGACCTACGAGGAGCCGGCGTGGGTGGGAACGCGCTGGCGGATCCGCAAACGCACGTTCGCCCACGTGCTCACGGCCGACCCCGACCACCAGGCGGCCTACGCCCGAGCTGCCACGAGCGACCAGCCGATCTGCGTGTTGACGTTCCGGTCGCCCGGCGACGAGATCGCCGGGCTGATCGCCAGCGGCCACCCGTTCTTCAAGCCGGGCTGGGGCGCCGACGTCGTCGGCATGGTGCTCGACGACGGCGTCGACTGGGAGGAGGTCGCCGAGCTGCTCACGGAGAGCTACTGCGTCCTGGCGCCGAAGCGGCTGGCCGCCCTGGTCGACCGGCCGATCGATCTCGAGTAGCCGAACTCCGGGCGTCCGACGCCCACGGGTCGCCAGCATCATCGGTTACCGCCGTAGGCTCTCCACGTCTCACGTCGCCACGCCGTCGACAACGGTGCTCGGCATCACGCTAGCCCTCGGCGTAGACGAGGTCCATGGTGTCGGTGTGCCCGGACCAGTGGAGTTCGAGGTGCCAGCAGCCGGCCCGCGGCAGGTCGATGATCGACGGGCCGGGGCCGCCGGCAACCTCCCGGGTCACCCGCGTGTCGGTCCCGTCCAGCGTCGCGGTGATCGCCAGGGTGGCGGGCGACGCCGGGTCGGACGACGTCGCCGCAGGCTTGGCGACCCAGAGGATCTTGTTGCTGGGCCCCTCGTCCCGGCCCAGCGCCAGCGGGTGACCGAACAGCACCGCGACGATGTCCCCGTTCGCGCCGAAGACGTGCGGGATCCGGGCCTCCCCACTGAACCCGCCGTCCGCCCAGTCAGGCAGGACACCCGTCTCGACCCGTGAGCCGCAGCCCGTCGCGGCGCTCGCCGGCGGATTCGCCGGGGCCGTGGTGGCCGCAGCGCCGACCGGAGTGGCCGACCGCCCCGTGGTCGTGCAGGCCGCCAAGAGGACCGCCGAACCCAGCAACACCCTGCCCCATGAACCCATCTCGCGCCCTCCGGACAAACGCCGCGCCCGCCGATGACTCGTGCCTCGCACCATCAGGACACCGGTCGGGCCCTCCGAGTTCCCCACCCGATCTGCCGGCCCGACTGTCACCCCGAGCGATCGCCATCCCGCCCTCAATTCAGCGAGTTGGCGATCTCGATCGCCTCGCCCTTGGTGAGGTCGCCTTCCAGCCGGTAGCTCACGCCCGCCTCCTCCCAGATCAGGGTCGAGGCGGCGAGCCGCGCGGTCTCCACGTGGACTATGCCCGCCCGATCCACGTAGGCCAGCGCGTGCGGGCCGCCGATCCAGACCGCGAAGCCACCGTCGACCTGGACCCAGTCCACTCCCGGCCCGGCGGCCTGCTTCTGGAAGACCGGATCGAGGCGACCGTCGAAGGCATCGAGGCGCAGCGCACCCCCGCGGTAGAGCAGGGTGACCACCCGGTAGGCGCCGGTGCCATCGACGTCGGCGACCAGCACCTGCTCGGGCGGGCCCAGCTTGGCCGGGAGGCGGATCGGGAAGCGGAGCATCCCCTGCGCCTCGTGGAGGGAGGCGGGCCGCTGCGACGGCAGCGGCGACGGGCTGCCGGTGGGCGGGACCGGCGCCGACGACGTGTCGATGATGATTCCGGAGAAGCGCAGCAGCCCGGCCACGGCGTCGGCGAGGGCGGCGCGCCCCGGTGGCAGCACCGCGACGAGCAGGGCGACGAGCGCTGCGGCGAGGTAGTAGCGCCACCGGCGTCGCCTCCGCGCGGGCGCGGTCAGTCGGGCGCGTACCTCGTCGGCCACGTCGGGCGCGTCGGGTGTGGCCAGCCACGCGGCGAGGTCACGCAACTCCCGTTCGAGGTCATCCACGGCGCACCTCCTCGCGCTCGAGCAGGCCGCGGAGCTTCACCAGCGCTCGGGACGTCCGCGACTTCACCGTGCCTCGGGGCCAGCCCAGCATCGTCACGGTCTCGTCCTCGCTGAGATCAAGGAGGAATCGGCACACGATCACCTCACGGTCCTTCGCCGGCAGCAGCCGCAGGGCCCGCACCAGCGTGGCCCGGCGCTCGGCGGCGAGCACCCCGCCCACCGCGCCGTCCTCGGCGATCTCCGACTCCGGGTTCGCCGCCGCGGCCCGCAGGACGAGTCCGTCGCGGCGGCTGCGTGAACGGTGCAGGTTGCGGGTCTCGTTGGCGACGATCGCGAGGAGCCACGAGCGAAAGGACGACTCTCCCCGATAGCGGGACAGGTTGCGGTATCCCTTCACGAACGCCTCCTGGATGACGTCCTCCGCATCCGAACCCGCGCCGAGCAGCACCGCCGTCCGATAGGCGGACGCGGTGTGCCGGGCGACCAGGAGGTCGTACGCCCCCAGGTCACCGTCCCGAGCGCGGGTGACGAGCGCTTCGTCGTCCAGTGGAACCTCCGGTGGGATCACCCTCATGACACCGCCCGCACCGTGTGGGTTCCAGGCGCGGCGTGGAACCTCGACGGGTGTGGCGGTGTCACCGGGGCATGATGACCACGACAAGGATCTCGCGTCGAACCGTTCTGACCGTGCTCGCCGGTGCGGGCGCCGCAGCGTTGGTCGGCTGCGATCCAGCTCGGCGCCCGAACCAGGCCCGCGCCGTCACGATCCCCGACGCACTGCTCGTCGAGGTCGACGACGGGCTTGGCGTACTGCGTGGTGCGGACCGGCAGACCATCCCGCGTTCTCTCGCCACCGCCGACGGGCGGTCGATCTACGCGACCGCACCCGAGGGCGCCGACACCGCCTTCTGGCGGATCGACACCGCCACGGGCGGCACCTCCACTCGGGTCAAGCTGCCCGGACGCTGGGTGCCGCGGGCCGTCTCGGCGAGCGGTACGACGGTGGCGCTCACCTCGAACGAGGTGAATGCCACCAGGGGGCGCCCGGAGGGGCGGGACGTGACCCCCGTGCTGATCGCCGACGTCACCGGCGTCCAGCACCGGCTGGAGTTGCGGGGCAACTTCGTACCGGAGACGTTCACCGGAGATCTCGCCGGGCTCTTCGTCCTCGAGTGGCTCCCGGCGACGGCACCGGACCGCTACCGGGTCCGCGTCGTGGACCTCGCCACCAGGACGCCCGGCCCGCTTTACACCCGAACCAAGACGCCGGTGCCGCCCGGCGCCGAGGAGGAGATGCGCGGCGACGGGCGCCAGGCCGTGCTCGCGCCGGATCGCACCATCCTCTACACGCTCTACACCCACCAGCCGGACCACCAGCACACCCGCAACCTGGTCAGCGGGCGACCGGGCAACGTGCACGCATTCGTCCACACGCTGAGCGTCAACGAGCGATGGGCGTACTGCGTCGACCTGCCGCACCCGTTCGGTCAGGCGGCCGCGAACGGCCACGCCATGACGATCAGCCCCGACGGACGTCGGCTCTTCGTCGCCGACGTCACGTCGGGCACCGTCGCCGAGATCGACACCGAGGAGCTGACCGTACGCCGGACAGCCCCGCAGTCCCGGGGCGCCGGGACCGCACACGCCGCCGCCGACATCGACCGCCTCTTCATCGGCGCCGGTACGGCGGTACGGGCGATGGATCTCACGCGCCTCGGCCGCACGGCTGACTGGCGGGTCCGCGAACCCGTGTCCGGCCTCGTGCTGAGCCGCGACGGCAGACGCCTCTACGTGGGCCAGAACGATGGCGTGAGCTGGCACGATCCCGGCACCGGCACCCAGCTGGGCCGCGTCGCTGTCCCCGGTCTCGTCGGCGTGCACGGCCTGGCCGGCCACGCCTGACGGTGCGGATGCAGGTCTGGCCCGTCACACCTGCACGTACGTACGTCGTGCGGGTCAGGCCCATTCGCCCTCGAAGAGCGGGGCGATCGGGCGTTCCCGACGCCCGATCCGCAGATCCCCGAAGATCGTGCTCCGGTCCGCTCGCTCGACCTCCGCGTCCAGGTCGATGCACAACTCCTCGGAGGCGTCGTGGGCCGCGCCGATCAGCAGGATCTCGGTCCCGGGGTGGTCGAGAAAGCCGGGCGGGTCGAGCGGGGCGAAGCGTCGACCGTGGAACGTCTTCTGCAGTGGAGCGGGCAGCTTGACCTTTTGGGAACCACGCAGACCGACGCCCGGTGGGGAGGGCGCCTGCGGGTTCTTCACCGTGATGATGTAACTCGCCTCCGACTCGATGCCGAGGTCGTGCTGCGCCTCGCCGGGCCGGGTCGGGAGTTCGAGTTCGTACGCGAGATGGGTGTGGTCGTCATGCCGCGCGATCACGTAAGCGCCCTCCGCGGCGGGCCGGGCCGGGGGCTGCTCCCGTTCGGCGCGGGTCCTCGTGGCGTACCTGCGTGCCTGCAGTGCCTCGTGCAACTGCTCGGGCCGGTCCACCACCTCGTCGACGAACGCCCAGAACCGGTTGTGCTCGTCGATGTCGGGCAGCCGTTTACGCCCGACCACGAGCAGCCGCAGGTGCCGCCCCTGCCACGGGTGCATCACCACCAACAGCCGCTGCACCTCGTCCAGGGAGTCGACGTGCTCCTGCTCGACGCGCGGACGGTAGAGGAAGTAGATGTCCCCGTCCTCAAGCAGCTCAGCCATTCGGTCCGGGTACCCGAAACGACCGGCGACCAACGCCTGCCCCGACCAGCGCCGCCCATCGCCTCGGACCGCGCCAGGGGACGGCTCGGATCACGCCCCGACTCCGCGGCCAACCGGGTAAAGGAGCTGCCGGATGACCGTTGGCAGCTCGGCTTCCAGGTCCTCGACTTCTTGGGCGCTCACCGCCTCGCGCAGGGTGGTCAGTACCGCGCGGGCCCCGTCAGCGGCCCGCTGGGCATCCATTCCCGTGCGCGCCCGTACCTCGTTGAGGAACTCCACGAGGTCGAGCTGTTCGGCGAAGTCCACTTCCTTGTGCAGGTACCCGCGGAACTCCTCGGGGAGCTGCGTGGCCAGGTCGCGGGCCTCGCCGCCACTGATCCTTTCCCTCAGTGTCGTGAGCGTGGCTCGGATGACGGTCTCCGCCTCCGCCGCCGGCATTCCCGCCCGCTTCCCCACCGCTGCCAGAAACTCGGCGTGGTTCACGCGTTCTCCTTCCGGACCGTGCGTCGCGTCCCGTCAGGCGGCGGCGCCCCTACCCATCTCGGCGAGGATCCCGGTGGCCTGACCGAGCTCGATCAGGTAGCCGTCCGGGTCCCGCAGGTAGCACCGGATCTCGACGCCGTGATCCTTCGGCTCGGTCAAGAACTCCCCACCCCGTGACCGCCACTGCTCATAGACCGCCCGGACGTCGGTGACCCGGATGTTCATCGCGCTGCTGAGCGTGTGCGAATCCGGCGGCGCCTGTGCTCGTACGTCCGGCTTGTCGTCGGTCGGACCGCCCTCGCTGTTGATCACGAGGTAGCTGTTGTGGAACCGCAGGATCGCCGGCTGCCGTTCCCGCACCACCGTCGCTCCCAGCACCCGTCGGTAGAACTCCCGTGAACGGTCCACATCCCGCACGATCAGCAGGTGCGTGAGCACCAGTCCACCCTCGGGCTGGAAGTAGTCCGGCGCCTCGATCGCCATCCACGCCTCCCCGGTCCGGTCGGCAGCGGCGTACCCGCGTGCGACGCGGGCACACCTGCTCCTGCCTCAACTGTGCGTGCTACGAGCCGGGGCGCCGCCCGCCACCGGCACCCACCGGTTCGATCACCTGCCAGAAATCCTTCGAAAGCTGGGCCACCGCGTTCTCGAACTCGTCACGGGAAACAGCCTCACGTAGCGTGGTGAGCACCGCGCGGACCCCGGCACGCGCGAGCGCACGGTCGACGGCCGGGCGCGCCGCCACCCGATCCACGAACTCCTCGAGCCCGAGCGACTTGGCATGTTCCCCTCTACCTCTGAGCGGTGGCGGTTTGCGCAGGGGATCGTCAAGCCCTTCCGGAAGCTGATAGGCAAGGTCCTCAGCCTGGCCGGCGCTGATCCGATCCGCCAATGTCTCCAACGTCGCGCGGGTGAGTGCGGCCGCCTGATCGGTCGACACCTTTGCCCGCGTGGCTACTGCGTTGATGAAATCCTGGTATTCCACCTGATTCTCCTCTCCGGCCCGATCGCCGTCGAACCGCCAGTTGCGAGCCCCTGACCCCATGCGCCGCGGTTCGGTTCGGTGCACCTTGCCCACGCGTACGGCCAACAGCCCGCCGGAAAGACCCGCGTCGACGCTGTTCGAGTCGACGTCCCACGGCAGCGTCGCGACGGGTTCGAACTGGCCGACCCTGCGTTCCCAGCGACGGAGGCTCCCCCTGCGTTCGCGCTCCTTGACCTCACCCGTGATCCTCAACCCGGTTGTCGCGCAGCGAACTGGTACCTCGACAGCATTCCGGGACGGGGGGTGACCCTGCCTCACCCCGATCGGGCGAATGCCACTGATCCGTTCCGCCAGTGTCGTGAGCGTGGCTTCGGATGGCGGTCTCCGCCTCCGCGGCCCAGGACGACAGGATCCTGCCCTCGCCCGTCACGGCCGCGGACCGGTGGCTCGGCCCGCGGCCGGTCGCCGGGTCAGCCCGCGGCCGGGGCCGGTGCGGTGACCCGGCGGCGGATCAGGGCCGCCGCGCCGCCGAGCACGGCCGCGCCGGCGCCGAGCAGCAGGACCGCGTCGGCGCCGTGGGCGCTGAAGCCGCTGGTCTGGCCGGCCGGCAGCAGGCTGGAGGCCACGGTGATGCTGGCGGCGACGCCGAGGGCGGACCCGACGTAGCGGGCGGTGTTGTTGGCGCCGGAGCCCATCGCGACCCGGTCCAGGGGGACGCTGGTGATGGCGAGCCGGGCGAGTGCCGCGTTGAGCAGGCCGCTGCCCGCCCCGGAGATGAGCAGGCCGGGGATGGTGCGGACCCAGGAGTGCGCATCGGCGTAGCCGATCATGGCCAGGTAGCCGGCGGCGGTCAGGGCGAAGCCGAGGACGAGTTGCCGGGTGGGCGCGAAGCGCGTGCCGTGGTGGCGCATCTGGTTGCTGACCACGAACGAGGCCCCCGCCCAGAGGAAGGCCAGGCCGGCGGTGCCCAGCGCGCTGATGCCGACCAACCGCTGCACCAGAGTGGGCAGGACGGTGCTCGGGCCGATCGCGGCGAGCCCGGTGAAGAACGCGCCGATGGTGGCGATCCGGAAGTCCGGCCGGCGGAACAGGGCGAGGTCGAGCATCGGCGCCCGGCCGCGGGCCTCGATCGCCACGAAGGCGGCGAGCAGCAGCGCCCCGAGCGCCAGGGGGATCAGCACCGCGGGCCGCAGCCAGCCGGTGCGTCCGGCGGTGATGGCGACGAGCAGCAGCGACAGGCCCGCGGCGAGGGTCAGTACCCCGGATACGTCGATGCGGGCCGTCCGGTCGGCGCGGGACTCGGCGAGCAGCCGGCCGGTGAGCGCCGCCAGCACCGCGGCGAGGGCCCCGAGCATCAGGTGGGACCAGCGCCAACTGCCGAGGCTGGTCAGGACGGCCGAGGTCAGCGGTCCGAGGGCGATGCCGGCGCCGAGCATCGACGCCCAGCGGGCGGTGGCGTGGGACCGTCCATGGTTGGTGTGGAAGGCGTGTCCGAGCAGGCCGAGCCCGGCAGCGAGGATCGCGGCGCTGGCCACGCCCTGCAGCACCCGGGCGGCGACGAAGGTGCCGGCGTTGGGGGCGACGGCGCCGCCGAGGGTACTGGCGGCGAGCAGCGCGAGGCCTGCCCGGAATATCCGGCGCCGTCCGAAATCGTCGCCGAGGCTGCCCGCCACCAGCAGGGTGGCCGCGAGCCCGAGGGTGATCGCGTTGATCAGCCAGGTCTGGGTGGTGATGCCGGCCCCGAGGCTCCGCGCGGTCTGCGGCAGTACGGCCACCGGTGCGGTGTAGTTCATGAGGACGAGCAGGGTCGCGGCGCAGACCGCGAAGAGGGCCCGGGAGCCGGAACGGGTCGCGTCCGGGACCGGGGCGGCGGACGGTGCGGTGACGCCGGCGGGTGTCGACATGCGGAAGGCCTCTCGGTTCGGTGAACGAACCGACACTAGCAGAGACAGTTCGTTGATTGAACCGACCGGGTGTAGCATCACGGCGTGGCACTGGGGAAGAAGTACGAGGGGCAGCACTGCTCCCTGGCCAGGGCGCTGGAACTGGTCGGCGAGCGGTGGACGCTGCTCGTCGTCCGCGACGCCTTCTACGGCGTACGCCGCTACGGCGACTTCCTCGCCCACCTGGACATCCCCCGGGCCGTCCTCGCCGACCGGCTCGCCACCCTCGTCGAGGCGGGCATCCTCCAGCGCCACCGCTATCAGGACTCCCCGCCCCGCGACGAATACCTGCTCACCGACCGGGGCACCGAGCTCTGGTCCGTGATCTACCCTCTGATGCGCTGGGGCGAGCGGCACTTCGCCACCGGCGAGTCGCTGCGGACCTTCCGGCACGCCGCGTGCGGCACCGAACTCGACCCGGCCAGCCGCTGCCCGGCCTGCGGCCACGCCGACGTGCCACCCGGTGACGTCGAGGCCCACACCGGGCCGGGCATCCCGGCCCAGCCGCGCCAGGACCCGGTCAGCGTCGCGCTGCGCCAGCGCCCGCACCGGCTCCTCCAACCGCTGTTCTGAGCCCGGCCACGGGCGGCCGAGACGCGTCGCCGGGGCGCGTTCGGTCGATGGGCCGCCGTCACAAGGCGGGGTCCGCGTCGCAGCCGGCGGGAGCACTCACCGTCGTGGTCGGCGCGGAGCAGGCACCGCCGACCGCCGGGCATCAGCCGCGCAGCACGTCCTTACCGGCGATGGTGGCGTTCACCGTGGCCGTGCTGTCGTTCCTGGGCGTGGCCAACGTGGTCACCGCGCTGCGGCACTTCCTCAATGGAGGTCCTCCCCCATCGATCACCGACGGCCCGGGACGCCATCGGCTACCAGGACGACCCCGTCTGTCGCGGCCACCCGGTCGCGGGAGATCTCCTGGCATTCCGGGGAGTTGGCCCACCGCTCGAAGCTCTCGCGGCTGTCGAAGGCCAGGAGAATCACCTTGTCGTAGGGCCACGTGCCCTCGACAACCTGCGGGGCCTCGTCCGCGGACAGCAGGCGTCCCTGGTACTTGAGGAGGACCGGCATTAAGGCGGCGACGTACCGGTCGTAACGCGTCCGGTCATGAATGGAGATCTGCGCAAGCGCGTACACGGTCACCCGCTCATGTTACTCAACGGTAGCCTCGCCGGTTGTCCGTACGAGCGCGGGGACCCGACGGCAGGTGACGCGGGAACTGGCACGCCCGTATCCAGCTCACCGGCGCAGGCGGCGGGAGCAGGGGCCGTCGTGGTCGGCGCGGAGTAGGCAGCGTCGGCCGCCGGGCATCAGCAGGTCGCAGAAGACCCGATGGCGTACGTTCTGGTCGTCCTCGGCGGAGACGGTGGTCTCCCCCGGGTCGGTCTGCGGCAGGACGAGCAGCCAGCGGCCGACCACCCGGGCCAGGCGCTGCGCGCCGGGCAGGTCCTTCGCGACCACCGGCAGGTGGATGACGTACCGCTGGGTCACCGCTCGTTTCCCCGGGCGTCGCGGGCGCGGGCCTGGTCGGACTGCCAGCGGCGCAGCGCGTCCTTGATGACGGCGGTCTCCCGGCGGCTCGCGGCCAGGGCCGCGTAGACGGCGGCCATGTCGCCGGCGACCCGGTCGAGGAAGGCGTACACGTCGTCGGGCGCCAGGCCGCGGCGTCCGAGCCCGGCCAGCTTGAAGCGGCGCTCGCGCACCTGCCACGGCAGCAGACTGGTGTACGCGCCGGAGCGGTAGGTTGCCCCGCTCCCCCACGTCGGTCGCTGGTTGCGGACGCTCATACGCTGGCCTGCCTCTCGTCGTGATTGGAAGGGGTGGGCCACCCGCCCTCCCCGCACGGGCGGACCCACCCCGCCCTGCCGCCGCAGCTTCGATCAGCAGTACGGCACCAGGGCTGCTCATGGATCGTTTTGTCGGTCCTGGTAGCTACCGTCGGCGCCGCACCGAGCCGCGTCCTTGTAGTCAGCATGTGACAGTGCGAAGTGGAAGCGCAACGTTCCACGGCAGAATTCTTGCCAGAAGTATTGACTTCTTTTACTGAAACCTGTACGACTTGCAGAGCGGCGTCACGCAGTGTTGCAGGACGGAATCAGGGAGTGCTCGGATGGCAGAGGACATCGGCTCGACCGTGCCGCGCCGGCAGCTCGGCCGGCTGCTGCGCCAGTTCCGCACCGAGGCCGGCGTGACCCTCGACGCCGCCGCCGAGGCGCTCGAATACAGCCGGCAGAAGATCTGGCGCATCGAGTGCGGCCTGGGCGCGGTGCGGGTGCTCGACGTCAAGGCGATGTGCGAGCTGTACAACGTGTCGGCCGAGATGACCGAGGCGATGCGGGGGCTGGCCGCGGAGACGAAGTCGAAGGGCTGGTGGCACGCGTACGGGGACGCGGTGCCGAACTGGTTCGAGCTGTACGTCGGCCTGGAATCCGCCGCATCCCGCCTTCGCGGCTACGACGAGTCGCTCATCCCCGGCATCCTTCAAACCAAGGACTACGCCCAGGCGCTCTACCGTCTCGGGCGGACCCTAAGTGACGAGGAGCGTGAGCGCGCCGTCCAGGTGCGGCTACAGCGTCAGGCGCTGCTCACCAGACGGCTCCCGGCGGCGCCACGGCTGGAGTCGGTGCTGTCCGAGGCGGTGCTCCGCCGCACCGTTGGCAGCGCGGCCGCCATGACCGCGCAACTCGACCACCTCGCGAAGCTGACCGACCTGCCGAACGTGTCGGTCAGGGTGCTGCCACTCGCGGCAGGTCCTCAGCCCGGCGCGGTCGCTGGCACCTTCATGATTCTCGACTTCCCCGCAACCAAGGGCGGCCGAGCCGCGCCCGAACCGCCAATCGTCTACAGCGAGTCGCTGACCGGAGCGCTCTACCTCGACAAGGCCGACGAGCTTGCCGCGTACCAGCGGGTCTGGAACGGCCTGGATGCCCTCGCCTTGAGTGAGGCAGAATCGAAGGACATGATCAAGAGAATCACCGGGGAGATACGGCATGACTGACCTGACCGGCGCTCGTTGGCGCAAGAGCACTCGCAGCGGAGACAACGGTGGCGCGTGCGTCGAGGTCGCCGACAACCTCCCCTACGTGGTCGCCGTCCGTGACTCGAAAGATCCGGGCGGCCCAACCCTCACCTTCACGCCACCCGTCTGGACAGCATTCGTGGCCGCCATCAGAACCCGCCCTAACCACCTGGCTGCTCATAGCTGAACGGGCAAGCGCTGGCACAAGACGTCCGTCGGAGTCGCAGAGCCTCGACCCGCCGCAGGCCACCCACCCTTCCTGACTCGTCGTGTTGGCGTCGGCCGGGTGCCCAACTGCCGGGCCCAATTCTCGCGACAGGCAGCAGACACCTGGCGCGGTGCCAACGACGCGGGAATGCAAACGCACTATGGCAAGATCAACGTCCAGGAACCCCGCACTTTCCGGACATAAAACATGTAAGCCGCCTTGCGGCATCACGAATCTGGCTCCAGCTCACCGATCACCGGTCACCGGTCACCGGAAGCACGTCAGGGAATACCAGGCCTGTCGTGTCGACGACAGAAACCTTCAGTGTGACCACCGTCACTGCCAGTGTCGTGAACAAGAGCTAAACATGAACGCTTTTTGGCGTTGGTCGGGGCCGGCTAGGGGGTGGATGTGGTTTCGAGCATCGAGCGCTCATCAGCTAGGGCAAACGAGGATCACGGAGCGGACCCTGAAGTTGACGAGGTCCACCCGGACATCTCCCGAGCCGCCACACTGCCATCCCAAGGCTCCACCTTCGTCATCTGTATCTTCATGGCAGCCCTGTTCATCTTCATCATTGCGGGCACGCCAACTGGGGACGCGAGCTTAAGGTGGACAGCGCGAGCGCTCGCCGGCGTCCTGCTCGTGCTGCTGCTTGTCTGGCATACCAGGCGTCGCTACTACCTCCCCCAAACAAAGTCTCACCGGCCCACCAAGGTCTGGCGCCTGCCGGACTATCAGGTCAACATCCTGCAACGCAGCGCGGGGCACAGCAACGCCCTCACGCGATTGAACGAGGCGGACTCCGCCCGCGCCCGTATATTCACCTCGGCAATCATCTTTCCGGCCAGCGTCCGCCAGAGGATCACCGAGCGTTACGAACCCGGTCAGAGAACGCTGATGCAGCGGGTCACGATTGACGCCCAACTGTCGCCACGAGTAGTTCGCAAGATCCTTCACCCTGATGAAGTTTCGGCCGCAGAACGTCGGTTGACAGTTCCGGCGCAACGGTCGGAACCTTCAGTAGAGTTTCCGCCTCCGCACGGTGCAGAGCATGGCGTTCCGACAGCATCGGCAATACCCGATTCCAACGGTCAGTCTGTGATCCTTTTTCCGGTGCTGGTTCCACTGAAGGGCGAGATGGTGGACAACCTGCGCGTCTTGGCCGCAGACGGCAGCGCTTTGCCAATCCTCTCGTACCGGCAGTATCTCCAGCTCGTCGCTCAGGTGTTGCGCACAATGCTCGATATCGCATACGGGCGCGACATTTCTGCGGAGACCCACGGTGAGGCTTTCAAGGCCGAGCAGCTTGCGCTTCGGGCAGTGATGAGACGAGCTGAGATCATCGACAAGGACGACGACGATTCGGGTAGCCATGAACTGAGCATAGTCGCCGACGCGGATGTGGGACCTGAAGTTGTCAATGAAGCCGCACTCACTCTTGCAGCCCAACTCGTTAAGAAGCTCACATCCCACTACGCGGTCGTCGCGGCAGTTCCTTGCCCGCCCGACGGACGTTTTGTCGTTTCCTATGAGCGCATGATGACGCCAGCTCTTGAGCTGGCACCGCTGTCCAAGGGGATTCTCAACTGGATGAAAGCCAGGGCACGACTCGTTTTTGGGTCTCGACCGGTCGACTTTGCCATATCGCTGGACAGTGCATGGACCACACAGAGCTACCACCTGGTCATCGACGCACAAGATGGGGTCTTCGTCGGAGTCCAGGAGTCGACAGATCTGCTCGAATACCTCACCGCGCACTGGAATCGCGTGAAGGGAATCAGGAAGAAGAGGGCAAGGAATGGGCAGGTTCAACAAGCGGTTGCCCGAGGTGAGTCATCGACCGAGGCGACCACGCCCCCGCCCTATTACCGATTCCGGCGACGTGCTGGTCAGCGGTACGCCCATTTCTACACCCGTTTCTTTCCTGAGCCCATCGAGGAACTGCCAAGGGGGAATCGCGTACCCGAGGTGCGTTTTAGGTTCTACGAGGTACCACCGGGCTCGGTTTTTCGCGCAGTCATAACCGGATGCGCCGCCGCGCTACTGATCTGGCTAATCGGGTTCGTGGCTTCCCGGAAGGCCGACCCAGGAACCGACGTTCCTGCTTTTCTCCTTGTATTCCCCGCAGTCGCGGCCGCGTGGCTCGGGTTCGACGGGCAGCCGCGGCGGCTTCTCGAAGGAACCCTTGCAGCCCGAATCTCCCTGGTTACCACGGCCCTCTGCTCCATCGCGGCAAGCGGGCTCTTCATGGTTTACAAAGCAAACTTGCTGTACTTTCGGTGGGACAACTTTTTCGACATGCGCATCTTGGGCATAAAGTCCCTGGCTTGGAGCGGCCTGACGCTTGTTGCAATACTCAACGCAACCTCGATTGGGTATATATACCTTGCGAGGAGCTGGGAGTTCATGCACCTTTCGAGCCGACCGAACACCTTCGGCGGTCCGAAGGAGATCGTGGACTGACGCTACACTCGATGCTACACTCGGCGCCACCTGACAGCTAGATAAGGTGAAGTTTCTTCTCCGAGTGATCCTTGTGGTTGCTTTCCTGCGTCCTACCTCGTAGAACTTCCACAACTGAGTTGGATTGGAGGGGTGGTGAAGACGATGTCAACTGACTCGGAATATCACGTGTCGTCACACGACTGGCCAGCCGGTACACGCGAGAACGACCTCACGCTGGAGCAGGCCAACGAGGTCTTTGATCTCTTCGACAGGTTCTACCCACTGGCCGTACAGGGCCTGGCGAAGGTCGCGATTCCGCCACCCTCGGACAAGAATGAATGATCCTTTGCTGCCGAATGGCCTGCAAGTGAAGCTATCGGGCCTCGGAAGGCGAGTCCAGCCGTTGCAGATGCGTCAGAAGCGCTTGAACCTCCGCCGCAGCAGGGGCGTCCACACCGTACTGTCGTCCCACATCGGCTGACAGCGCCAGCAACATCGGCCGCGCGGCGGCCAGGTCGCCGAGACCAGCTGCGATCATCGCAATCTGTTGGCGGAGGGCAAACAGCGCCGGAGAGTCGGGTGGTACGACCCGCTGCTCGTCAGCGAGCAACGACTGCAGCTCCCGCAGCGCCGCCGTCGCCTCGCCCATCTCCGCCTGGCACACGGCGGCCTGATGCCGACAGTGCCAAATCAGCTCCTGATCAGGCACCGGGCGCTCCGCCAGGTCGGCGGCGAGCCGCGTGAACTCCGGCAGAGCCTGCCGATAAGCGCCGGCGAGGACGTGCAGGTTGGCCAGGTTCAGCCGCAGCTCTAGGATCCTCGGCTGCTTGGCGCCATGTCCCTTCAACACCGGCCGGAGTGCTGTTTCGAGCAGCTCGGCGGCCTGGGTGAAGCGCCCCTCTTCGGCGAGTTCCCAGGCGCGCTCCTCGACCTCGGTCAACTCTTCGAGCGACGGCGGCTCGACGACCTCCGGCGCGGTACGTGGTCGAACGATGTCCACCCGCGTCGGTGCGAGCAGCGCCTGGGGCGGCAACGGGCCGAAGGGGTACCGGTACGGCATCGTCGGGTCGATCGCCTGACCGTCGGCAACGGTCATCGCGAGATCGCCCGAAAGATCATGCTCGACCGCGCCGAACGGGGCCAGGATCTCGTACACCTCGGCGGCTGAACTGGGACGGCCCTGTGGGTCCTTGGCGAGCAGCCGGCCGACAAGCTGTGCCAAGCCGTCGGGCACGCCGGCCCGGTGTTTACTGACCGACGGGATGGAGTCGTTCATGTGTCGGTGCAGCAGGCCGAGCGCGCTGTCCGCGCGGTACGGCGGGTTGCCGGTCAGCACCTCGAATAGAACACAGCCGAGCGCGTAGAGGTCGGCCCGCGGTCCAACGGCGCTATTCAGCGCCTGCTCAGGGGCCATGTAGGTGGGGGTGCCGAGGGTGTGGCTGGTGGCGGTGAGCCTGGGCACGTCGGGGCCGAGTAGTGCGGCCACACCGAAGTCGAGGACCTTGACCGATCCGGTCGGGGTGACCATAAGGTTCTGCGGCTTGAGGTCCCGGTGTACGAGGGAGGCGGCGTGCGCGACGGCCAGGACCGAGCAGATCTGCGCGCCGATCGCGGCGGCCCACGGCACGGCGAGCCAGCCGCGCTCGGCGATCAGGTCGGCGAGGACGATGCCCGGTACGAGCTGCATGACGATGTAGATGTCGTCACCGTGGTAGCCGACATCATGAACACTCGGCACGCCCGGGTGGTCGAGTCGAGCGGTAACCCGGGCCTCGCGCATGAAGCGTTCGACCGCGTTCTCCCGCTCGCTCTCGGGGATGGTCAGCTTGCGGAGGAACTTGATCGCGACGGGCCGGTCGAGCTTCTCGTCGAAGCCGGCCCACACCTCCCCCATGCCGCCGTGGCCGAGCGGGTACGTCAGCTCGTACCGATCGGCGACGCGTTCCTGCGCCCGCATCAAGCCCCCACCCCTGCGTCGCAATCAGTTGCAGATATCGATGCTGCTAGTACTTGCCACCGTACAAGTCGTTCAGTCCCCGATAGGCGTCGAGCACCGCGGTCGTCTCGTCAGCGAGCTGCTCACTCGCTGATGACGGACCGGACATGAGGTCGACAGAGAGCTCGGCGAGCGCCTTCTCGGTACGTTGCAGGGTGTCGTCCAGCTCGCGATCCCTGATGAACGCCTCCCCTGACTCAACCGCTGCTGTCAGGTGGGCGACAAGTTTGGCAAGGTCAGTGTTGACCTCCTTCCACAGTGCATCGGCCTGCTGCTGCTGGTGCAGGAAGTCGCGTTGCGATCGGCTGGACTCGCCGGAGACATGGTCCTCGTGGTGCCGCAGCTCGTCGCGCACCGCCCGGATCTCCTGCTTGCGGGCCAGGCTCTTCGCGCCGTCCCACAGGGCTTGCGCCAGCAGCTCGCCTGCCGCACTCGGATCCACGAGTTCATCCAGCGCGGGCAGCGTCCGGCCTACCCGCTCCGCCAAGCCGACCAGCGCCCGAAAGGACCGCTGTTCCTGCGGCGTGGTCAGCATGCGGTGGATCTCGGGGAAGCTCCTGAGGTCCGGCGTCCTCACTCTGCCCGGCCGCTCGGCCATGAACGAGCCGACGATGGCCGCGACTCCGAGCACGAGGGCACCGCTCACGATGATCGCGGCGTAAGGTGCACCGCCCACCATGCAGAGGCCAGCGGCGACCACCGCGATGAGCATGATCTGCTTGGCGGCTCGGCCACTCGCCGCATCCGATGTCATCGGAGCTTCCGGGCTGATGTCGGTGACACTGCCCCACCCGTGCACGCGAGTGCGACCGGTCACCTCCACCGGGGTGAGCGCGACCGCGGTGGTCTGTGCGTCACTCGCGATCCACAGGTGGAACGACTGCTCTGACGAGTCCAAGGGGATGGATCGCCTTTCGTGATCGGGTGCGGCCTACGGGTTTACTAGTGGCTGGTCGCTCAGGCGATGCCCTTGCGGCGGCGGATCATCTGGTACGCCTGCCGACGCGCGAACTGGTTGAGCTGGGAGCGCAGGCTCTCGTCGTCGAGGTAGCGCTGCATCAGCTTGCCGTTGTCGTCGTGCCGGGACAGGATCACGTCCTCGATCCGCTTGTCGCAGACCACGCCGAAGTTGCTCTCGTCGTTGACCATGGCGGCGGCCTCCAGGGTGCCGTCCTCGGCCAAGGCGACGATCTGCTGCTCGACCCAGACCTTGTCGGCCTCGCCCAGCCCGATGCCGAACTTGTCGTTGAACACGTCGATCAGCTCTGACAACGCAACCTTGTCCAGGTCGTGCTGCTTGCCCGCTCCCCCGCCGACGAAGCCGAGCAGCATCTGCTCGCCCTCGGGGGAGAGCGACGCGTCGTGCTCGCCGGTCTTGCTGACCCGCAGGTGGGTGAGCGCCACCTCACCGATGTCGACGGACGGGTCCTGCCGGCGGGGCAGTCGGTTGAGCAGCGCCCGCCCGTACAGGTAGAGCCGTTCCAGGTCCTCGTCGTGGTAGGGCACGACCTGGCTGAGGAACGCGTACATCCGGGTGTAGTCGCGCAGCGCGGACCGGAAGCCGTCCGCGGCCTCCGGGTCGTCGGCGGCCAGGGCGTTGAAGCGCTGGACGGCCGGCTCGGTGAAGCGGTAGAGGGCGGCGTGCGCCCGCTGGAGGGCGGTGTCGCTCGTCGCCTTTTGCTCGGCGGCGAGCAGGGCCTCGGCGTACGCCTGCATCTCCGAGTCGACCAACACGGGGTAGCCGGTCACCGCGTTCTGGGCGGTGTAGAGCAGGTTGGGGTCGGTGGGGGTGGTGGCGGCGGTTTCGAAGTACGGCTTGAACTGCTCGGCGATGTCGCCGGCCTCGTTGACGAAGTCGAGGACGAAGACGTCGCCCTGGGCCTTGAGGGGGTGGGTGCGATTGAGCCTGGACAGGGTCTGCACGGCCGCGACGTTCTTGAGCAGCTTGTCGACGTACATCGTGGTGAGCAGCGGCTGGTCGAAGCCGGTCTGGTACTTCTCGGCCACGACCAGGATCTTGTATTCGGTGTCCTGCTTGGCCTTCGGCGTGCCGGCGTACTTGTCGTCGGCGGCGGTGTAGGCGAACCGCTCGGGCAGCTCACCCTCGCTGAACCCGTTGACCCGCGCCTCGGTGTACTCGACGCCGTCGACCTCCAGGTCGCCAGAGAAGGCGACCAGGGAGTCGCAGCCGACGTAGCCGTGCATCTCGACGTACTTCTTGACGGCGGTGTGCAGGCGGACGGCGGCCTCGCGGGAGCCGGTGACCACCAGGGCCTTGGCTCGGCCGCCGAGACGCGGCGCGGTGTGCTTGCGGAAGTGCTCGACGATGATCTCGGCCTTCTGCGCCTGCATGGTCGGGTGCAGGCTGGCGAAGCGGGCGAGCTGGGCGCCGGCCTTCTTCGGGTCGACCTCCGGGTCGTTGGGGTTGGCGTTGGCCAGCTTCCAGTACGACTTGTAGGTCACGTAGTTGCGCAACACGTCGAGGATGAAGCCCTCGTCGATGGCCTGCCGCATCGAGTACGTGTGGAACGGCTGCGGGTTGCCGGTGACCGGGTGCGGCGTGCCAAAAAGTTCCAGGGTCTTCGGCTTCGGCGTGGCGGTGAACGCGAAGTACGACAGAGTCTCGTGCCGGCCGCGGGCCAGCGCTGACGCGGTGAGGAGGTCACCCGACTCGTCCACGTCGTCGCTGCCGAGCTTCAGCAGCACCTTCTTCAGCGCGGCGGCCGAATCGCCGGACTGCGACGAGTGCGCCTCGTCGACGATCACCGCGAACCGCTTACCGCGCAGCCCCTTCACCTTGTCGAGGATGTAGGGGAACTTCTGCATGGTGGTGATAACGACCTTGGCCGTCTCACCTTGGAGGGCGGCGGCGAGCTGCGCGGAGTCCTTGTCGATCCGCTGCACCACACCGGGCACGTGCTCGAACTGGAAGACCGTGTCCTGGAGCTGCCGGTCCAGCACCACCCGGTCGGTGATGATGATGACCTTGTCGAAGACCGGCTCGTTGGGGCGCAGGCCCTTGGCCCGGGCGTCGTCGTCAAGCGTGGGCGCGGTGTGCAGGCTGGAGAGCCGGTGCGCCAGCCAGGCGATCGTGTTCGACTTGCCCGACCCAGCCGAGTGCATCACCAGGTAGTTGTGGCCGGCGCCGTTGCGGGCGGCATGATCGGCCAGGTTGGTGACCGCGTGCCACTGGTGGTAACGCGGGAAGATCAGGCTGCCGGAGTCCTTGTCGGTGTGCAGGAACCGCCGGACCAGGTCCATCCAGGTGTCCGGGTGCCAGATCTGCTCCCACAGGTAGGAGCTGCGGTAGCCTTTTTCGCCAGCGGGAGGGTTGCCGGCCCCACCGGAGACGCCCGGCCCGTCGGAGCCGGTGTTGAAGGGCAGGAACCGGGTCTTGTCGCGGGCCAGCTTCGTCGTGACGAAGACCAGGTCGGGATCCACGGCGAAGTGCACGAGGGTACGCCTCGCGAAGAGCAGTTCCTTCGGGTCGCGGGTCTCCCGGTACTGCTTCTTGGCGTCCTCGACGGTCTGGCCGGTCAGCGGGTTCTTCAGCTCGGCGGTGGCGAGGGGGATGCCGTTGACGAAGAGCACCAGGTCGAGGGTGTTGTTGTTGCTCGTCGAGTAGGCGAGCTGGCGGGTGACGGTGAGGCGGTTGGCGCGGTAGAGCTTGAGCGCGTCGTCGGTGATGGCGTGGGCAGGCTTGAAGTAGGCCAGCCGAATCAAGACGCCCTTGTCCTTGACGCCTCGACGGAGGACGTCGAGGGGGCCGCGCTCGTCGATCTGCTTTGCGAGGTACTGAGCGAAGTGCCGCTGCGCCTCGTCAGGGTTGTTCCCGTGGTAGGCCAACAGCTTCGCCCACTCGTCTGGTTGAGTAGCGCCGATAAAAGCGAACAGCTCGGCGGTGTCGAGGCCCAGCTGGCGGTCGTAGTTGCTCGCCACGCCGCGCAGCCACCCCGAGGCAAGCAGCCCGGCCTGGATCGCTTTCTCAAACGACTGCTCCTGATGCACGCGGCTCATACGTCCACCCCCCGGGCCGCCGTCACGTCGATCTGGCCGGTAACGGCCGCGGTGATCAAGGCCTGCCTACGTTCGGCTAGTAGCTCGACCTGACTCGCGAGCAGCTCACCTGTCCGTTTCGCCTGCTCTGCCGCCTCCTCCAATTGCGACACTAGCCGATCTTGGGTTCTTCTCTCTGGGAAGGGGAAGCGATGCGCCCTTAGCTGCTCCCCCGTGAGGTGCCCGATGGTCGTGCTGTTTCCCTCGACCGAAAAAACGTCCAATGCCGTTGCAGCCCGCAGGCAATAGAAGAGCCAACGGACAGAGCTTCGGCCACGGGACCGCGCCCGGTGAAGCGCCTTCTGGTAGTAAATCTCGCTAACGGTTCCGTCCCAGATGGCGCTGCGCCCGGGCTGTCCACCCTCGCAGATCAGCAAGTCCCCAGGACGGACCTCGTACCGCGACCGCTCATTCGGAGGAAAGTTCATGTACAGGAGATCTTCTGCGTCGATCCGGTCCCACTGCACATTAAAATTGCGCAGATATGGCCGAAGATATTCGCCGCGCGCCCGTTCCTGGTTAAGCATCTTGCCCAACAGGACCTCGTACTGGGTTGAAACGGCAAGCACTGGCCAATCAACCGGTACGTCGCCTAGCCATCTGAGCCCGCTGCTCTTCCTTGCTCCTGGTTCTTCCGTCCCGGCAATGGAATTGAATACCCGCGACAGTTCACGTTCTTCGAGCAGCTTTAACTGCTGCTGACGGGCCCCGATAAGCCCCCAAATCCTTGCCGTTTCGGCGTCGAGGAAGGCGGCGATGCGCCGCTGCTCGTCAAGCAACGGCAACGGCGTGCGGAGTTCCTCGATGTCTGGCATATAGACAGTCTTATGCGTTGATCCCGCAGCGACTCGTCTGAGATCTGGAGCCATCGCCCGCAGGACGTAGAGCAGGAACTTCGGATCCAATTCGCGATTACAAGTCCAGGTAGCAAAATCCTGACTCGTCGCCATGTCTTTGCCCATGATTGCCGAGAACCCAACCGAGGCCGTCCTCGACAGGATCACAGTCCCTGCCGAATGCCTGACGGCCGAGGAGTTGGCTAGACCAAGCTTACTGATCTTTTCCTTTGTGTCATGGACGTGGTGGAGGGTTCCATCCCGAAGTTGCCACACGTCAGCTAGCGTTACCCAGGGAACGTCACAGTCGGTCCAGTACTCCGGCTTCTGACGGCTCGGCGTGTGCCCTGTGCCCAGCTTCGCCACATACCTGATCGGCACTGTCGCCCAGCGGGAGCCGGCTAGCCATGGCGCAATGCGACTCAATTGGTCACCTCGCCGAGCAGGACCTGGATATCCGCTTCCAATGCCTTGATTTCAGCGTCAATTTCGGCCAACGGCCGAAGGGGCTGGTAGACGTAGAAGTGGCGTACGAAGGGGATTTCGTACCCGATCCTGGTCTTTGTTTCGTCGATCCACGCGTCGGGGATGTGCGGCAGCACCTCGCGCTTGAGGTAGTCGTGGATGTCCTCGTCGAGCGGCACGTTCTCGTTGTCCCGCAGATCCGCGTCCGCCAGCGGCTTGCCCTTGCGGTCGGTTTGCACCTCTCCCCCGGGGTCACTGACCGAGAACGCCTCCCACACCGCCTTCTCCACTGGCGCCGGCAGCTTGCCGAGCCCGTTCAGCTTCATCGCAAACTCGGCGCGCCTCGCCGACTGTGTGCCGATCAGCGACTTCGCCGCCCCCAGCAGCGACTCCCGCTCGGCGTACTTGAGCACCGCCCGCGCCTCCGCGAGCAGCGCCATCGTCTCCTCGGTGACCTCGAAGCACAGTCGCAGCGGGCGCTCCACGGTGATCCGCTGATAGCCGAAGTCGGTGGTCGTGAAGACCTTTACCTTGGCGTGCTGCGGGTGCTCCGGGTCGTCCGCGATGGACAGCGCGTCGACGTACGTCCGGGTCAGCTCGTCGATGTGGTCATCGGTGAGCATCTTGCGCTTGTCGCCGAGGCTCTTGCGCATCTTGGTCCAGTAGTCCCGGCCGTCGAGCAGCACGACCTTGCGCCGGCGGGCCGGCTCCTTGCGGTTGGTGAGGATCCAGAAGTAGGTGGAGATGCCGGTGTTGTAGAAGAGCTGGTCGGGCAGCGCGACGATGCCCTCCAGGAGGTCGTTCTCCAGGATCCAGCGGCGGATCTCCGACTCCCCCGACCCGGCCGCGCCGGTGAAGAGCGGCGAGCCGTTGAAGACGATCGCCAGCCGGCTGCCGCCGTCCTCGGGGCGCTTCATCTTCGAGATCATGTGCTGGAGGAAGAGCAGCGAGCCGTCGTTGATCCGCGGCAGGCCGGCGCCGAACCGACCGGCGTGGCCGCGGGCGGCCTCGGCCTTGATGTAGTTCTCGACCTTCTTCCACTCCACCCCGAACGGCGGGTTGGCGAGCATGTAGTCGAAGCGCTCGGCCTCGTGGCCGTCCTGGCTGAACGAGTTGCCGTAGGCGATCTTCGTCGGGTCGCCGCCCTTGAGCATCATGTCGGACCGGCAGATCGCGTACGTCTCGCCGTTGAGCTCCTGGCCGTACACCTCGACGGTGGCGTGCGGGTTGTGCTCCTGGATGTGGTCCTGGGCCTCGCTGAGCATGCCGCCGGTGCCGCAGGCCGGGTCGTAGACCTTGCGGACGATGCCGGGGGTGACGAGGTCGTCCTCGTCGGGGGCGAGCAGCAGGTTGACCATCAGCTTGATGACCTCGCGCGGGGTGAAGTGCTCACCGGCGGTCTCGTTGCTGATTTCGGAGAAGCGGCGGATCAGCTCCTCGAAGACGTAGCCCATCTGATGGTTGGAGACCACGTCCGGGTGCAGGTCGATGTCGGCAAACTTCGCGACCACCTGGTAGAGCAGGCCGGCCTCGGCGAGCCGGCTGATCTGGGTGTCGAAGCCGTACTTCTCCAGCACGTCCACCGCGCCTGGCGAGAAGCCGCCGATGTAGGCCCGCAGGTTCAGCGCGACGTGGTCCTGGTCGCCGAGGAGCTTGCGGAACGACATCTCGCTGGTGTTGTAGAACGACAGGCCAGCGGTCTTGCGCAGCACCGGGTCCATGTTCTGCACACCCAGCTCCTTGAGCTGCGCGTGCCGGGCGAGCACCGCGTCCTTCGTCGGTTCCAGCACGCAGTCGAGCCGGCGCAGCACGGTCAGCGGCAGGATCACCCGACCGTACTCGGACTGCTTGTAGTCGCCGCGCAGCAGGTCGGCCACCGACCAGATGAAGTTCGCGAGCTCTTGGTGCTTGGTACTCACCAGGTTCCTTTCGATTGCCTTAAGTCAAGGAGTATGGCTGCTGCTTGTGCATCGTTGTAGCCCCCACCCGGTGCGGGTCGTCGTCCGATCCGTCAGTGGAGGCAAGCCCCTGTAGTCCTTACCTAGCTGGCCGCTTACGGGATGGTCGCTGATCGGGGTGGAGCGCCCCGCGGGCGAGGCCGTCGGCGGTGAGCTGGACCAGTTCTGCGCCGAGCGACGCCGCCTGTCGGATAGCCGACTCAAAGGCCTCCAGTCGCTGGAAGGCTTCCCCGTGCGCCCGCTGCTCGTCGAGAGAAAGCCGCCGCACCTGCGCCCGCCGGATGTCGAACCGCAGTGTGCCCGACAGGCTCGACGCCTGCTTCTCGTTCGCTGACGTCCGCAACTGCCCGGCGAGGAACCACGAGTCGAGCGCGGCCGGGTTGGGCCGCAGCAGGTAGAGGTTGCGCCCCAGCAGCGCCCCCTCGGCGCTGACCACCCGGGCGGTGAGCGTCCGGGCAATCATCGGTACCACCACGTCCCCGACGGCGACGGGGATCTCCTGACCGAGCTTGCCGTCGTCCCGCCCGGAGGCGTCCTCACCGTTCAGCACGTCCTGCACGGTCAGCACGGGTGGCCCGTCACCCGAGGTCCCGTCGCCGTCGGATGAGGCGGTCCGGATCGGGCCGAGGAGCTGCAGCGCTCCCGTCCGGGCCAGCTCGCCGACCGAGAGGGTGAGGGCGGCAGCCCCGTCGGGCGTGGGGGTGACCTGCGGCATCAGCGCCGGCAGCTCGCCGACGATGGCGGCCAGCCGTTCCCTGGTGCGTACCAGATGTTCTCCGCTCTGCTCGCCCCCGATGGCGGGTTGCCGGCGGGCGGGGGTGAGGTCGACCTCCTCGTCGAGCAGCTCGATGACCGATACCGCGCGGGCGAAGCCGACCTCCTCGATCTCGACGTCGGGAGCGGCGGTGAAGGCCCGCCAGGTGGTCAGTACCCGCGCGTACAGCTCGGCGAGGTCGCCGTCGGCGGCGTCGATCAGCAGCGCCCGCGCCGGTGGCGGCGCGTCGGCCGCGGGCCGCCGCAGCACCCACAGGTGAAGTGGTACGCCGTGCGGCGCGGCCACCCCCGGCGGTAGCGCGACGACGGCGCGCAGCGCGCCGCGGCGCAGCAGCTCTGCGCGGATCCGCCGGCCGGCGCGGCGGCCGGCGGCGGTGGGGGGCATGAGCAGGACGGCGTGCCCGCCGGGACGCAGGTGGGCCAGGGCGTGCTGCACCCAGGCCAGCTCCGGTTCGGTACGCGGAGGCAGGCCGTACTCCCAGCGCGGGTCGTAGCCGAGTTCCTCGTGCCCCCAGGTGGTGATGCCGAAGGGCGGGTGGCAGAGCACGGCGTCGACGGTGCGGCCGGGGAACGCGTCGGCCCGTAGTGAGTCGCCGGGGCGGATCTCGCCGGGCACGTCCCGCAGGGCGAGCCAGAGTCCGGCGAGCCGGGCGAGGGATTCGTCGAGTTCCTGCCCGTACGCACAGGTGCAGCCGGCGCGGACGGCGGCCCGGAGGGTGGCGCCGGAGCCGGCGGCCGGGTCGAGGACGGCGCCGCCGCCGACGTCGGCGAGCCCGACCATCAGGTCGGCCAGGTCGTCGGGGGTGGCCCAGGTTCGGCCGGGGCCGGGGGCGGAGAACCGCTGCCACAGCTGGTCGAAGGCGGCTTGCGGGCCGAGGTCCTCGGCGAGGGCGTCGATCTCGGGGAGCAGGTCGGCCACACGCCGGTCGACCTGCCGGCGTGAGGGGCGTTCGCCGCGTTGGCGGGCGAGCAGCAGGGCGCCGACGGCCGCGAGCGCGTCGGCGGCGGTGTCGGTGGTCGGGGCGAGATGGCGCCAGAGCCGGTCGACGGGTGAGACCTCGGGGAGCTTGCCCTGGCCGCGCAGCCACTGCTCGACCTGGATCAGGTCGAACTCCGGGCTGGCCGGGGTCCCGCCGACCGGGGCGGGGAAGTCGGGGTGCCGCTTACGCCAGTTGCTGACTGCGGCGCGACCGACCCCGGCGAGCCGGGCGATCTCCGCTGCCGTGATGGTCGGTGTCTCATGCACCTCCGAAGTGTGTCACACCTGTCAAGCATCGCGCTTGTTGACACGGTTCACAGATGGTGCTCTCATTGACCCCGCCACGTTCACAGCAGGAGGAAAACGATGCGTAAGACCACCACCCTCGCCCTGATCGCCACCGGCCTCGTCGCCCTGGGCTGCGGCTCCGGCGCCACCGACGACGCCACCGGCAGCAAGGCCGACGCCGGCGGCGCCAAGGGCGAGGACAAGCCGGCGAAGACCGCGAAGATCGGCCAGGCCGCCCGGGACGGGAAGTTCGAGTTCACCGTCAAGTCGTCGAAGTGCGGCGTCGCGAAGGTCGGCACCTCGATGCTCGGCGACAAGGCCCAGGGCCAGTTCTGCCTGATCACGATCAACGTGAAGAACATCGGCAAGGAGCCGCAGACCCTCGACGGCAGCAGCCAGAAGGCCTACACCGCCAACGGCACCGAGTACTCGTCCGACACCGAGGCCGGCCTCTACGCCAACAAGGAGGCGAGCACCTTCTTCGAGGAGATCAACCCCGGCAACCAGGTGACCGGCGTGTTCGTCTTCGACATCCCGAAGAACGTGAAGCTCACCAAGCTCGAGCTCCACGACTCGGCGTTCTCCGGCGGCGTGACCGTCTCTCTCGCCTGATCCACCGCTGGACCCGGGGCGGGCGACACCGCCCGCCCCGCTCCCCCGGGCACACCGCCCACCGCGCCAGCTCACAGAGGAGACCGTCATGACGGACCCGACCACCCAGATCCCGCCCGGCCAACCCGCCGAGCACTCCGCCGCTCCGATTCAACTCGTGCCGCCGGCCGAGACCGCACACCTCGCCGGTGCAGCCGAACCGGACACAGTCGAGCGCCGTCCCGTCCATGCCCTGAACGGTCGCACCATCCTGCTGATCGCAGCATGTGCTGTCGCGGCGCTGCTGGTCGCCGGCACTGGCCTCTTCCTGGCCCTCTCCGAGAAGAGTCCAGCCCCGTCACCCCTCGTCGAGAAGAAGTCGCCGTTCGTGCTGGCCAAGGAGAAGTGCGGCAGCACCTTCGGCAGCGACGTCGAGCTGGGCGACGAGGGAAGAACCCTGACCCTGCACGGAGACGGCAAGGAGAGCAGCGGCCTCAGCTTCGGCAAGCTGGAGTGCTACTGGTCGGAGCTTAAGATGCCCGACTCGGTCAAGGAGGAGCTCCTGGCCACCCGCGCTCTCGACGGCCGGCAGAGCGGCGACTGGGACGGCGTCCACGCGTCCTGGAGCTACCACCCGGACAGCGGTCTGCAGATGGTCTTCACCCTCGCCGATTGATCTGACCCGGTCCCATCCCTGCGGCCCGCGGCCGGCTGGCGGTTGATTCGTTCACGACATCAGCTCCATAGCGCACAGCGGCAATTCCTTCCTCAGCCACCGCCCGCCGGGCGGGCCGACGAGCCGTCGGCCCGCGAACACCACGCGCCTGGAGGCGACGATGACTCTCCCCCGTCCCAACTCGGTACGCACAGTGTGGGCCGGTCCCGGTCTGTGCCCGCGCCGGCCCGCTGGACTCTTGCTGGCCGCCACGCTGGCGACCGTCGGCCTGGCCGGCTGCGGAGGCGACAACAAGACCATCGCCAGCCCACCCACCGCAGCGGCCAGCCCTTCGGCCTCGGCGAGCGCATCCCCGACCCCGACGCCGAGCCCCACGCCGCCCGCTGACAGGGACGGCGACGGCATCTCCGACAGCAGCGACACCTACCCCGACGACCCGAAGAACGTCCCTCAGCAGGAGCCCTTCGTCCTCACCTGCTACGTCACCGATGACTTCAGCGAGAGTTCGCCGTTCACCATCCTCACCGGCAAGGATGGCCGGCCGGACTTCACGGAGGTCTGGGCCGCGAAGGCGGTCTCCTGCGACGTGGGTCAGGAGATCCAGCCGGTCAGCCCGGTCGAGAAGGCGGCCTACAAGACCTCGAAGTACGACGACGGCAACATCGCCGTCCTGTACGAGATGTGCGGCGAGGTCGACACCGACGACCCGTACGCCGAGAACGGCTTCGCCGCCAGCAGCGAGCAGATCCCCGAAATCAAAGCAGCGCTGACCCTCTGCCCCAAGCACCCGTACGCGAAGAAGTGGCGGCAGGCCGTGCAGCGCGGCCAGGCCGACGCGGACCTGGAAGCCCAGGGACGGCTGTTCGAATCCGGCACCTACCGGGTCGGCAAGGAGATCAAGCCCGGCACCTACGTCACCCACGACGTCGATGGCTGCTACTGGGAGCGCCAGAACAGCTCCGGAGACATCATCGACAACTACTTCACCAACGGCGCCCGCCGGGTGCAGGTCACCATCCGCTCCTCCGACTACGCCTTCCACTCCGAGAACTGCGGCGAGTGGCGCCCCGCTCGCTGACGCCGTTTTCCCGGCCAGCCTCTTTGCCCGACAATAAGACGTCAGGAGGCGTCGTGCGTTCCGATGAGTTCCTCCGCGCCCTGGACCTGCTCCCCGCTCCGCTGCACGACCGCGCCCTCGCCCTCCGCGGCTACGTCAGGCTCCGGCGCTGTGAGACCTGCCAGGCCGTCGGCGACGCGGTCCGGCTGGCGCTGACCGCCGTTCACTACGACGAGCTCGCGTCGGCGACGCAGCTGCTCGACACCGCCGAGCAGCTCGCCACCCCGCACAACCTCGCCTGCCGGCCGGAGCACCAGCCGGGCCGCGGCCAGGTCCGCCGCTGGGCGGCGACGTCCGCGCCACTGATCGCCGCCACCGACGCCAGCTGGAAGGGGCGCGCCGGCGGCATCGGGTACGTCGCCAGCGACGGCCGCTACGGCCTGCGCAGCCGTCGCCCGGGCCGCGTCGACCCGACCGGGTTCTCCCGGGTGCTGGTCAGCGAGCTGCGGGCGGTCGAGTTCCTGCTCACCGCGTACGACACGCCGCCGGTCGGCATGACGGTGCTGGTGGACAGCCTTCCGGCGCTGAGATACCTACATCGCTGGCAGGGCGGCGAGACCGGCGCGATGCCCGCCAGCTACGACCTGCGCCCGCGGCGCGCGGGCATGAAGCCCACCCTGGTCCGGCTCGCCGAGCTCGTCGCCAGGCGCCCGGACCTGAGGTTCGCGCACGTCAAGGCGCACGCCCACCACGCCCTGAACGAGGCCGCCGACAGCCTGGCGCACATGGCGCGCCGCCGGGTCGAGGAGCCGTTCGACGTACGCCCCCGGGCGCACGACCTGGCCGAGGCGTTCCTGCGCGATTGGCACGTTGCGCAGGCGGCCTGACCGCCGATCTATAGACGACGGCAACTCCACAGCGTCGCCGCGCCACCACCGCCAGCGAACCAGCACGAGCCGGAACCGTCGGCCCCGCACGCCGTCCCCGAACCCGCATCACCACCCGTCGGAGGTCGCCTGATGAACCGCACCGAACCCCTGGTCGAGCTGATCTTCGACCGGCTCGCCGCCGACCGCGTACCCGATGACACCGCCGACGTGGTCCTCGCGGCGCTCAGCGGCGAGGCCGACCTGGACGCCGCGCTCGCCGGCGAGCCGACCGCGTTGGAGCCGCAGCGTCCGGCGGCGGACCAGCCGCAGGAGCGGATCTGGCTCTCGTCGGTCACCGTCGCCGGCTTCCGCGGCGTCGGCCCGGAGCGCACCCTCGCCATCGAACCCGGTCCGGGTCTGACCGTGGTGGTCGGCCGCAACGGCTCCGGCAAGTCCAGCTTCGCCGAGGCGGTGGAGCTGGCCCTGACCGGCGACAGCGCCCGCTGGGTCGACCGCAACAGCGTCTGGCGTACCGGGTGGCGCAACCTGCACGCCGGCGAACCGTGTCGGATCGCCGTCGAGCTGCGGGTCGACGGGGTCGCCACGCCCACCCGGGTGGTCCGTTCCTGGCCAGTCGGGGCAGAGCTGAGCGAGGCCGAGGTGACCGTGACCAGCGCGCGCGACAGCCACAAGGATCTCGCCGAGCTGGGTCTGGCCCGGCCGCTGGAGCTGTACCGGCCGTTCCTCACCGCCGCCGAGCTGGGCCGGCTCACCGCCGGCACGCAGAGCCAGCTCTTCGACGCGATCTCCGCGATCCTCGGCCTGGAGGCGATCACCGACGCCGACCGCCGACTGATGGCCGCCACGCGGCCCATCGACGCCGCCATCAAGGAGGTACGCGGACAGCGCGCCGCCCTCGCCACCACCCTGGCCGAGGTGCCCGACGACCGGGCGCGCCGGGCGGCGGCGCTGCTCGCCGCGAGCCGCCCCGACCTGGCGGCGCTGACCGCGATCCTCGACGAGCCGGAGGAGCCCACCGCGGACGAGGCCGTGCTGCTCTGCCGGCGGCTGGTGGGGATGCAGCTGCCCGACGCCGACGAGGTGGCCCGGCTCGCCGGGCAGCTGCGCGAGGCCACCGCCGAGGCGCGCCGACACGACGGCGGGCGGTCGCGGGCGTCGCTGCGCAGCGCCGAGCTGCTCCGACTCGCCATCGAGCACCACGACGACCGAGGTGGTGGGCCGTGCCCGGTCTGCGCGACGGGCAGCCTCGACGGCGACTGGCGGACCAGCGCCGCCGCGTCCCTGGCGGAACTGCGCGACCGTACGCTCGCGGCCCAGGCCAGCGCCGCGCGACTGACCGCGCTGCTACAGCGGGCGCACTACCTGATCGACGACCTGGACGTGCCCGACGACGGCGCCGCGGGGGTGCCGGTCGTCGGGCTGCAGGCGGCCGCGGCGGCGCTGCGGCTGGCGCCGGGTGGACCGGAGGAGCTGGCCGACCATCTGACCGCGCGGTACCCGGCAGTGCTCGCGGCGGCGCAGGCCGCGCAGGCGTACGCGAAGGGTCTGCTCCGCCAGCGCGACACCGGCTGGCAGGCGGCGGCCGGCGACCTGCGGACCTGGCTCGCGGCAGCCGGAAAGTTGCCGGAGCGGGAGCGGACCCTCACCCGGTTGAAGGCCGCCCGGAACTGGTTGAAGGCCACGGCGACCGAGCTGCGCAACCAGCGGGTGGCGCCGTTCGCCGCGCACTCGCAGCGGATCTGGGCGCAGCTGCGCCAGGAGAGCAACGTCGAGCTCGGGGCGATGGCCCTGGAGGGGGCGAACACCCGGCGGCGGGTGGTCTTCCCGGTCAGCGTCGACGGCGCCGACAACGGCACCGCGCTGGGTGTGATGAGTCAGGGTGAGATGCAGGCGCTCGGGCTGGCGACGTTCCTGCCGCGCGGCTGCGCGCCGGAGAGCCCGTTCCGGTTCATCGTCGTCGACGACCCGGTGCAGAGCATGGACCCGTCGAAGGTCGACGGGCTGGCGCGGGTCTTCGCCGAGCTGGCCGAGCAGCGGCAGGTGGTGGTCTTCACCCACGACACCCGGCTGCCCGAGGCGGTGGAGCGGCTGAACCTGGGCCAGGCCCGGATCGTCGAGGTGGCCCGCGCCGAGCGGTCGGTGGTGACGCTGCGGCCGGGCTCCGACCCGGTGACCCGCTACCTGGACGACGCGTACGCGCTGGCGCGCAACGAGGAGATCGCCGCCGAGGTGCGCGGTCCGGTGGTGGCGGAGCTGTGCCGCTCGGCGATCGAGGCGGCCTGCCACCGGATCGTCTGGCGGCAGCGGGTGGCCCGGGGGGTGCCGCACGACCAGATCGAGGCGGCCATCGTGGCCGCGTCCCGGCGGCTGACCACCACGGTCGCGTTGGCGGTCTTCGACGACGCCGAGCGGGGCGGTGACGTGCTCGGGTATCTGAGTCGCCGGCACGGGTCGCGGGCGGTGGGCGCGTACCAGGCGTGCAGGGAGGGCGTGCACGGGGCGTACCTGGCGGACCTGGCCGGCCTGGTCGCGGACGCCCGCCACCTCGCGGCGGTCCTGTCGTGACCGCCGGTGGCGGTGCCCGGGCGGCCGCGCCGACGCCGCAGCGCTGCCTGGCGGCGGCCGACCAGCTGCTGCGCGGCGCCGGTGCTCTCGGCACGACTGCGGTGACCGCCGGCTGGTGGCCGCGGGCCTGCGCCTGCCTGATCCGGCTGGCGCTCGAGGGCGGCATCGACGCCTACTGGCGGCGGGTCAAGCCGCCGGTCGCCTCGTGCCGGCAGGGCCGGGCGAAGCAGCTGATGCTGCGCGGCCGGCTCGGGCCCGGCGTCGGTGTCGCCCGCCGCGTCGCCTTCACCTGGGCGACCCTGTCGACCGCCGCCCACCACCACTGCTACGAGCTGGCGCCGACGGCCGCCGAGCTGCGTCGCCTGCACACCGAGGTGAGTGTTCTGCTCACCCAGCTCAATGGAAGAACGGACCCCGAACGATGACGTACCCGCAGTCCGGCCCCGACCCCACCCGCCCGCAGCCGCCGGTCTCCGGCGTCCCGAGGCTGTACCCGCCGGTGTCCGCTGTACCCGGGCCGTACCCGCCGGCCTCCGGCCTGCCCGGGCCGTATCCGCCGGTCTCGGCCGTGCCCTACCAGCCCGGCGGTTACCCGCCGGCGGGGCAGCGGATCGCGGTGCAGGCGCCGCTGACGTCGGGCATGGCGACGGCGTCGCTGGTCCTCGGGATTCTCGGCGTGCTCGGCGGCTGGTGCCTGTTCGGGCTTCCCTGCATCCTGGCCGTCATCCTCGGCCACGTCGCCCTGGCGGAGACCCGGGACGGCAGGAGGTCGGGGCACGGCATGGCGGTCGCCGGTCTCGTCCTGGGCTACGTCTTCGTCGGCCCGATGATCGCCTTCACGGTCATGGTGTTCTTCGGCAGCGTCGTGGGCGCCGGGTGACATCGTCGAAGCCGCGCCGCACCTGGCGGCGGTCTGCCGATGGAGCCACGCCCACGGACCATCCTGGCGGGGGCGCGACGGAGCTGGGAATCGACCTCGACGCCTGTCCGTCGTACGCCGAGGTGGCGTATTGCACGCCGACCACCGGGCAGAGAGGCGCAGCGTCGTCCTGGTCGGGTTAAGAGTCAGCGCCGACTCTACGGGCTGACCAGCCCTGTCTGATAGGCGATGACGACCAGTTGCGCGCGGTCGCGCGCACCCAGTTTCCCCATTGCGTGGCTGACGTGGGTGCGGGCGGTCGCCGGGCTGAGGAACAGCTCGGCGCCGATCTCGTCGTTGCTCAGGCCCTGTCCCACCAGGGCTAGCACTTCCCGCTCGCGCTGCGTCAGCACAGCCAGTCGGTTCTCCCCTGCCTGGGTGGCTGTTCGTTGCGCGGTGAACTGGGCGATGAGGCGTCGGGTGATCCGCGGCGCGAGCAACGCGTCTCCGGCGGCGACGACCCGGACGGCGTGCAGGAGCTCGGCCGGTCCGGCGTCTTTGAGCAGGAAGCCGCTTGCGCCGGCCTGCAGTGCCTCGAAGACGTAAGCGTCGGTTTCGTAGGTGGTCAGGATCAGGACTCGGACCTGTTGAAGTCCGGACGTCTTGGCGATCTGGCTGGTGGCCTGGATCCCGTCCACCTTCGGCATGCGGATGTCCATGAGCACGACGTCGGGCCGGATGGCACGGGCTCGTTCCACGGCCTCGGCACCGTTGGTAGCTTCCCCCACCACCGTGATGTCGTCTTCGAGGTCGAGCAGAACCTTGAAGCCGGATCGCACAAGACCCTCGTCGTCGGCGAGCAGAACCTTGATCGGAGCACTGCCAGGCGACGACGCGGCTGCCGCGGTCACAGGTGCGCCGTTCCGGTCGGCGCCAGGGGCAGACGTGCCTTGACTTCGAACCCGCCGCCCGGCAGGGCCCTGGCCACCAGTTCCCCGCCCAACAGCTGACAGCGCTCGCGCATTCCGAGGATCCCGCTGCCCAGCTCGGCCGAGCTGCCGGTGCCGTTGCTGGTCGGATGCTTGGCTGGTACGTGCGGGCCCGTGGCGTCATCACCTGGTGCATGCCGGCGACCCTCATCGATCACACGGATCTCCAAGACATCGGTTCCATAGTTCAGCGCTACCGTCACCCGGGTCGGGCCGACGTGGCGGATCACGTTGGTGATCGACTCCTGCAAGATCCGGTAGGCAGCACCGCCCACCGCGCTCGGCGGTGGCGCCGTTGGCGACGTCGCCTCGAGTTTGATGTCGAGTCCGGCATCGCGCGCCTTCGCGGTGAGTTCGTCGATCTGCTCCAGGCCCGGGTGCGGCACTCGCCCGTCGTGGGAATCACGAAGCACCCCGAGGATGGCCCGCATCTCCCGCAACGCCTGGGAGCTCGTCTGCTCTATGGCCACCAGTGTCTCGCGCGCCCGCTCCGGCCGCTTGTCGAGCACGTGCGCGGTGACACCGGCCTGGATGTTGATGATCGCGATGGCGTGAGCGACGGTGTCGTGGACCTCCCGCGCTATCCGGAGCCGCTCGGCGTCAACCCGCGAACGCGCTTCCTCCTCCCGAGTCCGTTCAGCCCGTTCAGCACGCTCCTGCGCTTCGGCTGCGATGAACCGCCGGGATCGGACGGACTCACCAAGGGCAGCGCTCATCACCGACGCCCCGATCCGGAAGAACACCCACCCGATGGCCTCCCGCGGTTCGATGTCGGCCGCCGCGACCAGCCAGCCGATGGTCAGCACGGTGATACCCACGCCGGCTGTCACCAGGGACCGGCGCCCATCGCCGTAGGCGGTCAGCGTGTACAGGGCGACGAAGAGCCCGAGCCAGCCGGGCCCATCCGGGAAGTCGACGCCGAAGTACACCAGGCTGGCGAGAGCGGCCGTGATGAACACCGGCACCGGCCAGCGGCGGCGCACGGCCAGCACCAGGCCACTCACGATCAGCAGGACGTACCCGAGGTGCCCGAGATCGGCCAGCGGCCGCGACCCCACCTCTGCAGGTTTCGCGGCGGTGCCCTGAACCTGCATCACGGCCACGAAGAGTCCGAGCAGGACGTCCTGTGCCAGGACAGGCAGGCGGAACGGCGCCGCTCGGCGTTTCATGTTGCGATGATAGTGGCCGCGCCCGGGTGACCGGCTACGACGACGGGCGTGACCAGGTGCGGGCCGCCTACGCAAATCTGCGTAGGAACTGCCATCCGCTGCCCGAGGACGCGCGCGGGTCGGCGACGCGACGATCGCTTCCGTGAATCAACCAATTACGGTTCCAATGACTGATGCGGTGCCCGCCCGCGACAATCGCCAACGGTCACCCGACGCACCGCGGCCGGGACCGCTGGGCAGACTCGCGGGCCTGGCCTTTCGCCGGCGGGGAAGAGTGCTGATCGCCTGGGCCGTGGGCCTCGTCATCGCCTTCGGGCTGTCGACGGCTTTCGGGGGCGAGTTCGCAAACGCCTCCTCCGCGCCGGGCTCTGATTCCGAGCAGGCACAGCGCCTGCTGGGAGAGCGGTTCCCGGGCCAGTCCGGCGACACGGTGCGGGTGGTGGTGCGTGCGGACGAGGTCACCAGCGCCGAGGTGCGACGTGGCGTCAGCGCGCTGCTCGGCGAGCTGGGACGCATGCCGCACGTAGCGTCGGTCGAGGATCCGTACTCCGCCAAAGGCTCCATCGCGCCGGACGGCCGGACGCTCGCCGCACGCGTCTATCTCGATGTCACCAACCCCAACGACATGCCGGTCGAAGACACCGAACGGCTGCTGGCCGCCGCCGAGGCGGCCGAGCGCGACGGGCTGGAGATCGCGCTCGGTGGACGGGCCGTGCAACTCGCCGAGGCGACCCGGTCGGGATCCGAGCTGATCGGGCTGCTCGCGGCCGCGGCGATCCTGCTGATCATGTTCGGGTCGGTGGTGGCGGCCGGGCTACCACTGGCCATGGCGATCGGTGCGCTGGCGGTGAGCGCCAGCCTGGTCGGCGTCGTGGCGGCCGTGGTGGACGTGCCCGACTTCGCGCCCATCATCGGCATGACGCTGGGCATCGCCCTGGGCATCGACTACGCGCTGCTCCTGGTGACCCGGTTCCGCGAATGGCGGGCGCTGGGACTCGACCCCGAAGCGGCGACCGTAGCGACGCTCGACACCGCCGGCCGTGCGGTCCTCGTAGCCGGTGGCACGGTCATGGTGAGCATGTCAGGGCTGTTCGTGGTGGGCCTGTCCATCATGAACGGCACCGCCGTCGTCACCATGGTGGCGACCCTGGTCGTGATGGTCGCCGCCATCACACTATTTCCCGCGTTGCTGGGCTACCTGGGGCGGCGCATCGACCGGCTCCGGGTGCCGCTGGGACGGCGTCGTGCCGCCCAGATCTCCGCCGACGGCCACCTGGTGCCAGCGGCCGGCTGGGCGCGCTGGAGCCGGCTGGTGCAGCGACACAACGTGCTCGCCATCGTGACGAGTGTCGCTCTGCTGCTGGTGCTGGCCGCGCCGTTCCTCGGCGTCCACTTCGGTCTCCCCGACGCAGGCAACGACCCCGAGGATACGTCGAATCGGCAGGCGTACGACATGCTGGCCGAGGGATTCGGCCCCGGCGAAAACGGGCCGTTGCTCGTCGCGGCGGAGGTGTCGCCAGCCGAAGGCGACGCGGCCCTCCAGCGGCTACAAGCCGAGCTCGGCCGCACGGCGGGCGTCGCAGCGGTATCGCCGCCACGGCTCGATCCTGCCGGTGACACGGCGCTGATCGTCGTCGTGCCCACCACCGGACCGCAGGAGGCCGCCACCGAAGACCTCGTCCAGACCCTGCGCGACGACGTGATCCCGGCCGCGACCAAGGGCACCAGCACAGAAGTACATGTCGGCGGCGCAACCGCGGCGGTGATCGATCTCAACGCGTTGATCGCCAACCGGCTCGCGCTGCTCATCGGTGGCGTCGTCGTCGTGTCGATGCTCCTCTTGCTGGTGGCCTTCCGCAGCGTCGTCATCGCGGTCACGGCTGCCGTGATGAATCTGCTGTCGGTGGCGGCGGCGTACGGGGTGGTGGCCTTCTTCCTCGACGGCGGCTGGGCCGGCAGGCTGGTCGGCATCGACACCGCCACCCCGATGGCCGCGTTCGTCCCGGTCATCATGTTCGCGCTGTTGTTCGGCCTCTCCATGGACTACGAGGTCTTCCTGATCAGCCGGGTGCGAGAGTCGTGGGTGCGTACCCAGGACAACAGCCGGGCCATCGTCACCGGACTGGCCAGCACCGGACGGGTGATCACCGCCGCCGCAGCCATCATGATCGTTGTCTTCGCGGCGATCGTCCCGAGTGACCAGGTCTTCATCAAGGTCTTCGGGCTGGGCATGGTCGCGGCCATCCTGGTGGACGCGACCATTGTCCGGATGCTGCTCGTGCCGGCGATCATGCATCTGCTCGGCCGCAGCAACTGGTGGCTTCCTCGCGTCATGGAGCGGCGCTTGCCCCAGCTGCACGTCGAAGGACCGCCCGATACGTTCCTGCGCCCCATCGATGACGCGGAACTGCTCCCGTCCCGGTGAGGCAGACAGCGTCTACCGGCCATCCCCCGGCAGCGGCCCGCCGGTACGACGGCCAGCTGTCACAGTCGGCCACGAGCCGTCGTCCACAGGGCGGCGACGCCCGAATCACATCTCGTGACTCAACCAACCTGAAGGAGCACATTGTGCGGAGAGTATTTGCCGGCCTGGCGATCCTGCTGATGCTGGCCGTCGTAGCAGAGTTCTACTTTGCCGGGAGCGGCGCGTTCAGCACCGCGCCCAACGACGAGTCCTTCCGGCCGCATCGCGCGCTGGGGTACGTGATCTTCCTCTTGCCGGTCCTGATGGCAATCGTCGCCGCGCTCGCCCGGATGCCAGGGCGACTGGTCGGGATGGCCGGTCTGGTCGCTGGGCTGACCGTGGTCCAGGTTGTCATCGCGCAACTCGCCAAGGCGTTCGACGACGGGGACAGCGCAACGGTCGGCCAGCTCGTCTTCGGTCTGCACGCGGTCAACGGTCTGGTCATCATGGCCGTGGTCGGGATGATCGTCCGGCAGGCGCGAGCGCTGCCGGGGCCCGCGGTGACCGATCGACCGGCCGGCGCGGGCGACGACGCGGGGATGCCCGGACCAGCAACCGGATCGGCTCAGCCGGCATCATGACAACGGGTCAGTTGATCATCGTGGACCATGCGGTCGCGCTGCTGAGCGTCGCCGCATGGCTCACGGCCGGCGTCGCTGTGGCCTTCCGGCGCGCCCGGCTGGCGCTCGGCCTTCTCGCTGCGGCTGTGCTAGTAACCCTTGCCCGGGTGACCACGGTGGCGATGCTGGCCGCTCGGGGCTGGTGGTTCGTCCAGGAGAAGCTGCTGCTGGGCCTGCCGATGCTGGCAGCCGCCGGGGTGGCCGCCGTCCTGATCGCCGGCCCGCGGCTGCTCACGGCGGCGAGGAGCGCGCCCGAAGCCGGGATACTCGCCAGCCGGGCGTCGGGCGACGGGATACCGGCAAGCAGCGTGGTCCTGCTGCTCACCGCCGGATACGCGGCCCTGGCCGGGCTCGTGGTGACCTTCCTGGCCGGGTACCCCCTGACCTGGAGCACCGCATTGATCGCCAGTTCCCTCGTCTGCGCGACCGCGCTGCTGACCGCGCGCGTCGCAGCGACGCCGGCCGACAGCACCGGCGACGCCGACATCGCGCCCATACAGGCACCGAACGGAGAGCCGGGGTTCTCGCGCCGCCGGTTCATCAGCTTGGCGGGGGGAGCAGTCGTGGCGAGTACCGGCACAACCGGCGTCGGCCTGTTGTTCATGCCGGCTGAATCCGTCACCACCGGAGGCGGTCCCGGGCGGCCGTCCAACTCCGGAGCGGCCGTGTCCGTGGCCGACCTGCGGGGGGCCGGCGCACCGGCGCCGGGCGGCACGAGGCGGGAGTACGTACTCACCGCGCAGACCGCCACCGTCCGGCTCCCGTCGGGACGTGAGATCCAGGCATGGACCTACAACGGCCGGGCCCCCGGTCCGCCGATCACCGCCACCGTCGGCGATCTGATCGAGGTGACGCTGCGCAACACCGACATCGACGACGGAGTGACCCTGCACTGGCACGGCTACGACGTGGCGTGTGGTGAAGACGGCGCACCGGGCGTGACCCAGGACGTGGTGGCACCCGGCGAGGAGTTCGTCTACCGCTTCCGCGCCGATCAGGTGGGAACCTACTGGTACCACACCCACCAGGCCTCGCACCGTGGCGTGCGCAAGGGGCTGTACGGGACCCTCGTCGTGACACCACGCGACACGCAGCAGGCGGACGAGCCCGCTCCCGCACAGCACCTGGATCTGACTCTGCCGGTGCACACATTCGACGGCACCGTGGTGATCGCCGGTCAGGACGGGCGTACCGAACAGACCGCGCCGGCCGGTACGCCCGTGCGGTTGCGGTTGATCAACACCGACTCGGATCCACACCGGTTCACGCTGGCCGGCACGCCCTTCCGGGTGACGGCCGTCGACGGCCGGGATCTCCACCAACCTGGCGAGGTTCGTGATGTGGGACTTCGCCTGCCCGCGGGCGGACGGCACGACCTGGTCTTCGCCATGCCGGACACCGCGGTGGCGCTCGTTGTCGACCACGATCACGACGGCGGCGTGCGGCTGCGTCCAGATGGCGCCGCCGCCGGTGAGGATCCGGCCGTCGAGGACACCTCCGGCTGGCCGGAGCTCGACCTTCTGCAGTACGGAGAGCCGGCCGCGGTGCCGTTGGATGCCAGCAAGGCCGACCGGCACTTCACGATCGTCCTGGACCGTGCGGTGGCCATGGTCGACGGTGCGCCGGCGTATGCGCAGACCGTCAACGGCCGTGGCCACCCGTCGATCGCTGATCAGCTCGTCACCGAAGGCGACATCGTCCGGTTCACCGTGGTCAACCGGAGCCTGGAGACTCACCCCTGGCATCTGCACGGCCATCCCGTGCTGATCATGTCCACGGACGGTAGGCCGTCGTCGGGCAGCCCACTGTGGATGGACACGTTCGATGTCCGTCCCGGGCAGGTGTGGGAGGTGGCATTCGTGGCCACGAACCCCGGGATCTGGATGAACCATTGTCACAATCTGCCCCACGCACATCAGGGGATGATGCTGCAACTCCACTATGACGGAGTCACCACGCCATTCGGCGGCTCGCACACCCCCC
The DNA here is from genome assembly GCF_042650725.1 of Micromonospora sp. GCM10011541. Taxonomy (NCBI): domain Bacteria; kingdom Bacillati; phylum Actinomycetota; class Actinomycetes; order Micromonosporales; family Micromonosporaceae; genus Micromonospora; species Micromonospora sp. GCM10011541. Next base: position 275,950 of record NZ_JBHSBP010000099.1, read on the forward strand.
ACACCGGAACGGGCAGGAGTCCACGGCATGGACACTGATCCACCGTGCCCTACTCGACACGCCGCCCGGTGCCCGGACGATCCCAGGTCGGATTTCGTTGCCCAGGTATACCGCCACAGCCGCACCGTCATCGATGCCGAACTGCGGCGCCTGGCCCGCAAAGTCCCCTCCTTGCGTCGGGCGGACCTGGACGTCATCGCCGCGACCCTGGAGGAAATAGCTGAGTCCTTGCTTCTCGCTCGGCTGCGCAACGCACCGCAGGACACCGCACCGCTGCTGCGGCTCTTCGACACCCACAGGGTCGACTTGTGACGCGGTCCCACCGGTCCGCCCCACCAGCCACCAAAAAACTCTCGGGGCGGGCGATAATCAGGCTGAACCGCCCGCCGGGCGGCCCTGACGGACGGCGGGACAACAACGCTCACCGCTCGCCCCGCAGCACTTCCCGGTGACTGCGATGCGGGTACCGGAGGCGGTCTGTGGTTGATCGGCTGGAACTGGCGATCTTGATCGGTCTGCAGGCGTCGGGCAAGACAACGTTTCGCCGCCGCCTGCTGACCGACAATCATGTGGTGGTCAGCAAGGACGCCTTCCCGAATGCCCGCCATCGCCAAAGCCGTCAGATGCGGCTGGTCAACGAGGCCCTGGCCACGAGGCATTGCGTCGTGGTGGACAACACCAATCCCTCACCTCACGAGTGGCAACCGCTGATCGAGGCTGCCCGCGCCCACGGCGCGATGACGGTCGGGTACTGGTTCCCGCCCGATCTGCCTGCGGCGCTGGACCGCAACGCGGCGCGCGAGGATCGAGCCCGGGTGCCGGACGTTGGGCTGTATGACACGCTCAAGCGGCTCCGACGCCCTCGGCGGGCCGATGGATTCGACCGGCTGTACGAAGTCCGGTTCGACGGCAGGGGCGGGTTCCAGGTCGAGCCGATGCCAGGCTGAGGGGTGACACCGCACCTCCCCGGATCAAGGGGCACCGTCGTGCGCGGTGACGTAGCTGCGGTAGATCTCGGCGCCGACCACGAGGTCCTGCCACGGCATGCCGGTCCCCTTGAACAGCCTGGGTCCACCGGTGGACATCTGCGCGCTGCCGGTCACGACGTCGCGCAGCGCGTACAGGTCCTCCTCGCGCACGACGCCGGCGGCCAGGGGGATCACGACGTCGCCCGCCTCGCGTAACGCGCTGGCGCGAGATTCGACGACGACGCTCGCGCGGTTGACGAGTTGGTCGTCGACCTCACGCATGCGCGGGGAGTGTGAGCCGATCGCGACGACAACGGCGTCCGCCTTGACCAGGGTGCCGTCGAAGAGCGGCGCCGGTGCGCTCGTGCAGCAGCAGATGATGTCCGCCTGCTCCACCGCCGCCGCGGACGCGTCGGGGCCGGACACCCGTAGCGGGACGCCGGTGCCGGCGAGGTGCGCGGCGAGACGGTCGCGGCGTGCGCTGTCGCGTCCCACGAGCGAGACCTCGCTGATCTCGTGCAGCGCGAGCATCGCCTCCGCGTGGCCGCGCGCCTGCGGTCCGGTACCGAACACCGTGAGCCGGAGCGGGCCGGCCCCCTTGCCGGGCAGGAGGTGTCGTACGGCGAGCGCGGAGACCGCGGGGGTGCGCAGGTTTGTCAGGGCGACACCGTCGATGATGGCGGCCGCACGTTGCTCGGGACCTTCGAAGAGGATGAACGCCCCCTGGATGAGCGGCGGTCCGTGGCGGGGATTGTCCGGGGTGCTGGAGAGCAGCTTCACGCCCGAGAACGTTCCCTGGGTGGACGGCATGACGAGCAGTTCGCCGGCCTGGGTGGTCACCCGGGAACGGGGTGTGTCCTGCTCGGGATCGAGGCCACCGCGGAGGGCGGTCTCCAGGGCGTTGACCGCGTCCCGGATCGGAATCTCCGCGACGTCGTCTCCGGAGATCAGGTGCATTCCGACAAACTGCCGGACAGGAGGGGCGGAGCGAGTGGGATCCTCGTTGATCTCGTTCATAGCGCCCGACGCTATGTGAAGAACTCGAGGGCGCCGACATTTCCATCCGGTCGATCACGGATCCCATCGGGGGCACGAACGTCAGCGCGATCCGCCTCCAGTCGGCCGACGCCGTGCTGACCGCCACCCCGTAGTCGCGAATTGAGGTGCGGTGCGCGGCTCGGCGCTCTACGGTTCCGCGCGTGACGATCGACATCGTGAGCTTGGGGGAGCGGCCGGACCTCGCTCCCCTGCTGGACGAGGATTTCGACGGGGCGTGGCCGCAGTTCATGCTCTGGGACCCGATGGGCGCGGTGTACTACAACGTCGCCCACGACCTCTACCCGGAGTTCGTGTTCGCGGCCGTCGACTCCGCCGAGCCCGGTCGCGCCGTCGCCCGGGCGTACGCCGTGCCGTTGCGCTGGACGGAGCCGGAGCTTCCCGACGGCGGCTGGGACCGGGTGATCCAGCGGGCCGCCATCACCCGGCTCACCGGCACGACCCCGAACATCGTCTCGGCCATCGAGATCTGCATCCGGCCCGACCGGCGCGCCGCGGGGCTTTCCGCCCTGATGCTCGCCGCCATGCGGCAGGCCGTCGCCGAACTCGGCTACGACACCCTGGTCGCCCCGGTCCGCCCGAGCGGCAAGCACACCCGCCCCGAGCTGCCGATGACCGCGTACGCGGCGCAGGTCCGCGAGGACGGCCTGCCCGTCGACCCGTGGCTGCGGGTGCACGTACAGGCGGGTGGGCGCATCGAGCGGGTCGCCACCCGGTCGATGATGATCAGCGGGACGCTCGCCGAGTGGCGCTCCTGGACCGGCCTGCCGTTCGACGCCAGCGGGCCGGTGCTCGTACCGGGAGCCCTGGTGCCGGTGCACTGCGACGTGGCGCACGACCACGCCGTCTACGTCGAACCCAACGTCTGGGTCCGCCACCGGCTGTAGGCGAGGCCGGGACGGCTGCCCTACGGCCGGATGTCCAGGGCGCCGATCAGCCCGTCGCGCAGCGTGAACCGGTGGCGCAGTCGGACCGGGCTGCCCGGAAACGTGCCCGTGACCAGTGTCGTGACGACCAGGTTGCCACCGGCCTCTTCCGCGACGGCCTCCGGTATGGCCCTGTAGTCGAACTCGGCCGCGGTCCGCTCGCGCCAGGCCCGGATCGCCGCCGGGCCCTCGTAGGTCCGGTCCTCGTCGGCGACGATCGCGTCGTCGGTGAAGCAGCCGACGAAGGCGTCGACGTCGGGCTCGGCCGTCAACTGGTAGTAGCGGACGATCACGTCGGGAACGGTTTGGGTCATGTCGCTCTCCTCGCGTGTCGCCGCCCGCTTACCCGACGAGACACCGGTCATTCCCGCCGTCGCCGGCGCCGGCCCGGCCGGTGCCGGCCGGCCGGCCGGCGAGAGCTTGAGCGTGCGCGGCGGTCACGCTGCCGCCCCGGGCGGAGGGTCCAGCTCGACGGTGACGGTCGAGCCGGGAGCGAGCGAAAAGGACCTGCCCCACACGGCCACCTGGACGGGCTGGTCCGCTCCGGGGGCGGCGCAGATCTGCAACCGCTCGTGATCCACGTGCAGGGAAATCAGCTGGTTCTGATAACGGATCACGCAGTCGAGCCCGTCGAGCCCGTCCGGCAGCAGCGGGTTGAGCCGGAGCATGTCGCCGCGGACCTCCAGTCCGGTGTAGCACCGTTGCAGGATGTCCAGCGCTCCGGCGGTGGCGCCGAGATGTATGCCGTTGCGCGTCGAGCTGTGCTCCGGATCCGCGAGATCGGTGCCGAGCGCGGTCAGCAGCATCTCGAAGGATTGACGACGGTCCGTCCGGGCCAGGACCCACGCGTGCGCGACCCGGCTCAGGGTGGATCCGTGTGCCGTGCGGGACAGGTAGTAGTCGACGGTGGCGGGGATTCGGGCCGGGTCGAAATCGTAGCCGAGGCCCCGCACCAGCCCGGCGAGTTCGTCGGCGCTGAACAGGTAGAGCAGCATGAGCACGTCGGCCTGCTTGGAGATCTTGTAGCGGTTCGGGTCCTTGCCCTCGGCCTGCAGCATCGACCCCAGCAGCCGCAGGTCGCCGTACCGCCGCCGGTACCGGTCCCAGTCCAGTTCCGCCAGATCGCCGTACCCTTCGAACTGGGCGAGGATCCCGTCGTCGAGGAAGGCCAGCCGTAGTCGGCGCGCGATGTATCGCCACCGGCGGCATTCGTCGTCCGTCGCGGCGACGTCGGGCCAGGGCATCATGCCGGGATGCCGGCTGAGGATCGCGGTGGCCTCGTCGGCGCGGCCGAGCACCCACGCGACCATCACGTTGATGTACGCCGAGTTGTCCAGGCCCTGGCCGGGCCGGCCCGGGTACCCGTCGTGGTACTCGTCGGGTCCCATCACGCCGCGGATGTCGTACCGGTCGTCGGACGGCTGGTAGGTGGCCAGTCCGGCCCAGAGTCGCGCCGTCTCGGTCAGCAGTTCCAGCCCGCACCCGGCGAGGAAGGACAGGTCACCGGTCGTCTCCCAGTACCGCCACACGCAGTAGGCCACGGCCAGGTTGACGTGCTGCTGCCGGCCGGTGTAGTCGTCCACCGACTGTCCGGTCACGGGCGATGGCGAACAGTCGGGGCTCTCATCCCGGCCGCTGTCACCGCTCTGCCAGGGAAACAGCGCACCTGCCATGCCCGCCGTGGCCGCCTGCCGCCGCGCCGCGGTCAGCCGCCGGTGCCGGTACTTCAGCAGGGCCCGGGTCAGCTCCGGGAACCGCAGATTGAGGTACGGGTAGACGAACAGCTCGTCCCAGAAGATGTGTCCGTGGTAGCCCTCGCCGTGCAGCCCTCGCGCGGGCACGCCCGCGTCCAGATCGAGGGTGTGCGGCGACAGCGTCTGCAACAGATGGAAAGTCTGCACCCGTACCGACAACTGCCAGGCGTGCTCCTCGCCGACATCGAGCCGGAAACGCTCCCACAGGCGGGCCCAGGCGGCGGCGTGCTCGGCCAGCAAGGCGCCGAACGTCCCGGCGTAGCGCAGCTCTTCGAGTGCGGCCGTCAACGGTTCGGACACCGCCAGGTCCTGGGTGGAGAACACCGCAACGGTCTTCTCCACGCAGACCGGTTCGCCGGGCGTCACGTCGATCCCGATGATCTGACTCACGTCGTCCGGCTCGTGGACGGCGGCCGGCGTGCTGTGGGCGACGGCGGTGTCGGTGATTCTGGTGCGCGCGGTGACGGCCACCTGGTGCCGTGCGCAGGTGGTCACCGCCGTCAACCAGATGGTCTCCCCGTCGTCCTCGCCGGTGGCCACGTCGGTGAGGTGCCGGCCGCAACCGCCCGCTTCCGCCGGCGCGTTCGCGTTGACCACCCGACCGTCGATGCCCGACCTGATCTCCAACCGGCCCGACCAGTTCTCCGCGACGATGCTCGTCTCCAGCGCCGCCAGATGGGGATTCGCCATCGACACCAGTCGTCGCTGGCGGATCCGGGTCCGCCGCTGGTCCCGGTCGACCACGAGCAGTTCCCGGCGGTACAGCCCGCACCGCAGATCCAGCGCCCGGTGCTCGTGCACGCGGTGCCCCTGCCCCGGTGCGAGCCAGTCCCCGCCGGCGGGACGGAACGTCAACGGCAGCCAGTTCGGCAGGTTGACGATGCTCTCCGTGCCGTCCGGCAGGCCGGTGCCGGAGAGCCGGTTGTGGAAACCGGCCAGGTAGGTGCCGGGATAGTGGACCCCGTCGGCCCAGGCCTCCGGAGCCGCCCCCCGGGTGGCCAGGTACCCGTTGCCCAGGGTCAGCATCGTCTCCCGCGTACCTTCACCCGGTCCGTCACCGTTCCGGTACGCCAACACCCAGCCGCCCGGCAGACTCTCGGTGCACAGCTCACACCCAGGGTCCACGTCCGCCGGCACCCGGTACTCCTCTCCCACGGCGCGCTGCCCTTTCCCCGGCTCGGGCTCGCCAAACTCGAGGAGGGGTGGCCGGTCAGGTGACGCCCTGGAGGTGGGCGACCATGTCGGAGACGGGTGGCCGTGGGCGCGGGCGGTGCACGAGGAAGATGTCGCGGGCGATCGGCTGGTCGAGGTCGCGGACGACGTAGTCACCCGGTTCGGCGGAGCGCAGGGTGGTGTCCGGGACGACGGCGACGCCGATGCCGGCGCTGACGAGGGCGAGGGTGACCGCGTAGTCCCGGGTCTCGTAGGACACGCGCAGCTCGACGCCGGCCCGTCGGGCCGCCCCGTCCAGGGCCACCCGGTTGGGCACCCCGGGCCCGCCGGAGATCCACTCGTCGGTGGCGAGCCCGGCCAACGTCAGCCGGTCGGTGCCGGCGTGGCGGTGGCCGGTGGGCAGCACGAGCCGCAGCGGGTCGGCCATCAGGTGCGCCCGGTGCAGGCCGGTGGCGGGCGGCAGCGGCACGTCGGGGTAGCGATGCGTGATCAGCAGATCGAGGTCGCCGGAGGTGACCAGGCCGTACCCGTCGGGCGGCTCGATGTCCAGCAGGGTGAGGCGCACCTGCGGGTGGGCGCGGCGGAACGTGGCCAGTGCGGTGGGGACGAGCGCCTTACCGGCGCTGGCGAACGTGCCGACGGACAGGTGCTCACGGGGCAGCCGGCGGGCGCCCCGGACGGCCTCTTCGGCGTCGTGGAGAGCGCCGAGGACACCTTCCCCGTGCCGGACCAGCAGCTCGCCGGTCGCGGTCGGCCGTACCCCGCCGGGTCCGCGGTCGACGAGGCGATCGCCGACCTCCCGTTCCAGCTTCGCCAGTTGCTGGGACAGGGCCGAGGCGGTGAATCCCATGCGCTTGGCCGCCGCCGCGATCGAGCCGGCGTGGGCGACCTCGACGAGGACTCGCAGCCGCTCCACGTCCAGTCCCATTAGCGTTCCTTACTTCCCGTTAGTAAGTCCCGCTCCAGCTTATGGGCCGAGGACGGGCAGAGTAGGAGCATGATCCGACACGCACAGATCGGGGCGGCGACGCTGCCGGCGGCCGAGGACGTCCGACGGGCCGCCGAGCGGATCGCGCCGCACATCCGGCGTACGCCCGTACTGGAAGCGGACGTGGACGGCCGCCGGCTGACGCTGAAGCTGGAACACCTGCAACTCACCGGCTCGTTCAAGGTCCGCGGCGCGCTGAACGCGCTGCTGAGCGGGCCGGGCACCGGCCGGGTGGTGACCGCCTCGGGCGGCAACCACGGGCTCGGCGTGGCCGCCGGCGCCCGGCTGCTCGGCGTCCGGGCCACGATCTACGTGCCGCAGACGGTGCCACCGGCCAAGCAACGGCGCATCGCCGCGACCGGTGCCGACGTGGTCCGGCACGGCCGGTCGTACGCCGAGGCCGAACTCGCCGCCCGGACGTACGCCGCCGAGCAGGGACTGCGTTACCTGCCCGCGTACGACGACCCCGACGTCGTGGCCGGGCAGGGCACGGTGGGCCTGGAGATCGTGGACCAGGCGCCGGACTGCGACACCGTGGCGGTTGCCGTCGGCGGCGGCGGGCTGATCGCCGGGGTGAGCCTGGCGGTCGGGACGCGCGCCGTCGTCGGTGTGGAGCCGGCCGGGTGTGCCAGCCTGCACGCCGCGGTTGCCGCCGGGCAACCGGTCGACAGCCCGGTCGACTCGGTGGCCGCGTCCGCGCTCGGCGCGAGCCGGGTCGGGCGGATCCCGTACGCGATCCTCGGGGCGACCGCCCCGCAACTGGCCCTCGTCGACGATCGCCAGATTGCCGCTCGTGACCGGCTCTGGGAGGAATTCCGGCTGGCCGTGGAACCGGCCGGCGCCGCCGCGTTCGCGGCCTGGCTGGCCGGCCAGGTCCCCGGCGACCACGCCTGCCTGGTCGTCTGCGGGGCCAACGCCGACTGGTCCCCGACCGGCGAGAGCCGGTGAACGGGCAGCCCGCCCTGCCGGCAGGCCGGCAGCTGGAATATCGCGGGCTCGGGAGAGCCCGGTGCCATAGATTGGCCTGGTGAACGAGGCGGTTACCGTAGTCGAGCGGGTGGTGACCGACCGGGGTGAGCTGGTGCTTCGGCAGTCCGGCGGGCACTTCGAGATCGTCGACAACGGCGTGTTCCTGATGGACACCCGGGCCGGAGCGTCGGAGCGGCTGCTCGTGCGCGAGGCGCTCAACCTGGTACGGCCCGGGGCGCGGGTGCTGATCGGCGGACTGGGGGTGGGCTTCTCGCTGGCCGAGGCCGCGGCCTCCAGCGTGCCCGCGGAGATCGTGGTGGTGGAGATCGAGGAGACGCTCATCGACTGGCACCGCCACCGTCTGGCCGCCTACAGCGGAGGGGCGCTCGACGACGCCCGGGTGCGGATCGTGAACGAGGACCTCCTGGCCTGGCTTCGTACCACCCGGGAGGTCTTCGACGCCATCTGCCTCGACATCGACAACGGCCCCGACTGGACCGTCTTCCAGCCCAACGTCGCGCTGTACGACGACGCGGGCACCGCCCTGCTGCGCGACCGGCTCGCAGCCGACGGCGTGCTGGCCGTCTGGAGCGCCTCGGCCGCGCCGGCGTACGCCGCCCGGCTGGAGGCGGTCATCGGTCCGGTCGACACCCACCTCGTCGAGGTGCCGCGCGGCGAACCGGACGCCGTCTACGTGGCGCGCCGTGCGGCCCCCGGCAATCCGTGATTCCTGAAGGCCCTACCGGTTCAGGTCCCAGTCAGGTCGCCCGCAGTCGCGCCACCAGGTCGCGGACGGCGGCCTCGAAGTCGTCGTCGGGGCCGAACCGGTGTCCCTGGACCGGTGGCGGCACGGTGTCGTCCGGCGGGGCCGGCAACCCGTGCGGGTCACGCAGCCGCCGATCCACGATGTTCGCCGGATCAGCCGGGTCGGTCGGCCTCCCGGCGATCGAGCGGCCCGGGTCCGGGGCGAAGATCCAACCACCGATCGGGTCGGTGTCCCGCCACAGGTTGAGCCAGCGCCAGCTCACCCGGTCGCCGATGTCGCACAGCGTGGCGTGGCCCAGGTGCGCGGGGAAGAGCCTGCTGTAGAGGCGGCGCAGCGGAGAGGCATGGGTCAGCAGCGCGATCCGGTCGAGGCAGGCAGGCTGCAGTTGCAGTACGGTTGCCGCCGCCAGGACCGCGCCGTGGCTGTGCCCGGAGAGGACCAGGGTTCCGTCGTGGCTGGTCAGGTGCCGGATTCGTCGGGTGAGCTCCGGTACGGCGCGTTCGGAATAGCAGGGCGGGGCGAGCGGGTGGGCGGCGCGCGGCCAGAACGTGGCCACGTCCCACAGCACTCCGACGAAGCGGGTACGCGCGCTCGGCTTGTGGGTCAGCAGCGCGGCGACCGCCATCGCGATGGCGAAGAGCCCGGCCAGGTTGGTGCCCAGGTGGCTGACGAACACCGTCGCTCGGGCCAGCGACTCTCCCCCGATGCGGAGGCTCAGATCGCGCGGCCCGATGCCCGCGAGCGACAGTCCGGCGGAGCCGAGGATCAGCACGAAGATGACCGCGTACGCGGCGGGCAGTGGCCAACTCCGGTCGGTGAGCTGCGCCTGGGCGATGGCGTTGCGCACCGCGCGGACCCGCGGGTGCGATTCCGGCGGGGCGTCCGGGAAGTCGCGGCGCAGGATCTCCATCGCCACCCGCCGCCGGTGCCACCTGGTCAGCAGGCTGCGCAGGAGGGCGGCGACCGCGGTCACCAGCAGGGCCACGAAGAAGCCCATCGCGGCCCACCGGTACGCCAGCGGCGGTAGCAGCGGTGGGACCCCGGCCGGCAGCAGGCGGCGCGGTGTCGGGTTGACGTCCCGGTCGAGATAGTCGGAGGCCGTGTAGACGAGGGCGGACGAGAACGCCACCCCGAGGCCGATGGCGAAGGTGATGACCACGGGGGCGCCCAGGCCGCCGAGGAACGTCGCGGTCCTCGTCCGCCTCGGCCGGCGGATCACGAGCGCGCTGAGGATCAGCAGCAGCACGACCTGGCTCACGTAGAGCCAGGCGACCAGGGAGCCGTAGCCGGGCAACTCGGCCCCCGGGATCCACCGGGACCGGGGCAGGGCGGCGTAACCGAGGGTCAGCGCGGTGACCACCAGCATGGCCACCAGCACGGTACGACTGGCCAGTCCGAGCCGCCGGTCGTGCGGGTGGCCGGGCCGGGCCGGGCGGCAGAGCAACGCCGTGGCGGCGACCATGACGGCGACGGTGAGGGCGACCAGGCCGTAGCCGGCCCTCCGGTTGTCGTGCGGGGCGATCACGCTGAGCAGGACGACGTCGACGGCGCCCAGGGCGATCGCGACGTGCAGTTCCCGCAGCCGGCGCAGGAGGATCCGGTTGTCCCAGAAGTCGTGGTCGTCGAGCCGGAACGCGCCGAGACCAGCCGGCGCGGCTGTGGCGGAGGCGTCCTCGGACAGCCGCCACGACCGCGCGCCGAGCCACCAGACGACCGCGACGGCGGCGATCGGCACCAGGGCGGCCAGCGCCACGCGCTGACCCGGCTGCACGCCGGCGATCCAGGAGATCGGCCGGCGGCCGTCGGTGCACCGGGGGTCGGCGGCGCACTGCCAGGCGACCAGGTCGATCGCCACGCCGGTCACCGACAGCACGTACATCGCGGTCAGGGTCCCGGCCAGCATCCGGCAGGCCGCGCGGCCGACCGCCCCGGGGCCGGGCGCGGCCGGCGGCAGCATCCAGATCGCGATGTTGCTCAGCATGAACGGCAGCAGCAGCATCAGGGAGAAGGCCCGGCTGGCCCTGCCGCCGGTCAGGTTGCCCCAGCGGTAGGCCTCGATCAGCACCCCGCCGGGTCCCCGCGGGTCGCCGAAGCCCGCCTTGGGGCGGAAGAATCCTGCGTTCTGGTCGCCCGCCACCCTCGTCACGATCGGTCGATCGAGGCTCTCCTCCGCGCTGGAGCCGCCGACGCCGGGTACCCGCAACTCCGTCGTTTCCACCGGCACCTGCCGTCCCGTCGTCTGTTCGCCGCGGCCGCTTACCCGTTGCGTCGCGCCCTACGCGGCGTCGGCCGGTCAACCTGCGGCCCGAGGACGCGGACTGCCTGTCCGCGGCTTCAGCCGCGGTTCGCCTCGAGCGCCAGCAGGCCCTGGGCCTGCACGACGGAGACCGACAGGGTCTTGTAGCCCACATCGTCGAAGAGCACGGTCATCCGGTCCTTCTCGTACCCGAGTACCATGCCTGATCCCCATTTGGCGTGCCGGACGGTGCTGTGCAGTGGGTACGGCCCGTCGCCCGGGATCACCTCGGAGGTGCCGCCGTGGCAGTTGTCGCAGTGCCCGCAGGGACGGCTCAGCTGCTCTCCGAAGTAGCCCAGCAGTGACTGCACACGGCAGCCCCGGCTCTCGGCGAATCGGCGCATCATGTCGGTGCGGGAACGCTGCCCGGCCTGATAGCGGGCGTACTCGGCCAGCGCCTCCCGAGCCGCCTGATCGGGCAGGGGCGCATACCGAGGGACGGTGAGCTCGCCCTTGGCGCCTGCCGTCACCGCGCCGACCTGCTCAAGCAGACCGATGTGGCTGGCGACCTTGCGCTGCCCCAGGCCGGTGGCCTTTGCCAGCGCGCTGCGCGTCACCGGGCCGTTGTGCAGGACCGCCGCCACCGCTCGCAGTTCCTTCAGTTCAGGCGCGCCGCCGTTGAAGAAACGTTGCAGGGCAACGTCTTCGGCTCGGTAGAGCAGCAACGCCCGGGCGGGCTCACCGTCGCGCCCGGCCCGCCCGATCTCCTGCAGGTAGCTGTCCGGTGAGTCGGGCAGCGCCACATGTGCCACCCAGCGGAGGTTCTGCTTGTCGATGCCCATGCCGAACGCCGACGTGGCGACCATGATCGGCACCCGGTCGGCGAGGAAGTCTTCGTGGCGGCGGTGACGCACCCCGGCCGCCATACCGCCGTGGTATGCCTGTGCGGGAAAACCCGCGTCGGACAGCCGTTCCGCGAGTTCCTCGGCGGCGCGCCGGGTCGGCACATACACGATGCCGGGCGGGTCGGTCTCCTTGAGCAGGGTGAGCAGCCTGCGCCAGCGGTAGTCCTCGCTGGGGCAGTGCGCCGCCGCCACGAAAAGGTTCGGACGGTCCAGCCCGGACAGGACCAGCCGCGGCTTGCGCATGCCGAGCCGCGCAGTGATGTCCTCGCGCACCGGCGGCGATGCCGTGGCGGTCAACGCCACGACCGGCGGGCGTCCCAGGCCGCGGATGAGGTGGCCGAGTGTGAGGTAGTCGGGGCGGAAATCATGCCCCCACGACGAGATGCAGTGCGCCTCGTCAACCGCCACCAGCGCCGGACGCAGCGCGCGGACCTCGGCCAGCCGCTCCGGGGAACTGAGCTGCTCCGGCGTGATGAACAGGAATTTCGCGGCACCCGAGCGCAGCTCGGCCAGCGCCGCGGCCTGCTTGCTCGGGCTCTCCGCGGAGCTGATCCGAACAGCGCGCAAAGCAGGATCCGCCCGCTCGTTGAGGTTGCCGATCTGGTCCTGCTGCAATGCCAGCAGCGGGGAGATCACCACCGTGGGGCCGCGCAGCAGCGTGGCGGGAACCTGGTAGACGGCGGACTTTCCGCCCCCGGTTGGCAGCACGACCAGCGTGTCGCGGCCCGCCAGCAGCGCGCGCATCGCGCGCATCTGCGTAGCTCGAAGCTTCTGCCAGCCGAAGTGTCTACGGGCGGCGCGGCGTAGCCGCAGGGAGGGGAATAGAAACATCATCGCCGGGCATGCTAACCAACCGCACTGACGGACATAAGATCATCCCAGGGCCGTCGTACGCCTCGTCCTCGGCCACGCCGTCGGGCCGGACGAGCCGCTGCCCGACCAGATCCGGGCATGCTGACTCCTGCCGGGCCCCGACCGTGACCGAGCAACGACGGTCGGTATCAGGGGTTTTCATCGTTGTGTTCCATCGGTACGGTGCCCGGATGCGACACGTCGGAACCTTGATCGCCGCGATTGTCATCGGTCCGTTGGCCTGGATCCTTCTCGCCATCGGACAGGGCCGCTCGGTCCAGGCCTTCACCGCGGCGCAGACCAGCGGCGCCTTCAACACGGGTGACTTCGTGCGGACTGCGCTGCTACTGGCAGCGGCGGGAATCCTGCTCGGGCTCATCGCCACCCTACGATTCTCCCCGCTCGGCGCCGTGCTGACCGGGATCGTGTACGCGGGCAGCTATCTCGCCATGATGATGCGCCCGACCTGGCTGCTGCGCCTCCTCGGCCACCAGGTGACCGTGGCCGGCCAGCACGCCGACCTGGCCACCCCGGTGCGGACCGGCACCACGCTGCTGATCGGTGCCGCGATGCTGGTCGCCGTGCTCAGCGTTCAGCGGTGGCGGCGCTGGCCACGACCAGCAGCCGAGGCACCCGAGATGGCAACTCCGGAAAGCTCCTCTTCGCCCGTCGCTCTGGCACCGGACCGCCCGCTCGGTGCCGAAGGGCTCGGCCTGACGGCGGCAGGCCAGACCCAGTGGCCCGACGCGACCACCGAGAACGACACCGGACCGCAGCCGGCCGGCGTCGGTGCCACGCACTGGGCGAACACGCTGCGAAGCAACTCCGAGGCCCGGCGATAATCGGGCAGCCACGCCGCTGCTCGCATGATCGGCCCCGCATCAGGCGGGCTCGACGCGCACCGGGATGCCATGGAGCACGACGTTGCCGGACAGCGGGTCGACGGCCGTCTCGTCGGTGAGCACATTGCTGTTGACGCCGGCGGGCGCCTGCGCCGAGCTCGAGTCGGCCAACGAGACCTACCAGGATCTCATTCGGCGCCACCCGCAGCCCTGCCCGCTGGCGGGTGGGTCGCCGGTGGGTGCCGTACGTCAGGCCGGCAGGCCGGAGCAGGCGGCTCCGTCGATGGTGCAGGCCGTGGGCGTTGAGTTGATCGGTGCCCCGGACACCCGGAAGGTGACCCGGACCGAGCCGGCGCCGGGCACCTCCCCCGTGCTCCCGTCCGGCACGAAGGTCCACGTCGCGCCGGCGCGGGTGGCCCGGGCGCCGGTGACGGAGGTGACCTCGAGCGACTCCCGAGGCAGCGTGACGACCAGGGTCCACCCGGTCGCCGCGGTCGGCCCGGCGTTGCTGATCGTCACGCCGGCGCCGTAGCTGAGCAGGGCACGTTCCTCGACGGCGAAGGCGGCGCGCAGCGCGGCCGGGCTGGTCGACCCCGTCGCCGCCGGCGACGGCTCGCCCGCCGTCGTCGGAGCGGCCGGACCGGCGGGCGGCGCCTCGGTCGTCGTGCGCGCCGCCGCCGGTGGGCTGGAGGCGGCGGGCCTGGCCTCCATGCTGCGCGTACCGAACTCGGGGATCGTCGGCAGGTCGCCGTCCGGCGGCGGGTCGAGGACGACCGGGGTCAGGCGTTCCGGCGTCCGCAGCACCAGCACGACGGGTACCGCCGTGGCGACCAGCACCGCCAGTGACGCGATCACGGCGTCCCGGGTGAGCCGGGAGCCGCCACCGCGGCCGGTGAGGGCGCGCCGCACGGATCCGACCACGGCCACGATCTGGTCGAGCACAACGATCACCAGAGTCCGCCGCGGCTGGGGCGGTGATGCCGGCATGAACTCCTCCCCTTCAGATTCTGCACCGGACACCCGTCCCCGATCCGCCTCGCGGGACCAGACGCAGGTCACAGCGCGCGAAGCCCGGCGAGCATCGCCTGAAGCAGCACGACGGCGTGCTCGGCACCCGGGCACCCGGGCGACCAGGTCGTGCAGCGCCTCCGCCAGCCCGCCGGCGACCACTGACTGCCTCATCTACTGTCCTTTCGCTGCGGCCGGGTCGGGGGTGCCGACGCTGTCCGAGCCGGCGGTGCCGGGGCTCGGCGGCAGCGGTCCGTTCCCGGCCCGCCTCGGCAGTCCGTCGTCGGGGTCGGGCCCGGACGTCGACCGGCCGTGCGGGCGGCTCGGCCCGGTCGTGGCACGGTCGCCGACGGTCGGTGTGACCAGGCCGGCCGGGAGCAGGATGACCGCCGCCGTGCCGCCACGCGGGCCGGGACGCAACGAGACCTGGGCGTCGCAGCGGGCGGCGAGCAGCGCCGCGGCGTACAGCCCGGCCCGGCCGGCGGGGGGTCGCCCGGCGGGTTGCCGAGCAGGTCGTCCGCCTCGGCCAGCGCGGCGACGTCCAGGCCCGGCCCGTCGTCGGTGACCACGACGGCGCAGCCCTGCGCTCGGGGCTCGCCGGCCACCCGCACCGTGGTGGTCACCGGCGAGAACACCAGCGCGTTCTCGATCAGCTCGGCCAGCAGGTGGACGACCGTCGTGACGGCGGGTCCGGCGAGCGACCAGGGCCAGTGCGGCGCGACCAGGACCCGGTGGTGGCACGACCGCCAGCGCGGCGAGCCGGGTCCGGGTCCCGTGGTCAGCGGTCCGGGTCCGGCTCACGACGCCGGCCGTTGCGGCCAGGGCTGCCCGGCCGCACCGCGTGACCGGTCGGCCAGGATGGTCCGCAGCAGGGCCAGCAGCTCCGTGCGGTTGGCGCAGTTGAGCCGGGACCGCATCCGCGCGACGTGGTGCTCCACGGTCTTCGCGGAGATGAAGAGCCGGTCGCCGATCTCCCGGTAGGTCAGCCCGGCCAGCACCAGCTCGGCCACCTCCCGCTCCCGGTCGCTGAGCCGGTGTGCCCCGGGGGCGGCGGCGTCGGCGGACGCCGGCCGCTGCCCACCCGTGGCCCCGGCCGGCCGGCCCTGGAGCATTCGGGCGCAGTCCAGCAGCATGCTCATCGCCCGCCGGTCCGACGTGCGGATCGCGGCCTGCCCGGCGAGCCGGGCGCCGTCCCAGCACAGCCCCGCGTCGTGCAGCCCGCGGGCGGCGGCCTCCACCCGGACCGGGTCGACCTTCCCGCGCAGCACCTCGACCCAGCTGGTGGCGGCCGCGGCGACCACGGCCGCGTACCGGTTGTGGTCCGCGGCGGCGAGCAGGGCGGCCACGTGGCCGTCGGCGGCCGCCGGTTCCTCGGCGAGGATCGCCGCGTGCAACCCGCTCCAGTGCAGCGGGGTGCTCCACAGTGGCGGGTCGCCGAGCCGGGCCAGCAGCAGGCGCGCCTCCCGCAGGTACGGCTCCAGCCGGCTCAGGTCACCCAGCCGGGCCCCGGTGACGGCCAGCTCGCCCAGCGGCAGCAGCGTGAACAGATCGACCGGGTGGCGGACCACCGCCTCCAGCGCATGCCCCCACCCGCGCTGGAGGGCGCCGAGGTCGCTGTTTCGCCGGGCGATCCCCATCTCCAGCGCGGAGGCGAAGAGCAGGTCCCTCGACTCGAGCGGGCGACCGCCGCCGGTCACCGTGGCGAGCTGGTCGGCCGCGACGGCCGTGCGGCCCCGGACCATGGCGATCCAGGCCTGCAGCAGCCGGTGGCGCCGGACCATCAGCGGCCCGCCGACCCCGCTGGCCGCGGCCCGGTCGAGCACCCGCTCAGCGACGTCCAGCTCGCCGCAGTGCACCCCGGTCAACGCGGCGAGCGCCGCCGGACTGTCCGGCAGGAGCACCCCCCGCCCGGCCGGCTCCAGCAGGGCGGCGGCCTGCACGAGGGTGGAGAGCGCGGCGGTGGGTGGCCCGGCGACGCTGTCCCGGATCCCCTCGGCCATCAACCGGGCCGCGCTGGCGTGCAGGGTGGGTGGCTCCCCCGCGGGGTCGGTGCCGCGCGCGTCCGCCGCGTCGGCCGGTTGGCCGGCGGCGAGCGCGCCGACGGCGGCGAAGGACTGCGCCGACGCGCCGCCCGCCCACCGGTACAGCTCGACGCTGCGGCCGACCTGGCCGCGGTGCGCCAGCGCCGTCGCGGCGACCACCGCCGCGCCCGACCGGTCGGCCGGCGCCGCGGCGGCGAGCAGCCGGTCCGCCAGCCGCAGGGCGGCGTCCAGGTCGCCGGCGAGGGCCGCGGCGACCGCCTGCCGGAGCGCGGCCGGGCGCCCGGCGGCCGTGGCCGCCGCGAACAACTCCGCGGCAAGGGCGGGCTCGCCGGCCAGCGCCTCCTCGGCCGCGGCCTCCAGCGTCGGTGCCGGACAGTCGCCGGCCACTCCGGCCGCGAGCAACGAGCGGACCAGCGGGAGCACCGGCCCGCCCCGGGCGAGCTGCAACTCGGTGAGCCGGCGCCACACCGCCGTGCGCTCGGTGGCCGGGCTCAGCGCGGCCACCGCGCGCCGCACGATCGGCGCGAGCCGGCCGTCCGCGCCGAGCAGGCCGGCCGCCCGGGTCGCGGCGATCAGCTCGTCCACCTCGCCGGGCTCCCGGCCGAGCAACGCCCGGAGCAGGTCCACCGGCAGCGGTACGCCGGCGGCGACGGCGAGCAGCAGCCGCCGGACATCGGGCGGCAGGTCGTCCAGGTCCGCTCCGAACTGGAGGATGACCTGCCGGGGCGGCTCGGCCGGGACGCCCGGCCCGCTCTCCTGCCCGCGCAGGCCGCGGACCAGTCGCTCGACGTCGCGGGGGACGCCCGCGGTCTGCTGCTGCACGAAGTCGACCAGGTCGGGCCGCCGGCCGACCTCCGGCACGGTGGCGAGGTAGGCCGCGGTCCGCTCCCGGGCGAACGGGGTGAGCAGGACCAGGTGCCCGTCCCGCCGGAGCGCGTCGGCCAGGTCGACCAGCGCCGCCGGCCGGGGCCACGGCCGGTAGCCGACGGCGAGGCGGTGCCGACGGGTGGCCACCAGGGCGCGCAGCGCCCGCAGCCGGGCGTCGTCGAGCAGGTGCGCGTCGTCGACCACCAGCACGGCGTCCGGTTCGATCGTGTCGGGCTGGTCGGGGGCGCCCTCCAGCACCGTGCTCCCGGCCCGCCGGTAGACCCGGGCCAGGTCCTGGAGGTACGCGCTCCGGCCGTGGCCGCCCGGGCCGGTCACACCGAGTGCGAGCGGCGCGTCCGGGTCCGCCGCGACGGCGTCGAGCAGGGCCTGCGGCCCGCGGTCCAGCACCAGGCGGGACCCGGCGGCGCTGCTCTTGATCATGGTGGTCATCCTTCGCGTCCCCAGCTGCGGGTGAGCGCCAGGCGGGACGCCTTCGGCAGGTCCAGCGGGGTGATCCGGACCGGGGGGCGGGGTGGTGGCTCGCTGCGGGCCGGACGGTCGTGGTCGCGCCGACGCTGCGCCCGGACCGCCGGCGGGGCGGCCGGGCCGAGGTCGCCGGCCGGGGCGGGCTCGCCGTCCCGCTCCGGGAACCGGCGGCGCGGCGACACCACCTGGCAGGCGGCCAACGCCGCGCCGGTGGCGGCGGTCGACTGCGGATCGGGTTCCACCTCCACCGGTACCGGGAAGGTCTCGGCGAGCAGCTCGGCGACCAGCGGGATGCGGGTGGAGCCGCCGGCGAGCAGCACGCCGTCGAGCTCCGCCGGCCGCAGCCCGGCCGAGTGGACGGTCCGGGCCAGCAGGTCGACGGTCGCCTGCACGGCCGGCCGGATCATGTCCTCGAACCGCACCCGGCTCACCGGCACCCGGACCGGCCCGTTCGGCAGGGTCAGCAGCACGTCGGTCTCCGTCCCGACGGTCAGTTCGCGCTTGGCGCGGTCGCACTCGGGCAGCAGTCCGCGCAGCGCGGCGTGCGTCTCCCGGCGTCCGGCCGCGGCGAGTTCCCGGGCGAGCACGGTACGCACGTGCTCCGCCAGCGCCTCGTCGAAGTCGGCGCCGCCGATCCAGTCCAGCCCCTGGGGAAAGCCGAAGGTCTCGTAGGTGCCGCGCGGGGTGCGGCGGACCAGGGCCGCCTCGAAGGTGTTGCCGCCCAGGGCGTAGACGGCCGCCGTGCTGCCCGGGAAGCCGCGCGCCGCGTGGCTCTCGGCCACCGTGACCGTGCGGGGAAGCAGCGTCACGTTGCCCAGGCCGAGCTGCCACAGGGCGCTGTGCAGCAACTCCCGCCGGTGCCCTCCCCAGCCCGCGGGGTGGCTGAGCACGACGGCCTCGGCGGGCTCGCCCTCGCGGTCGAGGACCCGCTGCACCACCCACTCCGCCAGCACCGCGGTCAGCACCTGCGGCGGGAACGGCTCACCGGCGAGCAGGAGGGGCACGTCGTCGCCGACCCGGCGGACGAACCCCCGTGCCGTCCGGCTCCCGTCCCCGCCGTCCGGCGCACCGACCACGAGCGACCCGTCCGTGGCCAGGTGCAGCACCGACGGTACGGTCGCCGACCCGCCGTCCAGCGCGACCACCTCAGGTCGCGCCCAGGTCGCACCCCGCCGCCGGGCCACGCCGGCCGCGGTGTTGGTGCTTCCGATGTCGATCCCCAGGACGTACGGCATCCGCTTTCTTCCTTCACCGTGAGTTGGCCGGCCGGTGGCGACGGTGCGACACCGTGCGGCGACCCACCCCGGCGGAACCCCGTGGGCTCCTACGTTCGTACCAGAGATCACTCCGGCATCGGGACCCTAACTCTGGCCGGCCCAGGCCCCCCAGTCCCCCTAACAGGCGAGGCGGAAAGCACCCTAATGGGGCGGGGCGGATTGCGGGCAGATCCCCGATGACCGTGCCGGCCCGCTCCCATAGCGTCGCTGTCGACGATCAACGGTGGCTGACGCCAACGTCCGAGGAGAACCGGCACATGGACCAGACCCTGCACGACTTCGTGCTCAACCTGCTGACCGACCCCGACGCCAAGTCGGCGTTCGAACTCGACCCGGAGGGCGCGCTGCAGGCCGCCGGGCTCACCGACATCACCGCCGCCGACGTGCAGGACGTGGTCCCGCTGGTCGTGGACTACGCACCGGTGAACGGGCTCGCGCCGGTGACCGCGGTGGCCGGGCAGCTCGGGGTCGACCCGCTGCTGGCCGACACCACCAGCGTCGTCGCCCAGCTCCAGTCCGTGCCGCAGGACATCGCCATCGGCAGCTCCTACTCCGGTGTGGACGTCAAGGCCGGCGTCCTGGGCGCCCTCGCCGTCGACCCGACGGGCGTCGCCGCCGGGGCGGCCGTGCTGCCCGGGATCGGCCTGGGCGTCGGGCCGGGCGGCGTCGACACCGACCTGATCGGCGTGCACGACGTCGCACACACCCTCGACGCCGACGTGGTGGGCGTGGTGGACACCGCGGCCGACCCGGTGGTCGGCGACGTGGCCGGCACCGTGGGCCACCCGGACGGTCTGCTCGACGGCACCGACGCCGGTCTGCTCGGCACCCCGGACGGTCTGCTCGGCGGTCACGGGCTGCTCGGCGGCGACGGTCTGCTCGGCGGCACGCTCTCCGGCACCCAGGGCCAGGTCGCCGGTGTCGTCGGCCCGCTCGGCGTCGACGACACCCTGGGCGGGCTCGGCATCAGCGACTCCGGCGGCGTGGTCCCGGACGTCGACGTGCCGTCCACCGTGGGCGGCGTGACCCACCAGGTGGATGGCGTCCTGTCCGGCGTCACCGGCACGGTGGGCAGCGTCACCGGCGACGTCACCGACGGTGTGGACGGCCACGCCGGGATCCACGGCGACGCTTCCGCGTCGGCCGGCGGCGGGCTGCTGGGCCTCGGCGACGGTCTGCTCTGACCGGGGTCCGACGGGAGCGGAAAGCCGGATCGGCACTGCCGATCCGGCTTTCTCCCTGTTTCGGCGCAGATCCCCTCTTGATAATTGATTCGAAATCCGCACACTTGGTGCGGTGATGGCGGGGATCTGGCTGGACGCGCTCGACGAGATTGCCCGTACGTGCCGCGAGCACGGGCGGGCGGACCTATTGCTGGCGGTCCGGCAGAAGCGGGCTCAGCTGCTCGACCCGAAGCTGCGCGTCCTGGTCATCGGCGAACCGAACCAGGGCAAGAGCCAACTCGTCAACGCGATCGTGAACGCGCCGGTGTGCCCGGTCGGCGACGGGCGCACCACCGTCCTGCCGACGGTGGTGCAGCACGCCGAGGTCGCGTCGGCCACGGTGGTCCAAGCCGCGTCCGCGCCGGGGCGGGCCGTCGGCACGTCCGTTCCGGTGCCCGCCGAGCGGACCCCCGTGCCGCTGGACCAGATCGCCGCCGGGGTGGCCGGCACGCTCGGCCGCCGGCCCGGCGGCGGCCCGGCGTACGTCGAGATCGGACTGCCGCGCGCGCTGCTCGGCGCCGGACTGGTGCTGGTGGACACACCCGGCGCCGACGAGGTGGCCGTGCTGGGCGCCGCCGCCCCGCCCGCCGCGCTCCACCACGCCGACGCGGTGCTGCTCGTCTCCGACTCGACCCGGGAACTGTCGGTGGCCGAGCTGAACATGCTGCTGCACGTCACCCGGCAGCATCCGAACGTGGCGGTGGTGCAGACCAAGACCGACCTGGTGCCGGACTGGCGCGCGGTCGCCGAGCGCAATCGGCAGCACCTGGCCGAGGCCGGCGTACCGGCGGCGCTGATCCCCGTCTCGGCGGCGTTGCGGCTGCGCGCGGCGGCCGCCGACGACCACGGGCTCAACGCCGAGTCGGGCTTCCCGCTGCTGATCGCCCGCCTGCAGCGGGACCTGACCGGCAAGGCCGACGTGCTGGCCCGGGCCTCGGTCGCGATGATCGCCCGCACCGTGGTGGAGCAGCTCGCCGCGCCGCTGCGCGCCGAGCTGGAGAGCCAGGAGGCGGAGGAGCAGTCTGGCCCGATCTCCCGGCTGCACGCGGCCCAGCGCGAGGTCGACGAGCTGCGCCGCTGCTCCACCCGCTGGCAGAACACCCTCGCCGACGAGATGGCCGACCTGCTCTCCGACATCGAGTACGACCTGCGCGACCGGACCCGGCAGATCCTGCGGATGGTCGACGAGGCGTTCGACACGGCCGATCCGCTGGTCGCCTGGGACACCTTCCAGGAGTGGCTGCAACAAAGCCTGGTCGAGGCGGCGGAGGCGAACCACGAGTGGTTGGCGCAGCGCTGCGACTTCGCCGCCCGGCGGGTCGCCGGCAACTTCGCCCGGTACGGCTACGACGTGCTGCCGCCCTGGTCCATGACGGTGCCGGAGGATCTCCTGGACCGGCTGCCGGAGATCGAGCGCCCGACCATCGACCGGTTCACCGTGAGCCAGAAGGCGATCACCGGCATGAAGGGTTCCTACGGTGGCCTGCTGATGTTCGGCCTGGTGATGACGCTGGCCGGCATGCCGATGATCAACCCGGTCTCGATCGGCGCCGGCGCGCTCTTCGGCGGCAAGAGCATCCGGGACGAGAGCAGGCAGCTGCTCCGCCGCCGGCAGGCAACCGTCAAGACGGCGGTCCAACGGCACGTCGACGACTTCTTCGTCCGGACGACCAAGGAATGCCGGGACACCACCCGGCAGGTGCAGCGGATGCTCCGGGACCACTTCACCGCGCTGACCGAGGAGTTGCAGGAGGCCATCATCCAGTCGTTCCGTACCGCGAAGCAGGCCGCCGACACCGACGCGGCGGTCCGCGACCAGCGGCAGCGCGAGATTCGGCTGAAGATGACCCGGCTGGCCGCCGTCTACGAGCAGGCCCAGCAGTTGACCGCGCCCCGACCGGCCCGGCCGCTGGAGCCCCGGGCATGACCGTCGGCCTACGGCTGGACGAGGCGGTCTGGGGCCTGCTGCACCAGGCCCTCCAGCTCTACCGGGACAATCCCCGGGCCACCGATCACCTCCGGCACCAGCTCGCCCAGCTGGAGCAACCGCTGCGGATCGCGATCGCCGGCCCGTGGCGGTCCGGCAAGTCGACCGTGCTGAACGCGATCATGGGCGAGGAGGTCGCGCCGGTCGACGGCCCGGACGGCAGCGGCGTCTTCACCTGGTACGAGGACGGTCCGCAGCCGCGCGCCACCGCCTACTCGACGAACCAACCCCCGCAGGAGCTGGCGGTGGCCAAGTCCGCGACCGGAATGCGGGTGGATCTCGTCGGCTGGCGGGCGGGCGAGCTGCGCGACATCGTCGTGCAATGGCCGACCCGGGCCCTGCGGCAGGTGACCCTGATCGACACACCCGCGATCACCGGCCCCGACGAGCAGGGGCGGTCGCCGGTCATGGACCGGGTGCTGCGGGACGCGGACGCGGTGCTGTTCCTGACCCGCGACGGCCGCGGCACCGACCTGCGCGTCCTGGAGTCGACCCGGGACAGCGCCGTCGGGCAGGCCGCCCCGGTGAATGTGATCCTGGTGCTGTCCCGGGTCGACGAGGCCGGCGGCGGACGGGTCGACGCGCTGCTCACCGCCCGCCAGCTCGCCCGACAGCAGTACCGCGACCCCCGGGTGAACGCGCTCTGCGTCGACCTGGCGGCGTGCAGCGGGTTGATCGGGCTGGCCGGCCGGGTGCTCAGCGAGTCGGACTTCGCCGCGCTCGCGCAACTGGCCCGGGTGTCCCGCGAGGACCTGGAGACGCACCTGCTGTCCGCCGACCGGTTCGTCCGCGGTGAGCTGCCGGTGCCGCTGGACCCGGGGGTACGCGCCGCGCTGCTGGACCGGCTCGGCCTCGCCGGGGTCAGGCTGGCGACCACCCTCGTCCGTACCGGCTGCGACAGCCGGGTCAAGCTCTCCGCGGAACTGATCCGACGCAGCGGCCTGACCGAGTTGCGCGAGTCGATGTCCCGCTTCTTCGTCGACCGACGGGACACCCTCAAGGCTCGCTCGGCGCTGGCCGGGGTGGAGGCGCTGGTACGGGCCGAGCCCGGCCCCGGCACCGGCGAGCTGCTCAGCGCGGTGGAGCAGATCCTCGCCGGCGCGCACGAGTTCCGGGAGCTGTGCCTGCTGGCTGCGCTCCGGAACGCCCGGCTCGGGTTCGACGCCGAGCTGGCCGAGGAGGCGCGGCGCCTGGTCGGCGGTGACGGGGTCGGCCTGGCCATCCGGCTCGGTGTGGAACACGACGCGACCGTGCAGCGGCTCTGGGAGGCGGCCTCCGACGCGCAGTGGCGGTGGCGGGACCTCGCGGAGGATCCCCTGCTCCGGCTGGCCCAGCGGCGCGGCGCGCAGGTCGTCGTCCGCAGTTGCGAGGGGATGCTCGCCGAGCTGGCCGAGGGCGGCCGTTGAGCCGCCGCCCCGATCAGCGTTGCCCGTAGGGCCCCGCGTGGCCGGGTCCGGCGGTGTGCCGGGCACACCGCCGGAGCCCGTTCAGGCCGCCACGGCCGTCGCCGCCGTCACCTCGGCCGGGCCCAACCGGACCGCGTCGGCCGCCGCGTCGTCGGGCTGGTCGTGGGCGGCCCGTTCGGCCCGGATCCACGCGACGTAGTCCGTCACCTCCCGGTCGGTCCGCTCGTCGTCCCAGCCGAGGACCGGCGCCATCAGCGTCGCCGCCGCCAGGGCGGCGGTCAGGCCACGGTCGAAGGTCTCGATCGAGATGTGGGTACGCCGGGTCAGCACGTCCTCCAGGCGCAGCGCCCCCTCGGCGGACGCCGCGTAGACGACCTCCACCCGCAGGTAGTCCTCCGCGCCGTCGAGCGGCTCGCCGAGCGTGGGGTCCTCCCGCAGCAGCGACAGCACCTCGTCGACGGCGGCGCCGTAGCGCCGCAGCAGGTGCTCCACGCGCTCGGTGTGCAGGCCGAACTGCTGCGCCAGCCGGCGGCGCTGGTTCCACCGGGCGACGTAGCCCTCCGCGCCGAGCAGCGGAACCCGGTCGGTGCACGAGGCGGGCACTGCGGCGTCGAGGCCGCGCACCGCCTCGTCGACCGCGTCGCGGGCCATCACCCGGTACGTCGTGTACTTGCCGCCGGCCACCACCACGAGTCCGGGCGCGGGGCTGACCACGGTGTGCTCCCGGGACAGCTTGGCGGTCGCGTCGGACTCCCCGGACAGCAGCGGGCGCAGGCCGGCGTACACGCCTTCGACGTCGTCGCGGGTCAGCGGGGTGGCCAGCACCGCGTTGACGTGCTCCAGCAGGTAGTCGATGTCCCGGCTGGTCGCCGCCGGATCCGCCTTGTCGAGGTCCCAGTCGGTGTCGGTGGTGCCGATCAGCCAGTGCCGGTCCCAGGGGATCACGAACAGCACGCTGGACTCGGTGCGCAGGATCAGGCCGGTGCTGGACCGGATCCGGTCGCGGGGCACCACGAGGTGGATGCCCTTGGAGGCGCGCACCTGGAGCTGGCCGCGCTCGCCGACGAGGGCCTGGGTGTCGTCGGTCCACACTCCCGTGGCGTTGACCACCTGCCGGGCACGCACCTCGAACACCCGGTCGGTCTCCTGGTCGTGCACCCGTGCGCCGGTGATCCGGGCACCCTCGCGCAGGAAACCCACGACGCGGGCCCGCGACAGCGGGTGCGCCCCGTGCGCGGCGGCGGTGCGGACCAGGAAGGTCACCAGCCGGGCGTCGTCGACCTGGGCGTCGTAGTACTGGAGGGCGCCGACCAGCGCCTCGGGCCGCAGCGACGGGCAGGCGCGCAGGGCCGCGCGGCGGCTCAGGTGCCGGTGGGCCGGCACGCCGCGGGCGTGGCTGCCGGACAGGCTCATCGTGTCGTAGAGCAGCACGCCGGCACCGGCGTACAGCCGTTCCCAGCCCCGGTGGCGCAGCGGATAAAGGAACGGCACCGGACGGACCAGGTGCGGGGCGAGCCGCTGCAGGAGCAGGCCCCGCTCGCGCAGGGCCTCGCGGACCAGCCCGAAGTCGAGCATCTCCAGGTAGCGCAGGCCGCCGTGGATGAGTTTGCTGGACCGGCTCGAGGTGCCGCTGGCCCAGTCGCGGGCCTCGACGAGCCCGACCGACAGGCCCCGGGTGACGGCGTCGAGCGCGCAGCCGGCGCCGGTGACGCCGCCGCCGATCACCAGGACGTCCAGTTCCTGGCCGCTGTCGAGGGCGGCCAGGGACCGCTCGCGGGCGGCCGGTGACAGTGTCGCGGAGTGCATCAGTCTTCTCTCCTGTGGAGGGTTCGGGCGGCCGGCGGCGGGCGCCGGCCGCCCAGATCCGTACGGGGGTGCGGTGGGGTCAGTCGACGTCGACCCAGTCGAGGGTCCGCTGGACCGCCTTCTTCCACCGGGCGTAGCCGGTCTCGCGCTGCTCCGGGGACCAGGCCGGCTGCCAGCGCCGGCTTTCGTTCCAGTTCTCGCGCAGCTCGTCGGTGTTCTTCCAGAAGCCGACGGCGAGGCCGGCGGCGTACGCCGCGCCCAGCGCGGTGGTCTCGGCGACCACCGGGCGGCTGACGGGGACGCCGAGGATGTCCGCCTGCATCTGCATGCACAGGTCGTTGACGGTGACCCCGCCGTCGACCTTGAGGCACTCCAGGTGCACCCCGGAGTCCTGCTCCATCGCATCGGCCACGTCGCGGCTCTGGTAGCAGATGGACTCGAGGGTGGCCCGGGCGATGTGGGCGTCGGTGTTGAACCGGGAGAGGCCGACGATCGCGCCGCGGGCGTCGGAGCGCCAGTACGGGGCGAACAGGCCGGAGAACGCGGGCACGAAGTAGACCCCGCCGTTGTCCTCCACCTGGCGGGCCAGGATCTCGCTCTGCGCCGCACTACTGATGATCTTGAGCTGGTCGCGCAGCCACTGCACGGCCGAGCCGGTGACCGCGATCGAGCCTTCGAGCGCGTACACCGGCGCCTCGTCGGCGAACTTGTAGCACACCGTGGTGAGCAGCCCGGCCTTCGACCGCACGATCTCGGTGCCGGTGTTGAGGAGCATGAAGTTGCCCGTGCCGTAGGTGTTCTTCGCCTCGCCCGGCGCGAAGCAGACCTGCCCGACCGTGGCGGCCTGCTGGTCTCCCAGGTCGCCGGTGAGCGGGACCGCGCCGCTGAACGGGCCGTTCATGGCGCAGCTGCCGTACGAGCGCGGGTCGGACGACGGCCGGATCTCCGGCAGCATGGCGCGGGGAATGTCGAAGAAGGACAGCAGCTCGTCGTCCCAGTCCAGCGTCTCCAGGTTCATCAGCATGGTGCGGCTGGCGTTGGTGGGGTCGGTGACGTGCACCCCGCCCTCGACGCCGCCGGTGAGGTTCCACAGCAGCCAGGTGTCGGTGTTGCCGAAGACGGCCTCACCGCGCTCGGCGGCCTCGCGCACCCCGCCGACGTTCTCCAGGATCCACTGGATC
Source organism: Micromonospora sp. GCM10011541 (assembly GCF_042650725.1). Taxonomy (NCBI): domain Bacteria; kingdom Bacillati; phylum Actinomycetota; class Actinomycetes; order Micromonosporales; family Micromonosporaceae; genus Micromonospora; species Micromonospora sp. GCM10011541. The sequence continues at coordinate 302,668 of NZ_JBHSBP010000099.1, forward strand.
TTTCCCGCCGAGAAGTACGTCGCCGGCGGCAGGCCGGCCTTGCGCCGGATGACGTCGCCCTTGCCCTCGCGTTCCAGCGCCGAGGCGATCCGGCCGGTGCGGGTGTCCTGCCAGACGATGGCGTTGTAGTAGGGGCGGCCGGTCCGGCGGTTCCACACCACGGTGGTCTCCCGCTGGTTGGTGATGCCGAGCGCGGCCAGGTCGGCGGCGGTCAGGCCGCGGGCGTTCATCGCGGTCTGGATGACCGTCTGGGTCCGCTCCCAGATCTCGAGGGGGTTGTGCTCCACCCAGCCGGCCTGCGGCAGGATCTGCTCGTGTTCGAGCTGGTGGCGGCCGACCTCGTTGCCGCCGTGGTCGAAGATCATGAAACGGGTGCTGGTGGTGCCCTGGTCTACCGCGCCGACGAAGTCAGGCATGCGGGTGTCTCCTTCTGGTTCGTCGAGAGATGCGGGTCGGCGGATGTCAGATGCGGGCGAGCTCGGCCTCGGCCGAGGCGGTCTCGGTGGCCAACGTGCCCGGCTCCAGCTCCTCGCTGGGCAGGAAGCGCCCGACGACCAGCTCGTAGAGGCCGGCGCCGATGACGCCCCCGACCAGCGGCCCGACGATCGGCACCCAGAAGTACGGATATCCGCTGGTGTCCTGGAAGGCCGTCTCGTAACCGGTCAGGAAGGAGGCGAGCCGGGGGCCGAAGTCGCGGGCGGGATTGATGGCGTAGCCGGCGTTGGCGGCGAAGGCCATGCCGATCGCGACCACGATCAGGCCGACGATCAGCGGGGCGAGGTTGCCGCCGGGCAGCGAGTTGCGGGCGTCGGTGACCGCCAGGACGAGGAACAGCAGGATGGCAGTGCCGATGATCTGGTCCCGCAGCGCGCCCCACTCGCTCACGCCGACGCCCGGCAGGGTGGAGAAGACACCCTGGCTCTTGCTGGTGAGGCCGGGGTCGAACCGGGACAGCGTCTCGCTGTAGTTCCAGCGGATGATCAGGGCCGCGACGAACGCGCCGGCGGTCTGGGCCAGCGCGTACGGCAGCACCTTGCGCCACGAGAAGCCCTTGAACACCGCCAGGGCGACGGTGACCGCGGGGTTGAGATGCGCGCCGCTGATGCGGCCCGCCACGTACACGCCGAGCGTGACGCCGAGACCCCAGGCCCAGGCGATGCTGTCGAACTCGCCGGTTCCCGCGGCGGCCACCTGGGCGACGACGCCCACGCCGAACAGGATGAGAATCGCGGTGCCGGCGAACTCGGCGGCCAACTCGCCGACGAGTCCGGGGCCTTTCAACCGTTGCGCCATGGTTCCTCCAACGCGGTGGGGATGGCGGCCCTCCCGTCCGGGAAAGCGGAGGGTCGGTCGGTGACGCTGCGATGTCGGACGTCACCGTTCGGTGAACCGTAGGAAACCCGTGGGGCCGGGTCAACGAACCCCGGTCGACAATGTCGAACACTGTTGCGGCGGCCGGATCGCCGTTAGCATTCGGCCCCATGCCGGGTCAGGTGCAGTCCATCGCGCGGGCCGCGGCGATCCTCCGCCTGCTGGCCAGCAGCTCCGGCCGGCTCGGCATCGGGGAGATCGCCCGGTCCCTCGACCTGCCCAAGGGCACGGCGCACGGCATCGTCCGCACCCTGCAGGACGTCGGCTTCGTGGAGCAGGACAAGACCTCCGGCAAGTACCAGCTCGGGGCGGCCCTGCTGCACCTGGGCACCAGCTACCTCGACGTCAACGAACTGCGCTCGCGCTCCATCAACTGGGCCGACCCGCTGGCCGCGCGCAGCGGCGAGGCCGTCCGCATCGGCACCCTGTTGGACGGCAAGGTGCTGGTGGTCCACCATGTCTTCCGGCCCGACGACACCCTGCAGACCCTGGACGTCGGGTCCCTGCTGCCCCCGCACGCCACCGCGCTCGGCAAGGTCCTGCTCGCCTACGACGTGGGCGCCGCCAACGCGGTCATGCAGGGCGAACCTGAGCCGTACACGCGGCGCACCCTGGTCACCGCCCGCACCCTCACCCGGGCGCTGACCGGCATCCGGGACAACGGCTGGGGCGCCGAGATCGAGGAGATGACCCTCGGCGAGGCCGGTATCGCCGCGCCCATCCGCGGCTACGGCGGTCTGGTCGTGGGCGCGATCGGGCTCTCCGGCCCGGTCGACCGCGTCTGCGACGGGCAGGGCCACCCCCGCCCGGCCCTCGTCGCGTACGTCCGCGACGCCGCCCGCGCGGTCTCCCGGGACCTCGGCGCGGCCCGCTGGTGATCCGTCCACCCTGCTCCGCCTCCGCCCAGAGAGGACGAGGAATGACTGACAGCTACGTCGTCTCCATCGACCAGGGCACCACCTCGACCCGCTGCATCGTCTTCGACCGCCGGGGCAACCTCGTCTCGGTGGCCCAGCGGGAGCACCAGCAGCACTTCCCCCGGCCCGGCTGGGTTGAACACGACGCGCTGGAGATCTGGCGCAACGTCGGGAAGGTGGTGCCCCGGGCCCTCGCCCAGGCCGGCATCGTCGCCGGCCAGGTCGCCGCGATCGGCATCGCCAACCAGCGGGAGAGCACCGTCGTGTGGGACCGGCGCACCGGGGTCCCGGTCGCCCCGGCGATCATCTGGCAGGACACCCGCACCGACGCCCTGGTGGAGACGCTGGCCGGGACGCCCGGCGCCGAGGACCTCCCGCAGCGCTGCGGATTGCCGCTGACCACCTACTTCTCCGGCCCGAAGTTGCGCTGGCTGCTCGACCACACCCCCGGCCTGTACGAGCGGGCCGAGCGGGGGGAGGTGCTCTTCGGGACGATGGAGAGCTGGCTGATCTGGAATCTCACCGGTGGTCCGGCGGGCGGTCTGCACCTGACCGACGTGACCAACGCCAGCCGGACGATGCTGATGGACCTGCGTACGCTCGCCTGGCACCCCGACTCGCTGGCCTTCTTCGGCATCCCGTCCGCCATGCTGCCCGAGATCCGCTCCTCGTCGGAGGTGTACGGCACCGCGACCGACGTCCTGCCCGGCGTCCGGATCGCCGCGGCGCTCGGGGACCAGCAGGCGGCCCTGTTCGGCCAGACCTGCTTCGCGCCGGGCGATGCCAAGTGCACCTACGGCACCGGCAGCTTCCTGCTGCTCAACACCGGCGCGGAGCCGGTGCACTCCACCCACGGGCTGCTCACCACCGTCGGCTACCAGATCGGCGGCGAGCCGGCGGTCTACGCCCTCGAAGGCTCCATCGCGATCACCGGGTCCCTGGTGCAGTGGTTCCGCGACCGGCTGGACCTGATCAGTACCGCGCCGGAGATCGAGACCCTGGCCCGGACGGTGGACGACAACGGCGGCTGTTACATCGTGCCGGCCTTCTCGGGGCTGTTCGCGCCGCACTGGCGCAGCGAGGCACGCGGGGTCATCGTGGGTCTCACCTCGTACATCACCAAGGGGCACCTGGCGCGGGCGGTGCTGGAGGCCACCGGCTGGCAGACCCGGGAGGTGGTGGACGCGATGAACGCCGACTCCGGCCTGGACCTGACGGCACTGCGGGTGGACGGCGGGATGACCGCCAACAACCTGCTGATGCAGTTCGTCTCCGACGTGCTCGCGGTGCCGGTGGTGCGCCCGATGGTCGCCGAGACGGTCTCCCTCGGCGCGGCGTACGCCGCCGGGCTGGCGGTCGGCTACTGGCCCGACCTGGAGGGGCTGCGCAGCAACTGGCATCTCGCCGCCCGCTGGCTGCCGGAGATGGACGAGGCCGTCCGCGCCGAGGAACGGGAGAACTGGGAGCGCGCGGTGGAGCGCACCTTCGGCTGGATCAAGCCGGCGGCCCGGGCCGCCAACGAATGACCGACCGCGCCGGCCACGCTCCCCGGATCCGAGCGGATTGCTCGCCTTCCTCGATGAACAGCAGCGCTGAACGAGCGCACCGAGCGCGAACCCGTTGTCGTACCCGCATGGGAGCATGACCTGATGGCGACATCGAAGCAGCCGGTCACGGTCCCGACCGAGGCCAGCGTCGACGACTTCCTGGCCGCGGTTCCCGACGAACGCCGGCGGGCCGACGCGCAACGCCTCCGCTCGATTCTGCGCGAGGTGACCGGCGAGCCGGCGGTGATGTGGGGTTGCTAGCTGTTGCACGTTGTTTCATCTTCTAATCAATGTCCTTATAGGATAGCCGTGTGAGGTTGGGCGAGTGGGCGGCACGCAACGGTGTGCACTCCCAGACCGCTTGGCGGTGGGCTAGGGACGGCAAGATGCCCGTGCCAGTGGTGCGTACCGCTACCGGGACTTGGCTAGTGCAGGAGCCTGACGCCCCTGCGGCTGGCCGGTTGGTGGCGTACTGCCGGGTGTCCTCGTCCGACCAGAAGCCTGACCTGGATCGGCAGGTTGCCCGGGTGGTCGCGGGAGCGACCAGGGTCGGGCTTGCGGTGGGTGAAGTCGTCACGGAGGTCGGCTCCGGACTAGACGGCCGGCGTCGCAAACTCGCCTCTGTCCTCGCCGACCCCGAAGCGGCGGTGATCGTGGTCGAGCACCGCGATCGCAGGCGCGCTTGGCCTGCCGATTCACCACCGGCACGATCCGAGTGGAGCCGGACCGCCGTCATGTCACCCTGCCCAGACTGGGCACGATCCGCACCCACGAATCCACACGCAAGCTTGAGCGTCGTATCGCAGGCGGCAGCGCCCGCATCCTCTCCGCCACTGTGAGGTTCGAGCGCGGGCGCTGGTTCGTCTCCTTCCAAGTCGAGGTCGAACGCGCCGAGCGCACCCCGGCCCGCCCGGACGTCGCGGTCGGGGTGGACCTGGGCGTGAAATGCCTCGCCGTCCTCGCCGACAGTCGAGGCGAGATCCGCCACGTGCTCAACCCGGCGCACTACGACACCGCCCTGAAGGCCCTCAAACGCCTGTCGCGGCGGGTTTCCCGCCGCCATGGGCTGGACCGGCGCACCGGCCAGACGCCCTCGAAACGGTGGCTGAAAGCCAACGCGGAACGTAACCGGGTACACCACCAGGTGGCGAACCTGCGTACCGACGCGCTGCACAAACTCACTACAGCGATCAGCGCCGAGTACGGCACGGTGGTGGTCGAAGACCTGAATGTCGCCGGGATGCTCCGCAATCGGCGCCTGGCAAGGAAGATCGCCGACGCCGGATTCGGAGAGATCCGGCGACAACTGACCTACAAGACCGGCTGGAACGGTGGACAGGTCCATGTCGCCGATCGCTGGTTCCCTTCCTCGAAGACCTGCTGCGGGTGTGGCGCGGTGAAAGCCAAACTGCCGCTGCACGCGCGCGCTTTCTGCTGCGATGTATGCGGCCTGGTGATGGACCGGGACGCTAACGCCGCCTGCAACCTCGCCGCCCTTGTGACGGCCAGCACCACCGGCACCGGAGTGGCCGGAGACCGGGGCGCGAAAGCGCCGAAGCCTCGTGGAGCCGACCAGAAGACCCGCGTCACCCTTCCCAGCCGTATGGCCGGGGCGGGGCGGGCAGGTGGCGCAACCCTGCCACGACAGCGGCAGGCGGAAGCGAGAGACCGTCATCAGGACACCGCGACCCTCACATTGCGGTGACACCGTTACGGACCTTCCGCGCGGAAACGCACGGATTGCTGACACCGGACGACGGGATCAGCAACGGCCCGAGCATCGTCGGCTTCGGCAGCTACCGCTACACCTACGAGAGCGGGCGCACAGGCGACTGGCCGCTGGCGGGCTTCTCGCCGCGAAAGCAGCAGCTCGTCGTCTACCTGGTGGGCGGGTTCGAGGAGCGGCACGCGCCGGTCCTCGCCCGGCTCGGTCCGCACAAGACCGGCAAGGGCTGCCTCTACCTGAAACGGCTCGACGATGTCGACGAGACCAGCCTCCGCGAGCTCATCGACCGCACCGTGCGGGTGCACAAGGGCGTCGACCGGGCCGGCGAACACCGCCGATAGCGGCCTGGCGGCCCCCCTTTCCGTTCGGTGATCAACGGACTACGGTGGGTGCCACGCTCGTGCCGGCGAACCGGGGGTGCCCATTGGAGGAGTTCGACTACGTCGTGGTGGGTGCCGGCTCGGCCGGCTGTGTGCTGGCCAACCGGTTGACCGAGGATCCGGGCACCCGGGTGCTGCTGATCGAGGCGGGTGGTTGGGACCGCAGTCCCTTCGTCCGCATCCCCAAGACCTTCAGCCGGCTGATGGACAACCCGCGCACCGCCTGGCACTACCCCGCCGACGCGGGGCCGGCGCGCCGCGAGGTCTGGCAGCGGGGTCGCATGATCGGCGGTTCCAGCTCGATCAACGGCATGGTGTACGGCCGCGGCGGCCGGCTCGACTACGACGGGCTGGAACGCCTCGGCAACCCCGGCTGGGGATGGGACACCATGCTGCCGATCTTCAAGCAGCTGGAGGACAACCCGTTCGGCGCCTCCGAGGTACGCGGCGCCGACGGGCCACTGCGGCTGTCCAGCGCGACCGACACCGACGAGCTCTGCGAGGAGACGATCGCCGCCGGGGTGGAGCTGGGCTGGCGCCGGGCGGACGACCTGAACGCCGACGACGACGAGCGGATCGGCTATGTCATGGCGACCATTCGCGACGGTCGCCGGTTCAGTGCCGCCGACGCCTTCCTGCATCCGGTCCGCAACCGGCCCAACCTGACCATTGCGGTGGGGACCGTCGCGCTCCGGGTCCTCGTCCAGCAGGGCCGAGCCATCGGGGTGCGCGCCCGGCGGCACGGGCGGACGGTGGACTACGCGGCCTCCGCCGAGGTCATCCTCGCCGCCGGCGCGATCGCCACCCCGCAGTTGTTGCAGGTTTCCGGCATCGGTCCGGCCGACACGCTGCGCCGCGCCGGCGTCGACGTGCTGGTCGACCGGGCCCGGGTGGGAACCGGCCTGCGGGAGCACCGGTCGATGCCGGTGCAGTTCCGGCTGACCGCCGCGGGCGGCTACAACCCGTTGCTGGGCAGCCGGCTCGGTCAGGGGCGGGCCATGCTGCGTTACCTGCTGACCCGCCGGGGGCCGCTCGCCCTGCCGGTGTACGACGTCGGGGCGCACATCCGGTCCGACCCGGAGGCCGATCATCCCGACACGCAGTTGCTGATCGCGCCCTTCTCGGCGGCGCCACAGCGCCCGGGGCACGCGCTGGAGCTGGAGACCGAGCCGGGGCTGATGGCCCTGGCGACGGTGACCCGGCCGGACAGCGAGGGCAGCCTGGCCATCACGTCGGCCGATCCGGAAACGCCACCGCGGATCGTCGCCAACTACTTCGATACCGCGCATGACCGTCGCGTCGCGGTGAGCGCCTTCCGGCGGATGCGGGAGCTGTTCGCCACCGCGCCGATCGCGAAGCGGATCTCCGCGGAGACCCTGCCCGGTCCGGGTGTCCAGGACGACGACGAGATCATCGACGCGGCCCTCGCACTCGGCTACTGCGGCTACCACGCGGTGGGCACCTGCGCGATGGGCCCGGACCACGAGTTCGTGGTCGACCCGCAGCTCCGGGTGCGCGGCGTGGACGGCCTACGGATCGTCGACGCCTCCGTCCTGCCGGTCCTGGTCTCGAGCTACCTCAACGCCCCGGTGATGGCACTGGCCTGGCGGGCCGCCGACCTGATCCTTGATCGGCGACAGTAGGACCCCCGCACCCTGGCGAATCCTCGCCTCCGCCACCCGGAGCCCGCATGTCCGAGCAGTCCCCCGCCGACGTACCCGAGGTCATCCGCTCCCGGCGGTGGCTGCTTCCCGCGGCGGGGCTCGCCGCCGTGCTGGTGCTGCTCGTCGCCGTCGCCATGGCCTGGTCCGCACCGGAGCGGCCGTCGGCCGCCCGGCCGGCCGCGGAACTCACGCCGGTCACGACGGCCGCCGGCACGCCCACCCCGAGCGCGGCACCCACCCCGTCGGGCAGCGTGCGGCCGGCGGTCACCCCCACCCCGGCCCGCACCGCGCGGCCGACCCGGCCACCGGCCCCGGCCAGGTCGAGCAGCGGTCCGACCCGGCGGCCGAGCAGGTCCGCTACCTCGACCGCTCCCAGCCGACCTGGACCATGCGGCTGGCCCTGTCCGGCCACTGCGGCGACTCGTGGTACGTGGTGGCCGGTAACGCCACCATCCCGCAGACCCTCAAACCGGGTGTGGGGCCGTTCGGCGGCGGCAAGCTGAACTGGGAGACCGGCGGGGTTTGCTGACCCGGGAGCACCGCCGGCTACCCGCGGCTACCGCAGCCCGGACAGCCCCCGCCGGGCACTGACCGGACGCCGCACGTCATGCGGGACGAGGATGATCGTGCGGCCGGCGGCGTTGAGGCGGCGTAGTGCGCGTCGAGGTAGATCGTGCGTCCCCGCCGGCGCCGGGCAGCACCGCCATCAGCGTGGCGACCCGTCCCATCGGGAAGGGGCGCCACGGCAGCGCCCGATGTCAGCGGCGGTTGTAGCGGTACATCGTCAGCACACCGAAGACCACCACGAACCCGGCGCTCCACACCAGGGTCCACATCGTGCTCGACGGATCGGACGCCCCCGACATCACCGCGCGCACCGACGCCACCAACTGCGTCACCGGATTGACCTTGACGAACGCCTGGAGCCAACCCGGCATCGTGCCTGGCTCGACGAACACGTTGCTCAGGAACGTCAGCGGGAACAGCACCATCATGCTGACGCCCATCACGGACTTCTCGCTGCGCAGGACCAGGCCGAAGAACGTCCACACCCAGGAGAACGCGAACGAGAAGACGACCAGCAGCCCGATCCCGGCCAGTACGCCCGGCAGCCCGCCGCCCGGCCGGAACCCCAGCACCAGCCCGACGCCCAGGATGACCAGGGCCGCGAGGATGTAGCGCAGCACGTCTCCGATGATCATGCCGACCAGGGCGGCCGGCCGCCAGACGGGCAGCGTCCGGAAGCGGTCGAAGACGCCCTTCTCGATGTCGGTGTTGAGCCCGACCCCGGTGTACATGGTGATCATCACGACGCTGGTCACCATGATGCCGGGCAGGAAGAACTGCAGATAGTCCCGGGGGCTGTCGGCGAGGGCGCCGCCGAACAGGTACGTGAACATCAGCACCATGATGATCGGAAACGCCGTCACGTCGAAGAGCTGCTCCGGCACGTGCTTGATCTTCAGAAGGGCGCGCCAGCCGAACGTGAGCGACGCTGAGAGGGCGCTCGGCCTGGGCGGTCGCGTACCGGGCGCGAGCACCGTACCGAGGGCGTCGGCGGACGGGACGTAGACGGACGGGGCGCGGCCGGTCGTGGTAGCGGCGTTGCTCATCGCGCTGCCTCCAGCTGGTCGTCCCGCTCGTCCGTGGAGACGGCGGGGTGGTCGGTAAGGGCCAGGAAGACCTCGTCCAGGCTCGGCTGACCGAGGGAGAAGTTGTCGACGGCGATGCCGGCGCGGGCCAGGTCGGACAGCGCACGGGCGGCCTGCTCACTGGCGTCGAGGTCGCTGCCGTCGCCCCCGACGCGGGCCGTCAGCGCGACCGGGTCGGGCTCGAGCTGTACCGGAACGCCCAGCGCCGCCTGGAGCAGCCGCTCGGCCGCCGGACGCTGCCCCGGGTCGCGCAGCCGCAGGTGAACCGTGCCGGAGCCGACCGACGCCTTCAGCTCACCCGGCGTGCCCTCCGCGATCACCCGGCCGTGGTCGACCACCGCGATGCGGCCGGCGAGCTGATCGGCCTCGTCCAGGTACTGCGTGGTCAGTAACACGGTCGTGCCGTGCGCCACCACGGCCCGGACGATCTCCCACACCTGGTTGCGGCTGCGCGGGTCGAGGCCCGTCGTCGGCTCGTCCAGGAACAGCAGGTCAGGGGTGTTGAGGATGCTCGCCGCGATGTCGATGCGCCGCCGCATGCCGCCCGAGTACTTCTTGACCTGGCGGTCGCCCGCCTCGGTCAGGCCGAACGCGGCCAGCAACGCCTCGGCACGCTCCCGGGCGGCCGCCCGCTTCAACCCGAGCAGCCGACCGAGGAGCACCAGGTTCTCCGTCCCGGTCAGGTCTTCGTCCACTGAGGCGTACTGGCCGGTGAGACTGACCCGGGCGCGCACGGCGTCCGCCTCCTCGACGACGTCGTGGCCGAACACCCGAGCCCGGCCGCCGTCGGGACGCAGCAGCGTCGCCAGCACGCGCACCGCCGTGGTCTTGCCCGCCCCGTTCGGACCGAGCAGGCCGTAGACGGTGCCGGCGGGGACCTGAAGATCGATGCCGGCCAACGCGCGGGTCGCCCCGAACGACCGGGTCAGGCCCTCGGCCTCGATGGCCAGGCCGGTGGTGCGTCTGCTCATGACCGCTACCTTCCTCGTGCGCGTTCTGGAGACTTGACCCGCCGGCCGCGCAGCCGTCGCACGGCGCAGGGCGATGCCGGCGATGCCGGCACCACCTGCGGCGCGGTGCGGACCGTGCGGAGCTGGTCGACCGTGTGCAGGCCCATTCAACGGCAGCCGTACGACACAACGCCATCGCGCGCAACAGCCGGCGTCGATGAAACCCGCAGGAGGTAAAGGAGGGACAAGGTCCGGCGGACCGTCGCCGGTCGACCTACAGTGTGGGAATGTGGGAGTCCGTTGCCGCGCCGGTGGTGGGTTTGCTGGCCGCCGTGGCCGTGGCTGCCCCGACGCCGACACCCGCCCGGCCGGTGGACGCCGCGCCGGTGCTGACGTCGACGCCGTTCGGCGCGCTGCCCGGGCAGCAGGTGACCCACGTCGTCACGATCTCCGGTGGCGGCACCCTCACCAACACGCGGGTCACGTTCACCACCACGGCCGATCTCGACGGTGTCACGGCGAGCGCGGAGCCGGGTCGGTGTACGGCGTCCCCTCGTACGGTCGTCTGCGAGCTCGGCGATTTGCGCCTGAGCACCGCCCCGTCGGTACCGAAGATCACCATTGCCGGGCGGGTCCGCCCGGGTGTGCCGCCGGGCACGCTGGTCCGCAACCGGGTCAGTGTCACCTCGGTGGAGTCCACCGCGACGGGCGCCCAGTTCGCCAGCAACGCGTACCTGCTCCCGGGGGCGACGGCGACGCCCACCGATCCGGCGCTGGAGTCGCCGGTGGCGAGGGAGGCCCTGCCGGGCGGACGGTCGATGCGGGTGCCGGCCGTCGCGGCGATCGTGGTGGCCGGCGCGGTCGCCGCGGCTGCCGTGCTGACGCGTCGGCGGCTGCGGCTGCGGCACGGCCCGCCGCCGGCTGGCGGGCTGTAACGACCAGGCACCGGGATCCGATGTAGCAGGGGACGGGGAACGGGGTCGGCGGCAGGAGTACGGCATGGATCGACGGTGCTGGAGGCGGGCCACGCTGGCGGCGCTCGCCGGGGCGGCGGCGCTGGTGACGACGTCCGTCTGCCTGGATGCCGGGACGGCGACCGCCGCGGCACCGACCTCGGTGCAGGAGCCGCTGCCCCTGCCGACCCTGCTGCCCCTGCCCAGCCCGTCGCTGACCGTGTCGCTGCCGCCGGTGAACCTGCCGACGGTGACCCTGCCGCCCATCAAGCCGCCGACGGTCAAGTTGCCCACTCCGAAGCCGCCGACCGTCCCGTCGGCCACTCCGTCGACCGGACCGACGGCGGCACCCGGGACCACCCCGCCGGCCGCCGGCACGCCACCGCGAGCGGCCGTCCCGGGCCCGCCCGGCGACGGCGGTTCGGTGGTGAGCCCCGCTGCCGCCGGCGCGCTGATCGGCGCCGACCCGGGCGCCGACCTGTATCCCCAGCCACCGGTGGACGCCGCCGACACGCCCCAGGCCCGTCGGGTCGCCGCTCTCACCGACGTCCAGCACCGGATTCAGTACCTGCACAACGTCCTCGCCCGGACCCGGGACGACCTGACCCGGGTGCGGCGCGACCCGGATCCGGTGCTGCAACTGATGACCGCGCTCACCACCGGCGCGGACCCGGATCCGGCGCCGCCGTTCGCCGTGGCGGACTCCGCGGAGGTGGTCGACACCCCCGCCGGCCACGCCGTCGCGCTGTCCGGCGCGATCGCCTCCGGCGAGGCCGAGCTCACCCGCCGCGAGCGGGAGGAGGCAGCCCTGCGGCAGGAGATCGACCGCCAGGTACGCGCCGTGCCCGCCGTGGCGGCACCGGCCCGCGGCACCGCCACGGCCGGCGGGGGCAGCCTCGGCCTCCCGCTGCGAGGCCGCCTCACCAGCAGGTTCGGCACCCGGCTCGACCCGTACTTCCACGTGTGGCAGTTGCACCCCGGGGTTGACCTCGCCGCCCCCGTCGGCACCCCGATCGTCGCCGCGGCGGACGGCCGGGTCACCCGGGCCGGCTGGTACGGCGGCTACGGCAACTACACCTGCCTGGACCACGGCCGCGCCGACGGGCAGCGGCTGTCCACCTGCTACGGCCACCAGTCCCGGCTGCTCGTCTCGGTCGGTCAGCGGGTACGCGCCGGCCAGGTGATCGGGCTGGTCGGGTCGACCGGCGCCTCCACCGGCCCCCACCTGCACTTCGAGGTACGGCTCGGCGGCCGGGCCGTGGACCCGCTGCCCTGGCTCTGAGCGACGGCACCCGCTCCACACTGGTCGGCTGCCTCAGCCGCCGGTCAACCCGATCGCCGGCGCGCCGGTGCTCAGCCGGCGCGCCGCAGCCGCCCGGCCTCCCCGCCTCGGAAGTCGAGGAGCACCAGGGTCTCGCCGTCCAGGCCGGCTCGCCAGGACGAGGAGAGCCAGGCCCCGACCGGCGCGCTGTCGCAACCGATCAGCGTGCTGAAACCGGTGGTGGCGAGGAGGGCTCCGCCCGGGCCCGCGATCCAGCGCCCGGCCTGGCGGTTGCAGCCGTCGGAGCCGCGCCACTCGCCGTCGGCGCCGAACTCGACGTACGCCCGCTCGGGCCCCGACGCGGGCACCCACCTCCCGACGAGCCGGTCCGCCTCGGCCGGGGTCAGCGTCACGGGCAGCGCGGCTGCGGGTGCGGACCACCGCCGGACCTCGTCGGTGGCCTGCGGCGGTTCGACCTCGGACGCCGCCAGGTCCGGGCCGGCGGTCGGTTTCGCGCCCGGCAGCAGCCGGGCGACCAGCGCGCCCTCGCCGTCCAGGAGCACCCGCGTGTCGCCCTCGACCCGGTACGACCTGACCAGCCGCAGCCAGTCCGGGGTCAACCTGTCGGCCTTCGCGCAGCCGGTCCGGCCCTCGGCTCCCGAGGCGCCGAACATGCCGACCACGAACAGCCCACCGGCGTCGGCCCGCCAGGAGCCGACCAGCATCCCGCAGCGGCCGAAGAGCTGAACCCGGTCGGGTGCGAGGCGCAGGATGCCGTCGGGTTCCTCGGCGACCTCCGCCAGCCGCCAGTTGCCGATCAGCGCCACCGGATCGGCCGGTCCCGGGCTCCCGGTGCTGCCGAGCTGCGGGCTGTCCGGGACGCCGGCCCACGTCCCGCCCTGCCCGCCGCAGCCGGCCGTCAGCGCTCCGACCGCGACCATCGCCACCAGGTAGTTTCGCCGGCTCATCACGTCCCGCCGTCCCCTCCGCCACCGGCTGCCCGCCGCTTCAGACGGTTGGACGGCCTGGTGCGCCTCCCGGTTGCGCGCCGGCGACGCCTGAACGGCGCGGACTCATCGGACGCTGACTGTGATCTTGTCGAAGTCGGGCGCCGCCGAGTACGGGTTGAACATCGTCAGGGTGTTGGGTCCGGGTCGGAGGGCAACCGTCACGACCATGGTGCCGACGCTGCTCCAGCCGCCGGTGCCCGGGAAGGTCAGCGTGATCGCGGGTCCGCCGTTCACGCTGACCTGCCCGACCCGCGGGGACTCACCGTTGACGTAGGCGATCGTCACGGTGGCCGAGCCGCCCGTCCGGGCGGTCACGCCGTTGAAGCGCAGGGTTCCCATGCCGCGACCGATGTTGCCCACCTTCTGCTGACCGGAGCAGCCGGAACAGGTGAAGATCCGGATGTTGTCCAGCCCGTTCGCCGCCGACTCGGCCTCGTACGACGTCACCACCGGCGGCGCCGCCGGGGTGGCGGGCCGGGCGGACGTGGTGGTGGGCGGTGGGACGACGGACGGCCGAGCCGCGGGTGGGGTCGCGGGTCGGCTCTGCGCCGATCCGACGCGCACGTCCCCGCCGGCAGGCGTGACCGGGGACGGCGGCGACGCGGCGGCACCGTCATCACCCTGCCCCCCGGTCGTCGCGCCGGCTGCCGGGGGACGACTCGCCGAGCTCGGATGCCCGGTGTCGAGGTCCAACGTGACCGCCGCCAGCGCCAGTACGACGATCAGGTAGCCGACTCCCGCGACCGTCAACACCCGTGCCGGCCCGAGCTGCCAGATGCGGTCAGAGCCGTCTCCATGACGTGGGCTCACCCTCGCGCTCCCCTTCGCACCACGTTGGGCCGGCGCGGACGACCCACGGCCGGTGTGGCAGGTGACACACGAGTGTATAGGCGTTGAACGATTCCCACCGCCCGTCGTCCAGTCAGCGCCCGCGTACCGGGGTTCGCAGGCGCCCGGTCCGGTCGGGTCCCATGGAAAACGACCTGATCCTCCCGGCCAGCGCCTCGCCGTCACCGAGAAGCGATCGTTGCACCGGCCGACAGCAGTCTCTCCGCCAGCGCGCGACAGCGCCTCCGGAGCTCCGGAGGGTCGAGCACCTCGAAGTCGTGCCCAAGCAGGAGCACGTGCATGAGCACGAAGTCGAGGCTGCCGGCGCCACTGAGCACCTCGCAGAGCTCGCTCCCTCGCCGTCGTACGACGGCCGCCGACGCCGGAATCTGCGCGCGCACCGTGTCGGCCGACGCGTGCACGAGGAAGCGCGCCTGGAGCGGGTAGGCCCGACTCGCCACACCCTCCTGCACGTACGTCGCCGCGTCGGGCGTCGGGCGCGGGCGGAAGCGCCAGGTCCGTGCGGACACATCGGTCATCCGGTCGACGCGGAAGCTGCGCCAGTCGTCGCGTTCGAGGTCGTAGGCGAGGAGGTACCAGCGCCGGTCGGAGGCGACCAGGCGGTAGGGCTCGACCCGCCGCCGTCGCACCTTGCTCCCGGACAGGTAGTCGAAGCCGGCCTCGACCTCGTCGCGGCAGGCTCTGGCCAGCGTCATGAGCACCTCGGAATCGACCGGCGTACGGCCTCCGCCGAAGGACTCCACCGAGCCGGAGAGCGCGCGCACCTCGTGCCGCAGCCGGGTGGGCAGCACCCGATCGAGCTTGGTCAGCGCCCGGAGTGCGGCGTCGCCGGCGCTGGCGACGCCGCCACCCGCACCGGCGAGCAGCGAGACCGCGGTGGCGATCGCCTCCTCGTCGTCGAGCAGCAGCGGCGGCAGATCCCGCCCCGGGCCGAGCCGGTAGCCGCCGCCGACACCCTGGCTGGCATGCACCGGATAGCCGAGCGTGCGCAGCCGCTCGACATCACGCCGTACCGTGCGCGGCGTGACCCCGAGCCGGTCGGCGAGCTCGGGGCCGGTCCAGACCTGGCGCTGCTGCAGCAGCCCGAGCAGGGTGAGCACCCGCTCCGTCGTACTGCGCACGTCACCGCTTGCCACGTCCATGTCGCCCACCCTGTCAGAGATCGCGGACCGATTCTGTCCGCCAGGGGTGTCAGGGTGGCTCCATGGAGGCAGACGAACTCGACTGGAACCGGACGCTGCGCGAGTGGCCGATCTGGTGCTGCACGTGCACCGCGAGCTGATCCACCACCTGTCCGAGGTCTGCCTGCCGCGCGACCTCTACCTGCACACGAAACCCACTACGAACGGAGCAACCCGATGAGCCGCCACCTCCAGGTCACCTTCGACGCCCACGACCCGCGGGCGCTGTCGTCGTTCTGGCGCGACGTACTGGGCTACGTCCACCCCGGGCCGCCCGGAGTCGACCTGCCCGAGGACGCCGACCCGCTGGCCGCGTGGGACGACTTCCTCGCGCGGATCGGCGTACCGGAGGAGCAGCGCAACACGAGATCGGCCATCGAGGACCCGGACGGGCCCGGCCCACGGCTGTTCTTCCAGCAGGTGCCGGAGGACAAGGTCGCCAAGAACCGAGTCCACCTCGACGTCCGTGCGGCTCCCGGACTGCAGGGAGAGGAGCGGATGGCGGCGCTGGAGGTCGAGTGCGAGCGGCTCGTCGCGCTGGGAGCGACGCGGGTGCGTCGCTACGAGCCCGCTCCCCCGATGAGCGCCGGCTTCATCGTGATGACCGACCCCGAGGGCAACGAGTTCTGCCTGGACTGACGCAGCTCGGCGGTAGTCGCCGGTCGGGGCCAGGTGTCGGCGCGGACCGTGCGGAGCAGGAAGCCGGGCAGAAAGAGCTCCCGCTCGTCGTCGAGGTCGACGTGGTTCAGACGCCGGAGGGGAAGGTCTCCGGCTCCCGCGCCCGGCCGGTGTGCAGGGGACGCACCCCCTGGGTGGCGTCGAACCAGCAGAAAGCGTCGTACCGGTCGCCCAGCACGGTGGGCACGTAGTTGCCCAGCCCTTCCCGCTCCGGGTGGTAGACCACCCCGATCGCCCGATGGTCCAGCTCGTCGGTGAGCACGTCGGGTCGGTCGGCCCGAGGGAAGACGAAGAGCGCCCGCTCGGGGGCCGACCGGTGCAGCACGTCCTCCAGGGTGCCGGTCATGGCCGGCGGCACCGCCATCAGCTCCGTGGGCGCGCCCCAGGCCCCGCCCGCGACGACGGCGCCGTGGTGAGTGCCGAAGCCGACCAGCACCACCTGGTCGACGCCGTACCGCTGGCGGGCCAGCTGACCGATGTTGATCTCCCCGGCGTCGGCCATGTCGGTCGCCCGGGCATCACCGACGTGGGTGTTGTGCGCCCACACCACGGCCTTCGACCCGGGTCCGTAGTGGTCGAGGAGCCGGTCCAGGGTCTCGTCCATGTGCCGGTCCCGAACGTTCCAGGACTGGCGCCCGCCGGCGACCATCGTCCGGTAGTACCGTTCCGCGCCCGCCACCACCTCGGCGTTCTGCCGGGCGGCGAAGCGCGCATCCGGGTCCGTGTCGGCCGGGCCGGGGCCCTCGGCCGTGGCGCGGAGCGCCACCAACAGGTCGACGACCTCGTTTTCGCAGCTGGTGGGCACGAACCTGGTGGCCCTCGCGTACTCCTGCGGGTCCTCCCGGTACGGCTCGAAGCAGCGGTACGCGGCCAGCGCGGCGGGCACCAGCCCCGGCTCCCGCTCGCGCAACCAGACCAGGATCTCCCGCAGCGACTCCCAGAGTGAGTAGACGTCCAACCCGTGGAAGCCGACCCGGCGCTCCGGGTCCACGCCCGCGTTGTGCCCCCGCAACCAGCGGCAGAAGTCGACGACCTCCTCGTTCGCCCACATCCAGGTCGGCCAGCGCTCGAACGCGGCCAGGGCGTGGTACGGGTCCTCCGGCGCGTCGGCCCGGCGGCGGACGCTGCGGTCCACCCGGTCGCAGTCCGGCCAGTCCCCCTCCACGGCGACCAACGAGAAGCCCTGCTCGGCGATCAGGCGCCGGGTCAGCTCCGCCCGCCACCGGTAGAACTCGTGCGTACCGTGGCTCGCCTCGCCCAGCATCACCACCCGGGCGTCGCCGATGCGGTCCAGGAGGACATCGAGATCCCCCGCGTCCGTCAGCGGCGCGGCCAGCGCCACCACCTCGTCCGCGTACCGCGCCACAGTCCCTCCCGTCGGTGCCGTCGCTTCCGGGGCGGCTACCCGTCGCGGCGCCGGACAAACGGGGTAGCCACGCTCGCGTGGCGGTCCCCGGAATTCCGGGGTTCGGGTGAGTGCAGGGCAGGGCGGCACGGCACCGGACCGGTCAGTCGCCGACGTCCGGTAACGGATCTGCCAACGTCCGGCGGCGTCGGCGGCGGACCGGCGGGACGGTTTCCGGCTCGTCCGCCGGTCCGGGGCCGAGTGCCGCCGGTTCGGGCTCCGGCTGGGCCTGCTGCTCGTCCGACGGTGCCGGCGCAGGCAGCGCGACGAGCTCCGAGGTCTCGCCGGCAGGTGGCGCCGATGACGCCGGCGCGGGTTCGAGTCGCGCGATCGCGTCGGTGAGGGCGGCCAGGTGGGTGGACAACTCGCCGATGCGCAGAATGACCTCCCGCCGTACCGACGCCAGGTCGACCGGGTCGCCGTCCGGAACGTCCTGCTCCTCGTCGAGGTGGCGACCCAGCCGTTCCTCCACGGCCTCCGGCTCGTACAGCTCCTCGACCAGGCGCAGGTAGAGCTCGTTCGGGTTGGGCAGGTCCACGATCGTACGCAGCACGTTGCTCCGGTTGGCGGACTCCAGGCGGAACGTGCCGTAGTTGAGCAGCCGACCGAGCGGCGACTGCACGTACCGCATGTCGGTGACCCGCAGCAGGGGGATCATCCCGACCCGGCGGGAGAGCACCCCCTCGGTCGACATCAGCCGCTTGTTGGTGATGACGAACCGGCCGAGGTACCACGCGAACCCCCGCTGCGCGGCGGTCAGGACGGCCAGGGCGACGACCAGGGCGATCACCCAGCCGACGTACCGCGGCTTGATCCGCTCCTCGGCCGCCCACACCCCGAGCACGGCGTAGAGGGTGATCACGCCGAGGCTCTTCGCCGGGTGGATCCAGTGTCGGCGCCACTCGCCCCGGAACCGCTCGGTGGGGAAGAGGAAGGGGGCCACCCAGCGGGTGGGCTCGTCCTCCAGCGGCAGGACCGGTCGCGCGCCGAGCAGGTCGTCGCCGACCGGCTCCTCCCCTGGCGCCGATCCGCCGCTGACCAGCCGGCGGAGTCGGGTGATCAGGGCCGCGGAGAAGAAGCCGAGCCCGGTACCCAGTTTGAAGAGCTTGCCGGGCCGGTCGTTGATGACCGCGGCCAGTTCCTCGGCCCGGATGCCGGCGCGCGGCGTGTCCTGGTATCGCAGCCAGGCCGACCAGGCCACCAGCTTGCGGCCCAGCCACGGCGACAGGTCGGTCATCTCGTTGACGACCAGCCCCAGCACGACGGCCAGGACCATCTCCGTGGTGCCCATCAGAGGCTCGGCCCGCCGGCCGGGAGCGGGGCGTGCCGACCGAAGCCGGGGGCCGGACGTGGCCGCGCCGGCGGCGCCGGGCTGGGGACGACGGCGTGTCGACGGGCCGCCTCGGCGCCGGACGGCGTCAGCCGGTAGTAGCGGCGCCTCGGGCGTCCCTCCGCGCCGTCCGCCGGGCTCTCCCAGGAGCCGGCGACCCAGCCGGCGTCCTCGAGCCGGTCGAGCACCGCGTAGACCGTCGGACCGGACCGCCGCAGCGACCTCATCAACTGCCAGCCGTGCACCTCGGTCTGGTGTTCCCACGCCTGGAACAGCAGACCGAGCACGTCAATCGTCGCGCGGTTCATCGCCGGCGGAGCCATGGCTCATTCTAAGGACGAGTTACCACAGTGGAGGATGTCGGCTTGCCGACTCCCCCGCGACCGGCCGATGGTCCGCACCGGACAGGCGTGGCGGCGCCGCAGGGCGCCACCACGCCGCCCAGATCAGGCTGCGGTCCTCGTCTCCTCGAGCCCGAAGACGTCCAGCGGGATGGACCGGCCGAGCACCGCGTCGCCGGCCGCATTCGGGTGGTAGCAGTCGTGCCGCCACGGACCGTAGATGACGGTCGGATCGGTCGGATCCTTCAGCAGCGCGTCGAAGTCGAGGACGGCGTCGAAGGCACCGGAGGTACGGATCCACCGGTTGACGGTGACCCTGGTCCGCTCCTTGCCGCTGCCCGCCGGATTGCACATCGGCAGGATGGTCGCCCCGACGATCTTGTGGCCGGCGGCGTGGACGCGCGCCGCGACCTCCCGCATCGCGGCGATGACCTGCTCGGGCGGGGCGGAGGGGGCGTACGCGCCACCGCCGATGTCGTTGGTGCCCTCCAGCAGGATGACGTACTCGACGCCGGGCAGGGAGAGCACGTCCCGGTCGAGGCGCAGTGGCGCCGGCGGGCCGCAGCACTGGTTGGTCGGGTCGTACGGGTTGGGTTGGACGCTGACCGTGTTGCCGCTGATGCCGGCGTTGGCCACGGACAGTTGGCGCGCCGGCGGCAGCGCGTCGATCCGTTGCGCGAGCACGTCCGTCCACCGTGGTCCGCCGCCGACCGCCTGGTAGCCGTCGGTGATGGAGTCGCCGAGCGCGACGATGGTGCCCCGCGCCGGGGACCGTGCGGCGACCGCGTCCACCCACCACAGCGTGCCGCCCCGGAACGCGCCGAACGCCTGCCCGGTCTGATCCCGGGTCGCGTCCCCCGACCCCACCGACAGGAACGAGCCCGGGGTGTCGGTCTCCGGTGGCGGGAAGGTGTGGTCGTTGACCGGTGCGCCCGGTGCGTACACGCTGACGGCGAGGTGGTCGCCCGCCCGCACGTGCAGTCGTACCGGGTCGGACCAGACACTGGCGCCGGGCGCGATCGTCACGCTCCGGGCACCGGCGAAGGTCACCGCCCGCAGTGACCCGGGCAGCAGCGCGGGATCGTCCACCCGGGCCTGCCGGCCGACGGACGCCGCGCGGACGGTGACGCCGGTCGCCCCGAACGGGTTGGACAGGCGTACCCGCAGGTTCTCTCCCCTGGCCGTCACGGTCAGCACGTTGCGGACGGTCGCGTCGGCCGCGGTGCCGTGCACTCCCTGCAGCGCCGACTCGGTGAGCGTCACCTCCGCGGACCGCTGCCCGCCCGCGACGGCCGGCCCGGCGGGCGCCGACAGGCCGGCCGCCGTGAGCACGGCGGCGAGACAGGCTGTGATCGCCAGTCGTGTCGTCATGGGTTCTCCCGCCTCCGGATGCCGGTCATGGTGCCTCCCGTCGAAGCGATCGATCGAATGACCTTGATGCTTGTCGCCCTGCCGCCGCCGGCAAAGCTCCTGGCTGCGGACGAGCGGTCAGCGGACGGGCGGGAGCGGCGATCGGCGGGTTCCGGGCGACGAGCGGTGAGTGACGGTTTCTTCATCCACGTCGGGCGCGGCGCCTGGGTAGCCTCTAACCATGATCTTCATTACCGCCAAGTTCCGGGTGCTGCCGGAGCACGCCGACCGGTGGCCGCAGATCGCCGCGGAGTTCACCACGGCCACCCGCGCCGAGCCGGGCTGCCTGTGGTTCGACTGGTCGCGCAGCATCGACGACCCGACCGAGTACGTGCTGGTCGAGGCCTTCCAGGACGACGAGGCGGGTGCGGCGCACGTACGGTCGGAGCACTTCCGCACGGCGCAGCGGAGCCTGCCACCGCACCTCGCCGAGACGCCCCGGATCGTCAACGTGACCGTCCCGCAGGACGACTGGTCCCGGCTCGGTGAGATGGCCGTCCCCGACCCCGCCTAGTGCGGTGTCCACTAACGTTCACCGGGTTTGCGGTGGGTGTTGTGGATCCTCGCCTGTTGGGCGAGCGACTCCCCATTGGGTGGTGGGGCGGGCCTCCGCGGGCCAACTGATTCTCGCGCCGCCCGGGGTGGGCGGCGGGGGTCACGTCGGGACCGGCCGGCACCCGGGAGGTGCCGGCCGGCTCGACGGTGCTCGACTACCTTCGGCAGCACGACGGCTGTCGGGGTGGTGGGTCCGCCGCCCGGGGTGCGGGTGGCGATGCTGGCGGCCGCGACGAGGTCGCGGTGGCCGGAGAAGCTGCAGTGCGGGCAGGACAGGGTCCGGCCGCGGGGTTTCGGCATCCGGCGGTGGCAGGCGGGGCAGGTCGAGGAGGTGCCGCGTTCGTCGACCAGGTGGACGGTGATGCCGGCGAGGGTGGCCTTGTCGGTGAGGACCTGCAGGAGCCGGCCGATCTGCCACTGCCGCAACCGCAGGTGGTGCCGCCGCCCCGCCGCAATGTCGAGCACCCCGCGCGGGTCACCCACGTGCAGCACACCCACCCGCTGACCCACCGCCCAGAACACGACGCTGCGGGCGGCCTCGTGCTGGGCCTGGCGGACCCTGCGCCGGTGCCGGCCCTCCACCAGGCGTGCCCGACGCCGGTACTTGCGCCACCGCCGCGACCCCTTCTGACCCGGCTTCGGCGCCCGCCGGGCCACGGCACGGCGGCGGGCCTTGGTGTCGGCCAGGTGCATGCGGTGCTCGGCGCGGATCGCCCGCCCCGACACCAACAACCCCTCCCCGCCGGGGCCGGCCACCGCGTACGGGTGGATGATCCCCACATCCACCCCGGCCATCCTGGCCGGGTCCGGTTCCTGGCCGGGCGGGTAGACCGCCACCGGCACCTCGGCGGTGAGGTCGAGGAACAGCCGGCCGCCCTCACACAGCAGGGTGATCGACCGGACCTGCTCGGCCGGATACGGCACCTCCCGCGCCAGACGCACCCACAACGGAGATGTGCCCCGGGCGGTCGGGACTCGCACCCGCAAGTCCGTCGAGGGTGAACGTGCCGTGATACCAGCGCACCGGCACCAACCCCCGCCGCCGGCGCGGGAACCGGGCCGACACGTCACCGTCCTTGCGGCGCTTCGCCGCCGCGAACCACGCATCCGAGAACCGGCGCAACACCGAACGGGCGCCGACGGAATCCAGGTCTCCGAAGGTGCCTGGCCCCGACCCGGACAGCTCCCGACACAACTGCTGATAGCCCACCAGCGGCGCGTCGCCGCGGCGGCGCCGCCACGCGTTGACCTCCAACACGCACGCCCACACGTCACCGGCGCAGCGCAGCAGCCCGAAACACCGCCGCCGCTGCCCGGGCGTCACCCGCACCGCGACACGCGCGGTGCGGTGCACGACACGCGGCAAGGCGGGGTCCCGACGGCGAGGCACGAACCGAAGCCAACACCACCGGTACGACATTTCCCCAACCCCGACCAACCCGGCCAACGTTAGTGGACACGCACTAGCCTGGCGGGTCAGTCCTCGCTGGTCGGACCGAGCAGCCGGATCTCCTCGATGTCGATGGCCGCCTGCACCTCCCGCTGCACCGCGTCGTCGATCTCGTTGGAGTCGCGCAGCCGGGTGATCTCGCGGCGCTTGTGCTCGAGCACCCCGAGCCGCAGCCGGCGGGCGGTCTCGCGTTCCTCCGCCGTCTGGTGGTCGTCGGCTCTGCGGACGTCGTCGAGGTGCTCCTGGTAGTCGCTGCGGAGCCGGTCGACGGCGTCCGGCGACGCGCCGAGTTCGGCGGCCACCTGCGGCAGAGCGGCCAACCCGACCTCGGTGGCGCGGATCCGGGCCGTGCGTACCTCGTCCGCCCGCTCCACGTCGCCTATCAGCCGCGCCCAGGTGACCACGAAGGGCAGCGTCGTGCCCTGGATCAGCATGGTCAGCACGATGACGGTGACAGTGACGAAGATGATCAGGTCGCGCTCGCGGACGGGGGTGCCGGCGCTGGTCGCCACGGGGACGGCGAGGGCGGCGGCGAGGGAGACGGCCCCACGGAAACCCGCCCAGCCGGCGGCGGTGCGTACCCGCCAGTCGAACTGGCTGGCGCGGCGGCCCTTGCGGCGGTCGAGGGTCTGCAGGGCGGGGATGGCGAGGTGCAGCCACCCCATCCGGGTGACCACGACCACGGCCGTGACCACCGCGGCGATGCCGAGCGACTGCGTCGGCGAGTGGCTGGTGATGCTGCGCAGCGAGCGCGGGATCTGCATGCCGAGCAGCACGAAGAGACCGCCGTTGATCATGAAGGTGGAGAGGTCCCAGAACGCGAACGCGGTGATCCGGGAGCGGGCCCGGATGACCCGGGGCCCGGCGTACGACAGCAGCAGGCCGGCGACCACGACGGCCAGGACGCCGCTGGCGTCCACGGCCTCGGCGAGCAGGAACGCGACGAACGGGGTGAGCATGCTCAGCCCGCCCTCGCGCATCGGATCGTCGACGTGCTTGCGGATCAGGACGGACGCTCCGCCGGCCAGTAGGCCGGCGGCGACCCCGCCGGCGGCGGAGACGACGAACCGGACCAGCAGGCCGGGCGCGCTGGGCACCGCGCCGCCGGCGATCACCCCGACGGCGACGGAGAAGAGCACCAGGGCGGTGCCGTCGTTGATCAGGCTCTCCGCGCGCAGCGTGGTCAGGATGCCGCGGGGCATCCGTTTGGCCAGCCCGGCGACCGCGGCGGCGTCGGTCGGCGCGAGCACCGCGCCGAGCACCCAGGCCGCCGCCGGCTCGACCCCGAGGGCCTGCGCGGCGTACGCGACGGCGACCATCGTGAGCACCACCAGGGCCACCGCCAGCAGGGCGATGGCCCCGAGGTTGGCCCGGATCTCCCGCAGGCTGATGACCAGGCTCTCCCGGTAGAGGATCGCGGGCAGGAAGAGCAGGAGCACCACGTCCGGTTCGAGCACCACGTGCCGGAAGGGCGGGAGGAGCCCGAGCAGGGCACCCATCGAGATGAGCAGGACCGGCGGCGCGACGCTGTACCGGCCGCCGAGCGTGGTGCCGATGAGCACCGTCACGCCCAGCACCGCGATCAGCACGAGCCCGCTCACGTCGTACTCCCGTCATCCGATCGGGGCCGGCGCGGCGACGGAAGGATCATGTGTAGGCCGCCGCCCCAACATGGTCGAACGGCGGGTGCGGAACGCGCGGTCGAACCGGGTAATTGGCGCGGTGGCTACTCGAAGCGGGCGGTGTCTCCGGCCCCGCGGCGCAGGATCTCCGGCTCCGGTCCGGACAGGTCGACCACGGTCGTCGGCTCCACGCCGCAGTCGCCGGCGTCGACGACGGCGTCGAGGAGGTGGTCGAGCCGTTCCTTGATCTCCCAGCCCTGGGTCATCGGCTCGTCCTCGCCGGGCAGCAGCAGGGTGCTGGAGAGCAGCGGTTCGCCGAGTTCGGCCAGCAGTGCCTGGGTGACGGTGTGCTGCGGTACCCGGATCCCGACGGTGCGCTTGCGGGGGTCCTGGAGCCGGCGGGGCACCTCCCCGGTGGCCGGCAGGATGAAGGTGTAGCTGCCGGGGATGCAGGCCTTCACCAGCCGGAAGACGGCGTTGCTGACCTTGACGAACTGGCCGAGCTGGGCGAAGTCCCGGCAGACCAGGGTGAACTGGTGCCGGTCGTCGAGCCGGCGGATCTCGCGGATCCGGTCCAGTCCGCCCCGGTTGCCGAGCTGGCAGCCGAAGGCGTAGCAGGAGTCGGTCGGGTAGGCGATCAGGCCGTCGTCGCGGAGCAGGTCGACGACCTGCCGGAGGACCCGGGGTTGCGGATTGTCCGGATGCAGGTCGTAGTACCTCGCCACACCGGTAAGCCTATGCCGCCGCCCGGCCGGCGGCCGACCGGCACGGACGCCGAAAAGATCACGGGCGGAGGTTTGATCGACCGCGGAACTGGAAATGGTGGGGGCCGCTCGAAGAGGGGGGACCTTCATGTCCGAAGCAAGCACAGACCAGGCCGACCGTCCGGTCGAGGTGACCGACCCGCTGCTGTGGGGCCTGGCCACCGCGGTGGCCGACACCCACCAGGCCGACGAGGACGGCGCCTGCGTCAGCCCGAGCTGCGTCGGCGCGGCCTGGCCCTGCGCCGCCTGGAACAACGCGCAGGAGGGCATGCGCGCCGCTCAGGCGGCCAGCCGCCCGGCCTCGGCGGCGACCGCCGACACCGCCGACCGGGACGGCCATGCGGAGGAGGGCGGCTGGGCGGGCGCATCCCCGCGAACCCAGCCGGCGCCGGCGGCCCGGCGGGACGGGTCGGCGGTGGCGTCGGCCGCCTGAGACCGTCCGAACCTGGACCGGGACGCCGCCGGCGCGCGGCGCCCCGGACCTCATCCGGCCGCGGCCCACTGGCCCCGGCCGTGATCCTGGTAGCTGATTTATTTCGCGTGTTTCAGGGGTCGCGGGACGGGTCACCAGGTCTACCGATGGGCCGTCTTCGCTGATCCGGAGGGGTCGAGGATCGCGCGGGCAGGCGGCGAGCAAGCCCTGGAGAGCGTTCGCTGGCGTAACAAGCCATTGACGGGGATGTAACCAATACCTAACCTCGCTCCTCAAGAGAGCGCTCTCTCGGCTCCGCACACCCCGTGCCCCGATCCCTGACTGCGAAGGGGAACCCCCATGACCCTCCCCCTCCGGGACGTCTCCCCGGGCGACCGTCCTGGGCCGACACCCGTCCCGGCCCCCGTCGGACGGCGCCGCGGCGGCGGCGTCCGCGCCCTGGCCCTCGCCACCGCCGCTCTCCTCGCCGCGGGCGGCCTCGGCGTCGTCGTGATCGGCGGCGGCACCGCCGAGGCGGGCACCGTCGGCGCCGGCAGCTTCACCGAGACCCGCCCGCCCGGCACCGCGCTGCCCAAGGGCTGCGGCGAGATCAGCACCAACCCGCGCCTCTTCGTCACCGCCGACGCCCCCACCGGCGCGATCCCGACCAACGACTGGTGGTCGTCGCTGCTCTGGAAGCGCAACAACTGCGCCACCAGCGAGAACCTGCACGCCCACCCGCTTGCGTACCACGCGGAGACCAACGGGCTCGGCCTGTCGTACACCACCACACCGGCGATCAGCGGCACCGCCACCGGGGTCGGCGAATACCACTTCCCGTACACCGAAGACATCCGGGTCGGGGTGGCCGGGCTCGGCGCCCCGGTCGTCAAGGCCGCCGACTGGACCGACTGGACGGTCACCGCGGACTGGACCGACGGCGCGCGCACCATGCGAGCCACCATCGGCCACGGCCTGCCGTTCAGCTACTACCGGATCACCGGCGGCAACGCGCAGATCACCGCCGCCGCGGCGCCCACCGTCTGGGCCAACTCCGGCGCGATGATCGGCTTCACCGTCCGCGGCCACGACTACGTGGCGTACGCGCCGACCGGCGCGAGCTGGACCGTGGCCGGCACGGGCATCAGCTCCACGCTGGGCGGCAAGGGCTACTTCTCCGTCGCCGTCCTGCCCGGCGGCGCCGACAAGGCCGCCCTCGCCGCCGAATACGGCAGGTACGCCCACGCGCACGTCACCGGCACCAGGATGACCTACGCGTACGACCCGGCCACCGGCACGGTACGCACCACGTACGCGTTCACCACCACCCCGCGCGAGGGCACCGAGACGAGGACCGTGGTGTCGCTCTACCCGCACCAGTGGCGCAGCCTCGCCGGCGGCACCCCGATCACCCCGACGTACGTCTCGCCGCGCGGCGCCATGCGCACGCTCACCGGCGTCTCGTCCTTCACCACCAGCATGAGGTACACCGGCGTGCTGCCGGAGGTGCCCGCGGTGGGCGACTCCTCCGGCGCCGACCTGACCACCGTCACCAACCACCTCAACGCCGAACTGGCCAACCCGGAGGGGGTCAGCGGCCAGGACACCTACTGGGCGGGCAAGGGCCTCGGCCGGGCCGCGCGCATCGCCGAGATCGCCGACCAACTCGGCCTCACCACCGTGCGCAACGCGGCGGTGAACGCCATGAAGACCCGGCTCACCAACTGGCTGACCGCCGGCTCCGGGGAGACCGGCCAGCTCTTCTACTACGACCGGAACTGGGGCACGCTGATCGGATACCCCGCCTCGTACCTCTCCGACGAGGACCTCAACGACCACCACTTCCACTACGGCTACTTCGTCGCCGCCGCCGCGACCGTCGCCAAGTTCGACCCCGCCTGGGCGGCCGACGCCCAGTACGGCGGCATGGTCGACCTGCTGATCCGCGACGCCAACAACTACGACCGCGCCGACGCCCGGTTCCCCTACCTGCGGGACTTCGACATCTACGCCGGCCACGACTGGGCCTCCGGGCACGCCGCCTTCTTCGCCGGCAACAACCAGGAGTCCTCGTCGGAGGGGATGAACTTCGCCAACGCCCTGATCCAGTGGGGCCAGGCGACCGGCGACACCGCCGTCCGGGACGCCGGTGTCTACATCTGGACCACCCAGTCCGCGGCGATCTCCGAGTACTGGTTCGACGTGCGCGACGCGAACTTCCCCTCCGCCTTCGGTCACCGGACCGTCGGCATGGTCTGGGGCGACGGCGCGTCGTACTCCACCTGGTTCTCCGCGGACCCGGAGATGATCCAGGGCATCAACATGCTGCCGATCACCGGCGGCCACTTCTACCTGGGCGACGACCCGGCCTACGTGACCGCCAACTACAACGAGCTGGTCACCAACAACGGCGGACCGCCAACTGTCTGGCAGGACGTGATCTGGGAGTTCCTGGCCCTCGGTGACGGCGACCGGGCGCTGTCGAACTTCCGGGCGAACAGCACCTTCACCAGCGAGGAGGGCGAGAGCAAGGCGCACACCTTCCACTGGATCCGCAACCTGGCCGCGCTCGGCACCGTGGACACCACCGTCACCGCCAGCCACCCGCTGGCGAAGGTGTTCGCCAAGGGCGGCGCGCGCACCTACGTGGCGTCGAACATCACCGCCGCGCCGCTGACGGTGACCTTCTCCGACGGTACGAAGCTGGTCGTCCCGGCCGGGAAGACCGCCACCTCCGGGGCGCTGACCTGGAGCGGCGGCAACGCCACCGGCGGCGTGGTCGTCCCCACCGGCCCGCCGACGACGACCAGCCCGAGCCCGACCCCGACCAGCCCGAGCCCGTCGCCATCGCCCACCACCCCGCCGGGGCAGCCGCTCAGCCCGACGCAGTACCTGCTCTCCGGCGGGGCGCTGGGTGGCACGGCCGGCGCGGCCGGCACGGTGTCGGTGGCCGCGGCCAACGGCACCCACGACGGCACGCCGACCAACCCGCAGGTGTTCACCGCCACGGGGCTGACCGGCACCTACACCGGCGGCGCCACCGGCTTCGACCTGGCGGTCGACGCGGGCACAGCGGTGGGCAACGGGGTGCAGGCCCGGGTGTCGTACGACCTGACCGGCGACGGCAGCTTCGACCGGGTGGAGACGTACCAGTACTTCGCCACCGACCCGGTCATCGGGGTCGAGCACTACCGGCAGACGCAGGGGCTGAAGTCGGCCGCCGGCACGCTGGGGAATCTGGCCGGCGGCACGGTGAAGGTCGAGGTCTGGAACGCCATCGGTGGCGCGGCGACCAGCCTGGGCATCGGCAACCAGTCGCAGCTGGTGCTGCCGTACACCGGGACGGCGCCCACCACCACCCCGCCGCCGACCGGCTTCGCCGCGAACCTGTACCTACAGGGCACCAGCCAGCTGTCCGGCACGGCCGGGGTCGCGGGCACAGCGACCGTCGCCGCCGCCAACGGCAACTGGGTGGGTACGCCGCACAACCCGCTGGTCTACACCGCCACCGGGGTCAACGCGACGTACTCCGGCGGGCAGACCCGGTTCGACCTGTTCCTCGACTCCGGCACCGGGGTGGGCGACGGCACCCACGTGCGGGTCTCCTATGACCTGACCGGCGACGGCAGCTTCGACCGGGTGGAGACGTACCACTACTTCGCCACCGACCCGGTCGACGGCTGGGAGCACTACACCGAGGCCAAGGGCCTGTACTCGGCCGCGGGCACGCTCGGGAACCTGGCCGGCGGCACGGTGAAGGTCGAGGTCTGGAACGCGATCGGCAGCACGCCGACCAGCCTCGGCACCGGCAACCGGTCGAAGGTCACCCTGCCGTACACCGGATGACCCGACACTGTGGACGTCCCGGCCGCCGTCCCGGCGGTCGGGGCGTCGCCCGTCGGACGATCAGTCCCAGCGCCGGGCGGTCGCCGCGAACCCCGCCGGGTCGCCGACGACCGGGATGACGCAGAGCAGGTGGCCGGTGGGGGCACGCAGCACATGGCACTCCTGCCACCGGGACACCGGCGTGGCGCCGAGCCCGCGCAGCCGGTCCGCCTCGGCCTGCACGTCGTCGGTCTCGATGTCGAGGTGGTAGCGCGGCGCGTCGTCGACCGCCTGGATCGCGGTGACCAGGTCGGGCACGACGTCCGGCAGGTTGGTGAACTCCGGCTCGTCGGCGAGGTGCCGGGGCGGGGCACCGAGCGCGGCGGACCAGAAGTCGGCGGCCTGCGCCGCGGCGACCTGCGGCACGTCGATGATCAGGGCGTGGACCCGGGACCGGTGCATCGCGGCAGTGTACCGAGGACACCGGGTCCGCGGTGGCCCGCGCCGACGTGGGTCAGGACGGGTGCAGGTGCGCGCGGCGCGCCTTGCGCCCCGCCTCGTACGCGGCCCGGGCCGTCTGCGCCGCCGCGGTGGCCGAGACCTCGGCGACGGGCACATCCCACCACGCGCCGCCGTCCGGCCCGGCCTCCATCGGGTCCGTCGACACGTGCACGACCGTCGTGCGGTGCGCCGCCCTCGCCGCGTCCAGACCCGCCCGCAGCTCGGCCATGGTGGTCGCCCGGATCACCTCCGCGCCGAGGCTCGCCGCGTTCGCCGCGAGGTCGACCGGCAGCGGCGCACCGGCGCGGTCGCGGTAGGCGGTGCCGAGCCGCTGCGCGCCGACGCTCTCCGACAGCCGCCCGATCGAGGCGAACCCCTGGTTGTCGACCAGCACCACGACCAGTTTGACGCCCTCGGCCACCGCGGTGACCAGTTCGCTCGGCAGCATCAGGTAGGAACCGTCACCGACCAGCACGAAGACCTCCCGGTCGGGCGCGGCCAGCTTCACCCCGATCCCACCGGCGATCTCGTAGCCCATGCACGAGTAGCCGTACTCGACGTGGTAGGCCTTGGGGTCGGCGCTGCGCCACAGCTTGTGCAGGTCGCCGGGCATCGACCCGGCCGCGCAGACCACCACGTCGCGGGGGCCGGCGGCGTCGTTGACCGCGCCGATGACCGCCGCCTGCGTCGGCGGCGCCTGCGGGTCGGCGTGCCGGGCGCGGTCCACCACGGCCGCCCACCGGGCGCCCAGGTCCGCGACCGTCGACCGGTACGCGGCCGGCGTCGCCCAGTCGGCGCAGGCCGCGCTCAGCGCGGTCAGGCTCTCCCGCGCGTCCCCGACGACCTGGACGCCGGACAGCTTGGCGGCGTCGAAGCCGGTGATGTTGAGGTTGACGAACCGGGCGTCGCCGAAGAGGGTGCCGGAGGCGGTGGTGAAGTCGCTGTACCGGGTGCCGACGCCGATCACCACATCGGCGTTCGCGGCGAGTTCGTTGGCCGCGGCGGTGCCGGTGACCCCGACCGCGCCCGCGGCGAGGGGATGGTCGTGGGGCAGGGCGCCCTTGCCCGCCTGGGTCTCCACCACCGGCACGCCGTGCCGCTCGGCGAAGTGGCGCAGCGTGTCCGGCGCGCCGCTGTAGATGACGCCGCCGCCGGCCACCAGGACCGGCCGGTGGGCCGCGGTGACGATCCGGGCGGCCCGCTGGACGGCCCCCTCGTCGGGGCGGGGGCGCGGCACGTGCCAGACGCGGTCGGCGAACAGCTCCTCCGGCCAGTCGTACGCCTCGGCCTGCACGTCCTGCGGCAGGGCGAGGGTGACCGCGCCGGTCTCCACCGGGTCGGTGAGCACCCGCATGGCGGCCAGCAGCGCCGCCGGCAGCTGTTCCGGCCGGTTGATCCGGTCCCAGTAGCGGGAGACCGGGCGCAGCGCGTCGGTGACGCTCACGTCGTAGGAGCGGGTGTCCTCGAGCTCCTGCAGCACCGGGTTGGCCGCCCGGGTGGCGAAGATGTCGCCGGGCAGCAGCAGCACCGGCAGCCGGTTGATGGTCGCGCCGGCGGCTCCGGTGACCAGGTTGGTCGCGCCCGGGCCGATGGAGGTGGTGCAGGCCAGGGTGCTGAGCCGGTCGGTCATCCGGGCGTACGCGGCGGCGGTGTGCACCATGCCCTGCTCGTTGCGGCACAACCGGTACGGCAGGTCGACGCCTGCGGCGGCGGCGCCGGCGAGGGCCTCGCCGAGCCCGGCGACGTTGCCGTGGCCGAAGATGCCGAAGCAGGCGGGGATCAGCCGGCGCCGCCGGCCGTCGCGTTCGGACCACTGCCGGGCGAGGAAGGCCACCAGGGCCTGCGCCACCGTGAGCGTCCGCATCAGTCGCCTCCCCGGGCCGGGCCGGTCAGCGGCAGCCGCGGGTCGACCCGCTGGTCGGCCCAGCTGCCCCGGATCCAGCCGTGTCGTGGGTCGTCCACACACGCCATGGTGCGGTCCGGGCCGGGGCCGGCCAGGACGTTGAGGTAGTAGAGGTGGTAGCCGGGCGGGGCCATCGACGGGCCGTGGTAGCCGTACGGGACGAGCACCAGGTCGCCGCTGCCCACCTCGGCGAGGACGTCGATCGGCCGCCGGTCGGTGCCGTACACCCGCTGGTAGCCGACCGGTCCCCCGCCGTCGCCCGGCGCCGCCCCGGACACCTCGAAGTAGTAGATCTCCTCCAGCGCCGCCTCGACCCGGCCGCCGTCGTGGACCCGGTCGTCCTCGTGCTTGTGCGGCGGGTAGGACGACCAGTTGCCGCCGGGGGTGAGCACCTCCACAGCGACCAGCCGGTCGCAGTCGAAGGCCTCCGGGGCGCAGAAGTTGTTGACCTGCCGGCTGGCCGGCCCGGCGCCGCGCAGCTCCACCGGCACGTCCCGGGCCGCGCCGTAGCGCGGCGACAGCCGGCGGGTGGCCCGGGCCGACGGCAGCGCAAAGCGCCCCTCGCCCCGGACCGTCACCGTCGCGTCCCGGGGCAGATAGGCGAAGTCGGTGACCGCGGCGAAGACCGAGGCACGACCGGCCAGCTCCATACGCAGCCCGTCGCAGCGGACGGTGGCGGCCCCGGCCAGCGGCAGGACCAGCATCTCCTCGTCGCCGGTGGCGAAGGTGACCACGCCGCCGGCGGGCAGGTCCAGCACCCGCAGTCCCGCGTACGTCCAGCCGGCCCGTGCGGGGGTCAGCTCGAGCG
The DNA here is from genome assembly GCF_042650725.1 of Micromonospora sp. GCM10011541. Classification (NCBI taxonomy): domain Bacteria; kingdom Bacillati; phylum Actinomycetota; class Actinomycetes; order Micromonosporales; family Micromonosporaceae; genus Micromonospora; species Micromonospora sp. GCM10011541. Next base: position 335,133 of record NZ_JBHSBP010000099.1, read on the forward strand.
CCCAGGGCGGTTGGGCCGTCGTACCCCAGGGCAGGTGCAGCTCCCCGGTCATGCTTCCTGCCGCGTCGGCAGCAGCGAGTGGGCCAGGTCGACCGCGGCGGCCACGTCGTCGCCCGGCGGGTAGAGCAGCGCCCGGCCGACCACCAGCCCGCGGACGCCGGGTTGGCGCAGCGCCCGCTGCCAGCGGGCGTAGACCACGTCGGGGGCCTCCGTCGGGTCGCCGCCGAGCAGCAGGACGGGCAGGGTGGTCGCGGCCATCACCCGGTCCATCTCGTCGATCGCCGGCAGCTTCAACCAGGTGTACGCCGAGGTCGTGCCGAGTGCCTGCCCGACGCTCACGCTCTTGATCACCGCCTCGGGCGTCAGGTCGACGTGGACCCGCCCGTCGGTGCGCCCCACCCACATCGGCTCCACCAGCGCCACCGTGCGGTGCGCGGCGAGGGCGCTGACCGCCCGGGCGCAGGCCTGCAGCGTGGAGGCCGTGCCGTGGTCGGCCGGGTCGATCCGGCAGAGCATCTTGCCGCCGTCGTAGCCCATCGCGGCGATGCTGTCGGCGTCGTACGCGGTGAACCGGTCGTCCAGCTCGAACGCGGCGCCGAACAGGCCACCGCGGTTCATCGAGCCGATTGCCAGCCGGTCCTCCAGCGCGCCGAGCAGCAGCAGGTCCTCCAGGACGTCCGGGGTGCCGAGCACCCCGTCGACCCCGGGCCGGGACAGCGCGAGTCGTAGCCGGTCGAGCAGGTCGGCCCGCCCGGCCATGGCCATCGGCCGGTCCCGGACGCCGAGGGCGCCCCGGGCCGGGTGGTCGGCGGCGATCAGGAAGAGCGGCCGGCCGTGGTCCGGCCAGGGTCGGCGGGTCCGCCCGGCGGCGGCCTCGGCGATCGCCTGCGGCCGGTGCGCGCGGGTGAGGGTCAACGCCTCGTAGTCGGTGCTCACCGGTCTCCTTCCGTCGCGGGGGCCGGTTCCGCCCGGGCGGCGAGCGCCTCGGTCTCGGCCTCGTCTGGCATGGCGGACGAGCAGGCCAGCCGCGACGCCACGATGGCGCCCGCGGCGTTGGCGAAGCGCAGCGTCCGCTCCAGTGGCCAGTCCCGCAGCAGGCCCAGGCAGAGGGCGCCGCCGAAGGCGTCCCCGGCGCCGAGCCCGTTGAGCACCGCCACCGGCACCGGCGGCACCCGGACCGTGCGCTCGGCGGTGCTGGCGAGCACCCCGTCCGGGCCGAGCTTGACCACGGCCAGCCGCGGCCCGCGGTCGAGCAGCAGCCGGGCGGCCTGCTCGGGGTCCCGGGTGCCGACCGCCACCTCGACCTCGTCGAGGTTGCCGACGGCGACGGTGACCCGGGGCAGCGCCTCGGCGTAGGCGGCCGTGGCGGCGGCCGGGTCGGGCCAGAACATCGGCCGGTAGTCGAGGTCCAGGACGGTGTGCGGGCGGCCGCCGCGGGCGGCCAGCGCGGTGGTGTGCGCGTCCCGACTGGGCTGCTGGCAGAGCCCGGTGCCGGTGATCCAGAGGACCCGGGCGGCCACGATGGCGGCGAGGTCCAGCTCGTCGGGGTGGATCTGCAGGTCGGGGGCGGTGGGGGTGCGGTAGAACCAGATCGGGAAGTGGTCCGGCGGGAAGATCTCGCAGAACGTCACCGGGGTGGGCAGCCCGGCGACGGGTCGCACCTGGCTGTCGTCGACGCCGAAGTCCCGCAACGCCCGGTGCACGTAGTCGGCGAAGGCGTCGGCGCCGGTGCGGGTGACCACCCCGGCGCGCAGCCCGTACCGGGCGGCGGCGACCGCGACGTTGGTGGCACTGCCGCCGAGAAATTTCCCGAACGTCTCGACCTCGGCCAGCGGCGTGGCGATCTGCAGCGGATAGATGTCCACTCCGACCCGGCCGATGGTGAGCACATCGAGCATGCGGCGTCCTTTGTCCGGGCCGGCGACGGCGTGACCGCCACCTCGATCCTGGTCCCTGATTGGTAACAGTGGCCGCGAGTTGTGTCAATGTGTTGTCCTGACATCCGGCGGGCGCGCTCGGTGACCACTTCGGTACAGTGGCGCCCATCGACGCGCCCCCGACCCCCTGGGCAACCGTGACGAGGAGGTCCCCGTGACCGGCCCCGAGATCGTGGTCGACCGGAGCAGCCCGGTCCCGCTCTACTTCCAGGTCGCCGAGCAGTTCAGCGCCGCGATCCAGCGCGGTGACCTGGCACCGGGCGACCGGCTGGACAGCGAGCTGCAGCTCGCCGACCGGCTGGGACTGTCCCGGCCCACCGTCCGGCAGGCCATCCAGCACCTGGTGGACAAGGGACTGATCGTCCGCCGTCGGGGCGTGGGGACCCAGGTGGTCCGGGGTGAGGTGCGCCGCGCGGTCGAGCTGACCAGCCTGCACGACGACCTGGCCCGGGCCGGGCGGCAGCCGTCCACCTCGGTGCTCGAACTGGCCACCGTGGCCTGCCCGGCGCCGGTGGCGGCCGCGCTCGGGGTCGCCGCGGGCAGCGAGGTGCAGCACCTGCGCCGGCTGCGCTTCGCCGACGGGGAGCCCCTCGCGGTGATGCAGAACTGGCTCCCCCTCGACCTGGTCCGGCTCACCCTGGACGGCCTGCAGAGCCGGGGCCTGTACGCGATCCTGCGCGCGGCCGGCCTGCGGGTGCGCGGCGCCCAGCAGCGGATCGGCGCCCGGGCCGCGACCGCGGCGGAGGCGCAGATGCTCGGCGAGCGGCGCGGCGCCCCGCTGCTGACCATGACCCGGACGGCGTACGACGACCAGGGCCGCTACGTCGAGCACGGCGCGCACATCTACCGGGCCTCCCGGTACGCGCTGGAGGTGACCGTCGCCGAGCGGTGACGCGCCTGTTTCCGGCTCATTTCAGTGACAGGTATTTACGTCGTCAGGCTGTCATGACATTGTGGCCGACAAGCACCGCCGGCATGGACCTGCAGCCGGCGGGCGACCCGCGAGTCTCTTCGAAGTCTCTCCTTGCGAAGGGAACAACCCATGTCAGTCACGTCGAGACGCGTCACGGGTGTGCTCGCCGCGCTCACCGCCGTCACCCTCACCGCCACGGGCTGCGGTGGAGGCGACGAGCCGGCCGGCAAGGACGCCAAGAACATCACCCTCACCATCGCCGCCAACGCCATCGCCGGCGGCAAGAACGCCACCGGCGCCGAGTGGATCGAGAAGTGGGTGATCCCCCGGTTCGTCGAGGCCCAGAAGGCCAAGGGGGTAACCGCCAAGGTGTCGTTCGTGCCCAGCGGGGTCGACGACGAGCAGTACAAGACCAAGCTGGCGCTGGACCTGCGCTCCAAGGGCGGCGCCGACGTGGTGTCCGTCGACGGCATCTGGGTCGGCGAGTTCGCCCAGGCCGGATACCTCAAGCCGCTGTCCGAGGTGGCCGGTGACCAGGCCGAGAAGTGGGACGGCTGGTCGCAGATCCCGGAGAGCGTGCAGGGCCTGGGCACGTTCGACGACAAGCGGTACGGCATCCCGCAGGGCACCGACGGCCGCGTCCTCTACTACAACAAGAAGCTCTTCGCCCAGGCCGGCCTGCCCGCCGACTGGCAACCGAAGAGCTGGCAGGAGATCCTCGACGCCGGCGCCAAGCTCAAGGCGCTGCCCGGGGTGACGCCGATCCAGATCAACGCCGGCACCGCGATGGGCGAGGCGACCGCGATGCAGGGCGCGCTGCCGCTGCTGGTCGGCGCCGGCGGCGAGATCTGGAAGGACGGCAAGTGGGCCGGCGCCAACCAGCCGGTCAAGGACATGCTCGACTTCTACACCAAGGTCTACGGCGGCGGCCTCGGCGACCCGAAGCTCCAGCAGGAGGCCAAGGGTCGGGACAAGTCCTTCGAGGAGTTCGCCGCCGGCAAGATCGGCATCCTCGGCGAGGGCGACTACTTCTGGCGCAGCGTCATCAACCCGAAGGACGGCATCGCCAAGATGCCCGACCGGGACAGCACCGTCGGGTACGCGATGATCCCGGCCAAGCAGCCCGGCGCGGGCATCCGGGGGCAGGACTTCGTGAGCATGTCCGGCGGCGGCGTCGACGTGCTGAACCCGAACTCGAAGTACCCGTCCCAGGCGTTCGAGCTGCTGGCGTTCATGCACTCGGCGGAGGCCACCAAGGCGCAGCTCGCCGGGGCGGCGCGGATCACCTCCCGGATGGACGTCAACAAGGAGGTCCTCGCGGGCGACCCGATGCTCAACTTCGTCGCCGAGAAGGTGCTGCCGCTGACCGCGTACCGGCCGCCGCTGGCGGTCTACCCGCAGGTGTCGGTGGCACTGCAGGAGGCGACCGCCGCCGCGGCGTCGGGCAAGAGCGTCGACGAGGCCGCCACGGCGTACCAGAAGAAGGTCGAAGGGATCGTCGGTGGTCCAGGTAACGTCTCGTCCTGACGAGACGGTCGGGGGAGCGCGCCCGGACACGGGCGCCTCCCCCGCCCCCGACGCCGCCGGGCTGGGCCGGACCCGCGCCGCCGGGTTCCTCGTCCCGAGCATGGTGCTGATCCTGCTCTTCCTCGTGGTGCCGGCCGCCTGGACGATCTACCTGGGTGTCACCAACTACCGGCTCACCGGCCTGGCCGCGGCCAACCCGGAGATCGTCGGACTCGACAACTACACCCGGGCGCTGACCGACGAACGCTTCCGCGCGTCGCTGCTGCTGACCCTGCAGTTCGTGCTCGGCTCGGCGGTGCTCGGCCAGGCCGGCCTCGGCTTCGCCATCGCCTTCGCGCTGCGCGACCGGCGGGGCCCGCTGCGCCGGGTGGTCGAGGCGTTCGTCCTGCTGTCGTGGATCCTGCCCAGCTCGGTCGTCGCCTTCCTCTGGATCGCCCTGCTCGACCGGGACGCCGGCACGCTCAACGCGCTGCTCGGCACGCCCGGCATGGCCTGGCTGCTCGACCATCCGATGCTGTCGATCGTCATCTTCAACACCTGGCGGGGTACCGCGTTCTCGATGATGCTCTACGCCGCCGCGCTGGAGAACGTGCCCCGCTCGCACCTGGAGACCGCCCGGCTGGCCGGCGCGTCCACCTGGCAGCAGCTGCGCGACGTGGTCTTCCCGCGCATCCGCGGCCACGTGCTGACCAACCTGCTGCTGATCAGCCTCTGGACGTTCAACGACTTCACCCCGTTCCTGATCACCGCGGGCGGCCCCGAGCAGCGCTCCGAGGTGCTGGCGGTCTACGTCTACAAGGTGGCGCTCTCCGGCGGCGAGCTGGGCTTCGGCGCGGCCATCTCGTTCATCATGCTGCTGATCAACCTGGTCATCGCGCTGGTCTACCTGCGGATGCTGGGCCGGCGGAAGGAGCGGGCGTGAGCGCGAGGAGTGAGCCGGTCCTGCGAGCCCCGCAGTCGCGAACTCAGGAGGCGCCGT